>NZ_JANDBC010000003.1:0-321709 GCF_024320785.1 Gracilimonas sediminicola
AGCCGATCAGATATTAGTTGCCACCGGCAGGCAGGGAAATACAGAGAACCTGAATCTTAAATCTAATGGAATTGACACCAAAGGACGAAATTACATTCCCGTTGATGAAACCATGCGAACCAAGACGTCCAACATCTTTGCCGCCGGCGATGTACTGGGCGAACGGCAGTTCGTTTATACGGCGGCCTATGAAGGTAAAATTGCGGCTGAAAATGCAATGAGAGATAGTCATGGAAAAGCCGATTTTTCAGTCTTACCGTGGGTTATTTTCACTGATCCACAGGTGGCCGGTGTGGGCATGGATGAACAGCAAGCGGAAGAAGCTGGACTTAACTATCAAGCAACGAAACTTACGCTGGACAATGTACCCCGATCCATTGCTGCGAGAGATACACGTGGTTTTATCAAGTTGATCCGAAACAAAGATAATGACCACTTGATTGGAGCTCGTATTTTGGCACCGGAGGGCTCGGAACTTTTGATGGAACTGGCTCTGGCGATTCGTCACGGGATAACCATTCAGTCACTTAAGTCGGAATTTCATCCCTACCTGACTCTTTCCGAAGGGATTAAGCTTGCTGCACTCACTTTCGACAAAGACGTGAAGAAGTTGAGCTGCTGTGCAGTTTAGATGTTTCCGGCTACTTCACGAATAGATGATTTTTGAAGGTTCTATAACGACCCAGCGCATAACGGGCGCGGAGATTATGAGTTAATTAACGATTAAAATTTATAAACAAGCAATTCTGATAACCAACAGCATGTCCGCGTCCCAGTTGATGCGCTTGTTATACGTTTTCTTCATTTTTTACAGGGTACTTTTTCAAAATCTCTTTGCAATCTAATATGATAGAGGACAGATATGATTGGTCAATATCGAAGGTGAACCAATGATCTTGATTCAAATGATCAGGAGTGATATATATTTTTAAAGTGCCACTTCCTTTATGCAATCTTATTTCAAATACTAAATTTGGTTCAAGGAATTTTAATTCTGCAACTCCACTAAGCTTTTGATTCAAGTCTTGGCAAACTGTTAACCATTTTTCTATTTCAGTAAGATGTACTATTGCACCATCTGTGTAAACGCTTGCTCCACTTTCTCCACAATAGGCCGATATATTTAACCAATTTCCATCCCAAAAATCATCTGATTTAGGAAACTGTCTTCCATGAACCCATAACTTGAATCGATTCATTTTCAAGTCTGGCTCACCAAACTTATTTAAAATATCAACCTTGGACATATTTAGGATTTAATGTAAAACGTATAACATATAATTATTTGGAATGAGGGAATGTGCAAAAATTCTTTATAAAATGACAAATGTGTTAATTATAAGTCCCTGATATCAATTGAAGTATGTTATCAGGAATTATATCCTCAAAAAATTCCGGATAATATTTCCTGATAAAATCTGTAAGGAATGGCTTTGAAACCGCTCTTACTTAAAAAGGCAAGTAAGAGTATCTCATGAAAAAACCAAAACTTTTAGAGCAAGTCCGTACCGAAATAAGACGCAGGAATTACAGCTACAAAACAGAAAACGCTTATACCAATTGGATCAGGAGGTTCGTAAAGTTTCATGATTTCAGGCATCCGGGCAAATTGGCTAAATCCGAGATCGTGGATTATCTGAATTACCTGGCCAACGATATAAATGTAGCAGCCTCCACCCAAAACCAGGCCTTGTGCGCTCTTGTTTTTCTATACGAGCATATACTCGAACAACCTTTCGGAACACTGGATGATCTGAAAAGAGCAAAGAAACCAAAACGCCTTCCTGTGGTACTTTCAAAAAATGAAGTAGCAAGGGTACTGCAACACCTATCGGGAGTAAAAAAGTTAGTTGTGCAGTTACTCTACGGCTCCGGATTCAGGATTTCTGAGGCACTCAGGCTTAGAGTTCACGATCTTGATTTTGAGTATCAACAGATCAATGTCAGAAATAGTAAGGGACTTCGTGATCGGGTGACCATATTACCGGAAAGATTGCAGCCTTTACTGAAGACCCATATTCAGAAAGTGAGAAACTTACACGCCAAAGATCTAAATAAGGGATATGGAAGCGTGGTACTGCCAAAAGCATTAAGACGAAAATACCCTAATGCAGAAACCGAATTGGGTTGGCAATATATATTTCCTTCTAAAACCAGGGCAAAAGATCCGCGGAGCGGTAAATGGCAGCGATACCATATTTCCGGCTCAACAATTCAGAAAGCAGTTAAAGAAGCATTCCATAAAGCCCAAATTAATAAGAAAGCGAGTTGTCATACATTTCGCCACTCCTTTGCAACGCATCTCCTTCAAAACGGCTACGACATCCGCACCGTACAGGAACTGCTGGGCCACAAAAACCTGAAGACGACCATGGTTTACACCCATGTAATAAATAAAGGCGGCAGCTACATCAAAAGCCCTGTAGATCTTATATAAATCGTCCATCGAAAATCGGTCACTCGATCATTCGCAATTCAAGATCCTGAAATAAATTCAGCATGACGACTTTGAAATGAATTGCGTGAGGGGATGATGCCAAAGCCAGAGAAAAGTATTTAAAATCAGGTATGGGCAAAAGATATATCAGAAATAGGCTCAAGAGATATTTTGGAGCGGATTAATTTATAACGGGGCGCACGTGATCAATAAAGGTGGCAACTACATCAAAAGCCCTGTAGATCTTATATAAATCGCCCATCGAAAATCGGTCACTCGATCATTCGCAATTCAAGATCCTGAAATAAATTCAGCATGACGACTTTGAAATGAATTGTGTGAGGGGATGATGCCATAGCCAGAGAAAAATATTTAAAATCAGGAATGGGCAAGAGATATATCAGAAACAGGCTAAAAATATATTTTGGAGCGGATTAATTTCTAACGGGGCGCACGTCATCAACAAAGGCGGCAACTACATCAAAAGCCCCGTGGATATTTTATAAATCGCCCATCGAAAATCGGTCGTTCGATCATTCGCTTATCAAATACCCGGATTCCGGGCTGCGCAGGAATGACAGGGTAGGGGCAGAAATGACGGGGAACGGAAAGAGTGAGGTCCTCACCCAAACTGCTTAACCAGCTCCCAGCGCTTCACTTTGCCGGTGCCGGTTTTAGGAAAGTCTTTAACGATCTTTAGCTCTTTGGGAATTTTGAAATCGGTAAGGTGAGATTTTAATTCTTCCCGGATTTCTTCCAGCTCGGGAGTTTTGCCGTTTTTCAGTGTAACTACAGCCGTTACTTTTTGGCCCCATTCTTCATCCGGCAGTCCGATCACCACGGCTTCATCAATGGTGGAGAGCTTACGCATGGCTTCTTCCACTTCGGCAGGGTTCACGTTTTCGCCGCCGGTAATAATCAGGTCGCTTCGGCGCGATTCAATGAACAGGTGCCCGAAGCCGTTCATGTGGCCATAGTCGCCGGTGTTAAACCAGCCGTCGTCATCAAAGCGGTTTTCGTTTTCGTTGCTGTCGTAATACCCGTCAAAAACCTGCGGGCCTTTCAGCCACAGGGCGCCCGACTGATTTTTACCGAGTACTTTTCCGTTGTCATCCCGGATCTGCATTTCATTTGGCGGGAAGGGCTTGCCTACGCTCTTGAGCGGCGTGTACATGCCTGAGGGAGCAAGCAGGGGATTGGCTATAATTTGGGCGCAGGTTTCCGTCATCCCGTAACTGGATACAATAGGAATGCCTCGCTCGGCCGATTTTTTCAGCAGGGTTTCTGAAATGGGTCCGCCACCCAACAAAATAGATTTAAATTCCCGGTGGGTTTTGAACAGCGGATCATCCAGCAGGCGCTTTAACATAGTGGGAACCAGGGAAGCGGCCTGAAAGCGTTTATTCTCGCCCAGGAATTCCTTCACCATTTCCTCATGAAATTCACCCAGGCGATAAATAGCTGTATCATAAATAACCGAACGAAGAATGATGGAAATGCCTCCAATGTGATTCAGGGGAAGACACAGCAGCCAAAAATGATTGGGGTCGGGTTTAAAATTTTGTGCAGAAGCTTCAGCAGCGCTTATAATCTGCCGGCGTTTAAGGGGAACTACCTTGGGCTTGCTGGTAGTACCTGAAGTAAAAAAGTAACCAAAGATCTGGGAGTCTTTAATGGAATCCGGTTCGGGAAGATCAATATTTCGGACATCATGCGTGAAAGCATTCAGGAAAAAATTCTCGTCCATCTTAACCACGTGGTCGTCTCCAAGTCGCCGCCGGTTTCCCGTATCGGTAAAAACGAGTACGGGTTTCAGCGCTTCGAGGTATTCCTTCAGTTCATCGTCTTTAACCTTGGGATTGATGGGAATGAAGGGGATGCCCAGCTTCCAGCAGGCGGCAATTCCGAATATCAGCATATCGCTCGACTCAGATAGAAAAGCAACGGGCCATTTGAGCGAATCGGCTTTTTCTTCAACCAAATCTTTGAAGAAAGCGGTGAAGCGTTCTAAATCACTGTAGGTGTACATGCCATGCTGAGAAGACAGAAACACGTGCGGCGCTTCCTTTTTCTTAAACTCAAACATATGTAACCGTGACTTAAACATATACTTAAAATAACTTTTTTAATCCTTCCATATCCAGTGAAATTCCCAGCCCGGCTTTTTCCGGGAACCGAATGACGGGATTGTTCATCCATTCATCCGAACTGATGTCATTGTCCAACAAACTTCCGGTCGCCAATCCATGTGCCCGTTTTTGATTTCCCAAACCCGCTGCAAGGATGGATGTCATTGCTCTTCCCACTGCTGATTCGAGCATAGTTGTAACCACCACTTCTATATTATGAGTATCTGCCGTACGTTTTGTTACGAAAATAGTATCGAATGTACCCAATAGCATAGGTTTTACAATAAACAGGCGGCCGGCCTTAAGCTCTGATAGTTCAGTGGCATCCTTTTTGTTCCGTAAAGATTCGTCTGCAGCAACGGGAGTTTTTATAGCTTCCTGAACAGCCGCCATATCTGAAAATTTATCTTTGTGAACCGGTTGTTCACAATACTCAATATTCAACGAATCCAACGCCTTCAGATTCTGTATGGCTTCGTCTTTGGTCCAGCTTTGGTTGGCATCAATCCTGATTGCCAGGTCCGGAAATTGGTGTCGGAGATCCTGCAATAATTTAAGTTCAGCATTAAAGTTCTTACCTACTTTTACCTTCAAGGTGGTGAAACCCTGCTCTGTTAAATCCTTTGCTTTGCTGATTACCTGTGCGGGTTCTTGTATGGAGAGGGTGGCATTTGCTTTTACAGACTCCGGAAAATCAGGAAAAAGAAAACGGCCCAACGGTTTATTGGCTTTCTTTGCTTCCAGGTCGTGCAAAAGAGCATCAATCCCAAAGCTGAGGGAAGGGAAGCGGTGAATTTGATCCAATACAGTCAGAGTTTGTTTACCTTCGCCTGTACGGATGCTTTCCTGCAGATGTTCATGATTAATTTTAAGGACTTCCTTAATCTGCTCCAAAGATTCCTCTGAAAAGCCGGGGAGAGGAGCAATTTCACCGTAAGCTTCAATACCGTCTTCCTTATAAACCAGGATAATACCTTCCCGGTGCGAAAACTCAGACCCGGCTGTCCGGAATGGTTGCTTGAAGGGAAGGCGGTATGTGTAGTACTTCAGCATTAATTCATCAGTATGCCGATGGATAGCAAAACACCAAAAATAACCATGTATTGGGCCGTTCGTTCAAGCATGGGGTTTAGTTGGGTTTTGTCTTGTTCTGTCCAAATTCTGTAGGTGTAATATCCCGCTAACGGCAGGCTTAGGTAAGGCAACATAATCCACAAATTATAACCCAGTTGCACATAAAAATGAGGTGGGATGGCAAAGGCCAGCGCAATCATCATCAGGTACTCAAATTTCAGGGTAATTTCCCCAAACAGAACACCGATGGTACGCTTCCCGGATTTCCGGTCTTGCTCAACATCCCTGAGATTGTTGACGACCAGGATGTTCACACAAAGTCCACCCACGGCAAGGGATGCCCAGAAAGAAGCTCCCGACCATTCAAGGGCATTCACATAATAAGTAGTCATAACCGCTACAATCCCGAAAAAGATAAACACAAAAATATCCCCCAGCCCATTATAACCCAGAGGGAAAGGTCCACCCGTGTAAAGAATTCCAAAAATCAGGGATAGAACTCCGATCGCTAAGACCACCCACCCGGCAGCCCAAACCAGGTAGAGTCCGAGTACAAAAGCCAGTCCCATAGTGAGGATGGTAGCTTTTTTCATGGCATCAGCAGAAATCAGTCCGGCCGCCGTTGCCCGCCGGAAGCCTATGCGTTCGTCCGTGTCGGAGCCTTTCACAAAGTCGAAGTAGTCGTTGGCGAAATTGGTACCTATTTGTATAAGGAATGCACAGATCAGGGCGACCGATGTATTGACCCAGTTCAGGGAGTGAGACTGCCAGGCGAGGGAGGCTCCAACTAAAACGGGAACAAGCGCAGCAGCAAGGGTTTGTGGGCGGGCGGCTTCAACCCAAAGAGCAAATTTTGATTCTTTCAACGGGAAAAATTCGGTGATTTATTGTGGATAACTTATTCGATGAAGATACAACTTTTGACAGGGGCTTAAAAAGTGAAGTCAATTCATTTTCTGGAAAAATATATTAAGCCAAACTCCGGCTGGAAGCGCTTCTAAGTAAAATAATTAAGTTGAGAATAAAAAATAGTTACTTTTATTAATTGTTAAAAAAGAAATGACTTAATTATTTGCGTATAATTAATAGGTAGCTTTATATTTGGTCGTCATTTTTACTTAATAACAAAATTATTTTAACAATCATGACCAAAGTCGCACAACGCTACGATAACTTAGCCGCCGCCCGGAACTTCAAGCCCGGGAAAGCCAAAAACTCAACGATGGATATCCCTGAAATTTTCGGGGAGAATACGCTGACTCTCGACAAGCTGGAAGAACGCCTTCCCAAAGCAGCCTGGAAAGATCTTCAGAAAACAATTGATGAAGGGGAGTCTCTGAATATTGATGTTGCCGATGCCGTTGCTTTGGCCATGAAAGACTGGGCTACCGAAAAAGGCGCTACCCACTTTACCCACTGGTTTCAGCCGTTAACCGGATCAACTGCTGAAAAGCATGACAGTTTTATTACGCCTAACCAGGGTGGAGGCGCCATGGCAGTATTCTCCGGAAAGGATTTGATTCAGGGGGAGCCGGATGCCTCCAGCTTTCCGAGCGGTGGTTTACGCCCCACTTTCGAAGCACGCGGTTACACAGCCTGGGATCCAACATCTCCGGCTTTTTTAATAGAAAATCAAAATGGAACCTATTTGTGTATCCCAACCGCCTTTGCTTCCTGGAAGGGAGAGGCGCTGGATCATAAGACCCCTCTGCTTCGCTCCAGTGATGCACTGAATAAAGCCGCAAAAGCAGCATTGAAGTTATTCGGCATCGAGTCCAAAAAGGTGAACTCTACTGTTGGATGTGAGCAGGAGTATTTTTTAATAGATCAGGAATTCGTGTACCGCCGCCCTGATATTTTGACTTCCGGCCGTACCCTGGTGGGCGCTAAACCGCCGCGCGGACAAGAATTGGATGATCATTACTTCGGCTCTATTCCCGAGCGTGTGCTTTCGTTTATGCTGGAGGCCGAGAAGGAATTATACAAGCTGGGCATTCCGGTTAAAACCCGTCATAACGAAGTAGCTCCGAGTCAATATGAGCTGGCCCCGATTTTTGAAATGTCTAACGTTGCAGCCGATCACCAACAGCTCACCATGATGGTGCTCAAAAAAGTAGCCAAGAAATACGGGCTTGAGTGTCTGCTTCACGAAAAACCGTTTGACGGGCTGAACGGAAGCGGTAAGCACTTAAACTGGTCGCTTTCAACAGCAGAAGGGGATAACCTACTGGAGCCGGGAGAAAGTCCGCACGAAAACATGAAGTTCTTGTTCTTCTTCACGGCCGTGCTGCTGGGCGTATATCGTCACCAGGATCTGTTGCGAATTTCGGTTGCCCATGCCGGAAATGACCATAGGTTGGGTGCCAATGAGGCCCCGCCGGCAATCATTTCTTCCTTTATTGGCGACCAGCTGAATGATATTGTTGAGCAGCTGATCAGTGGTGGTGCCAAGAGCTCGAAGCAAGGCGGTTTGCTGGGACTTGGAAGTCCGGTTCTTCCACACCTGCCGAAGCATGCCGGCGATCGTAACCGAACTTCTCCTTTTGCTTTCACCGGAAATAAATTTGAATTCCGTGCCTTGGGCTCCAATCAGTCACCTTCCTTCCCCATTGTGGTTTTAAATACCATTGTTGCCGAAGCCATAGAAGATATGACTGAAGATCTGAATAAAGCCAAGAAAGGGGATTCTATTGAAAAAGCTCTTGCTAAGGTATTGAGCAACCGTCTGAAGGAATGCAAAGCTGTTATTTTCAATGGAGACGGATATTCAGATGAATGGCAGGATGAAGCAAAAGAACGTGGTTTGCTTAATTTGAAAACCACACCGGATGCTTTGCCCTATCTCACGGAAAAAGAGAACATTTCTCTGTTCAAAAAATATAAAGTATTGAACAAGAAAGAGATGCTTTCCCGAAAAGAGATCTGGACGGAGCAGTACATCACCACCCGCACTATTGAGGTGGATACCATTGAATCCATAGCCAAAACGATGATTTATCCTGCTGTGGTTCGGTATATTGGGGAACTCAGCAAAGCTGTGGATCAAACAAAAGCGCTGGGATTAGATCATTCAGGGTCTCTCAATATGCTTAATAAAGTGAATGACGGGCTGAACAGGCTGAACACTGCTCTTGAGAAGCTGGCTGAAGTTCAGGGCAAACTGTCTTACAAAGATACTTCCGATCACGCCAGGAAAGTGGAAACGGATGTGCTTCCGATTATGAAAGATATTCGGGATGCCATCGACTTTTTAGAGCGATATGTGGCTGATGACTACTGGCCGCTTCCGGTGTACCGCGAGATGCTCTTTATTAAGTAAAGCTCTCCAATATTTAATTCTACTCAGCCCTGTTTCCGAAAGGAGGCAGGGCTTTTTTTCTAATTTTATATTTCCCTTTTTTCAATCATATTCGATTTATGACAGCTTAATGTCATATAACAACCAAATACAAGAGGGGTATATGTTTGACAGAACTATAAATACCATTGTAGCCGGTTTAGTCGTGCTTTTCCTGACTTCCGGCGTAGAACTACAGGCTCAATCATCGGTAGATGACGGCCGTAAATCAAAGAAATCTGCACTGCTATTCAAGCATTCAGATAAACCTTTATTACCATCAGATGTACTGAATGCGAGATTTAAAACTGATAATGATATCGGAAGGAGCACCATGCAATGGGCTTCAGAAGAAGGCTGGATGGATGCATACCGAATTACCTATTCGTACAGCACCGACCGGCTGACCATTACCCAAAACTGGCAGATTTACGACGGTGAAGGCTGGGTTGGTGATGGCGCTTATATATTTACATTTTCAGAAGAGGGATATCCGTTGAGTTATTCTTTTGAGTTCGGGGGAGATGTGTTTTCTGAAGTATTTCATTACTCAGCCGGAAGACTGGACTCGGCTACCTTCAGTGAAACTTATGAAGGGGCATCTTATTCAGAAAAAATCGAGCTCGAATACGTTACCGACGACTCGATCCAAATATACAGCACCGTCTTTAGTGAAGGAGGTCAGCCTGAACTAACCGGTTATTTCGTAAACCGGGAAGATGCCTTTGTTGAAGTGTACTATGAAACCGAGTACACCGACAGGTACATCTATTCAGGTATAGATTTTGATGAGTATTTAACCAATGTATTCAATGAGTTCTTTTTCGTGGAGATGTATAACGATGAATACTATGAGGGTGATGATGTTTGGATACCGTATTCAAGAACTACCCTGGCTTATGACGGGCAACTTGTTATCGAAGTAGAAGAAGAATACTTCTATGAAAGCGAAGGGGAGTGGATGGCTGAATACAGAAACACCTTTACCTACGAAAACGGGAAGATTGCAGAAGACCTGGCAACCTATTCTTTTGACGGAATGAACTGGGATGACGAAAGCCGGACATTGTATGAGTACGGAATGGTTACTTCTATTGATGAGGTAAATGACGATATCTCCACCTTTAAACTTTCCCAAAACTACCCGAACCCGTTCAACCCCACTACACAAATAGCCTACGAGATATCGGCTCCCGGCAAAGTATTGCTGGAAGTGTACAATGTGTTGGGCGAACGTGTGGCTACATTGGTTAATGCCAATCAGGTAGCCGGTGAGTATGTAGCGGGCTTCAATGCATCCGGGTTTCCAAGTGGGATCTACTACTACAAACTGGTATCAGGGCAACACCAACAGGTACGTTCGATGACGCTTATCAAGTAAGCTTAGTTTTATACTGATGAAACCTTAAAAAAGCCCTACTTTCTGAAAGGAAAGAAGGGCTTTCTTTCTTTTACCAACATAATGAGTTCCTATGAAATCACTTTTACTGTTTATCGCCTTTCTGGTTCTTGCCAATCCATTTATAAACGCCCAGGACAGAATGCCGGACGGCGGCGGCCTTTATCAACCGCCCACTGATCATATGACTGAAGAAATGCGGTCAAGTATGACCGAGCAGCTGCAACAGAATATAGACAGCCTCAAAGCTATGGGCAGAATTTCTACTGCCAAAACCATCGATATTAAATTGGGCTGGCCGCTGCGCGGGCAAGATCATTTATTTGATTTCGATTACCACGGGGTTTCCAATTTTGTGGATTTAAATAACTCCTTCCCCAATCAAATAACAGATTATACCTGTGGTTCACGGAGCTATGATCTGGAAAGCGGATACAATCATGCCGGTACCGATTTTTTTACCTGGCCTTTTGCGTGGAATAAAGTTCAGAATGATGATGTAGCCGTGGTTGCAGCCGCCCCCGGAGTGATTATTCAAAAGATTGATGGCAATCAGGATCAGAGTTGTTCTTTCAACAACACGCAGTGGAATGCGGTTTATGTTCGACATTCCGATGGTTCGGTGGCCTGGTACGGACACCTTAAAACAAACTCTACAACCGAAAAAAATGTAGGAGATAATGTTACAGAAGGGGAGTACCTCGGCATTGTAGGTAGTTCCGGGAACTCAACCGGTCCGCATCTTCACTTTGAACTTCATGATGAAAATGGCGCTATTGTAGATCCATTTGAAGGAGCTTGTAATTCTATAGATGAAAGCCTTTGGCATGATCAGCGGGACTATTATGATTCCGGCCTGAATGCCCTTAGGACTCATGGTTCGGCGCCTGTCTTTAATCAATGCCCTACGCCGGGTATCCCAAATTTTAAAGATGCCTTTTTGAAAGGTGACCAAATTATTAATGCTATTTACTATCGGGATCAGCTGGAAGGGCAAACGGCTTTTTATTCCGTGAACCGTCCATCGGGGCAAACGCTATGGAATTGGAGTCATGCCCTTTCTGAAATCCCTCATTACTCCGCCTCATATTGGTATTGGCAAAATGATTTACCCGTGATGGCCGAAGAAGGGGTTTGGGAATTCAGGGTTTCATTCCTGAATGAGGTCTATACTCATCAGTTTACGGTAAGTGATGGAAACACCAGGCCGATTCAGGTTCACCTTCAAAACCCGCAGAATGATACCGAGATAACCGGAAATGAAGTGATTTTGCGTTGGCTTCCGTTGGCCGATGCGGATGAATATGAGCTGGAGCTTGCCATGGACAATGAATTTTCGGAGATAGTGAATTCATACCAACCTACTGACAGAGAACTGCTGGTGGGGGATCTTTCGGAAGGGGAAAATTTTTACTGGAGAGTACGAGCAAAAAATTCGGTAGGCACGGGAGACTGGTCTGAAACCGGAACATTCAACACCGGTGTTTCTACATCTGTTACAGAACCTTTTGCAGACTATCCGGATCAGTATCACTTATATCAAAACTACCCGAACCCGTTTAATCCGACCACTCAAATTCAGTACATCTTGCCAAAAAGAAGTACAGTTAAGCTTGCCGTTTACAGTGCTTTGGGTAAAGAAGTATCACTTTTGGTGAATGAAGTTCAGAACCGGGGAAGCTTCCATGTTACTTTTGATGCCTCACTCTTACCGAGCGGAATTTATTATCTGAAATTACAAACCGAGTACTTTACCGAAGTCAAACCTATGACGCTGATCAAGTAGTTATGAAAGAAATTAGCTGGGCAGACTTTGAAAAAGTAGAATTACGAACGGGTACTGTTGTCGAAGCTGAGGCATTCCCTGAAGCCCGAAAACCGGCTTATAAACTGACGGTAGATTTTGGAGAGGAGATCGGTATACGTAGATCATCGGCCCAAATAACGAAGCAGTATGGCCTTAAAGAATTGAAGGGAAAACAGGTGATTGCGGTCGTAAACTTTCCACCAAAGCAGATTGGACCGTTTATGTCTGAATGCCTGGTAACCGGTTTCCCGGATGAAAATGGCGATGTGGTACTTGCCGTTCCGGACAAAAAAGTGCCCAACGGAATGAAACTATTTTAGTTTATTTAGGTTTCATAAATTCATCACTCCCAATAATTTTCATCTACAAACCTGTTTTACCAACGATGAAACACTTCCTGTTTCTTAGTGCTTTTTTACTTACTTCATTCACGCTTTGGGCCCAGGAAATATCCTATCCGGAAGACGAGCGAAGAATGTCCACCTTTGAACTGAAAATTGAGGGTATCGATAGAGTTGAGGGGGAGATCAGGATTGCCCTTTTTGATTCGGAGAAGGAGTATAATAAGAAAGAAAATCCACTCTACGCCGTGGTGCTATCTGTTGATGATGAAACAATTACCTGGTCGCAGGACAGCCTGTATTTTGGAGAATACGCCATTGCCGTATATCATGATAAAAACGAGAACGGTGAGCTCGACTCCAACTTACTCGGTATCCCCAAAGAAGCTTACGGCTTTTCGAATAATGCCCGGGGACGTTTTGGTCCGGCTTCCTGGAAAGATGCTCACTTCAGCATCAATTCTGAAAGATCAACCATGGCAATAGAGATTAAATAATCAGGCTTAGCGGTTGATGCTCATCTACTTGTAAGAAACATCCGTTTTCTACATATTCCCCGACTACCATTAATTAACGGAGACTACTATGGAAAATATCCAAGGGGAAACAGCACCGGTAATGAGTCTTAAAGACTGGGTTATTTCGGTTTTAATTTCATTCATTCCGGTTATCGGGTTTATTATGCTGTTAGTTTGGGCATTTAGTGACAGCACCAATCCAAATAAAAAGAATTGGGCTAAAGCAACACTGATCATATTTGCGACAGGATTTGTACTCTACCTGGTGTTCGCATTCATTTTCTTTGGGGCAATGATGTCGGCAGGTGCCGGAGGGTTTGATTCGATGTAACCGGCAGCAAGACTCACTTATTAATTAAGCCCCGTGTACTATTGTGTGCGGGGCTTTTGTTTTTTATGAAGGTGAAACAATGGAAGAATGCCGGCGTAAATCCATCTGAATCCACATCCCATACTTTATGCAGCAGATTATAAAATCGGTTTCCATTGCCCTTCAGAATATCAAAGCCAATCCCTTACACACCTTTTTATCCACGCTTGGAATCATTATCGGGGTGGCTTCTTTAGTAGCCATACTTGCCCTTGGTGACGGATTGGAGCAAACGGGCCGGGAGCAAATCGAGACTACAACCTCAGTACAAATGATGTCGGTAACCCCCAGAACAGTAGATCTTGTAAATGATGTGAGGGTTCCCAGAGATACCGTTTATGAATTTGGAATTGCAGAGGCACGAGCGATTGAAGAAATAGTAAGTGAATGGGGGTACACCGAACTGCTTGCTCAAAGCTCCCGCCTGGCTACGCTACAGGACTCTTCGTTGGCAATTTATATTCAGGCCACCTTAGATAACGTTCCTCATTTCACTGAATCTGAAATCAATGGGAGATATTTCAATCGTGCTGAAGTAGAGAGTGCCGCCCGGAAAGCTGTACTTACCGCACCTTTGGCTCGAAAATGGTCACCGGATAGCGAACTTTTGATTGGAGAAACCATCACCTTTGAAGGAACAACCTTTGAAATCATTGGGATTTTGGAAGAAGAGTCACGAGGCGCTCAGGTGATGATTCCCATGAGTACATACCGGCCGGTAGTGAAAGGGAGTAATCCCGCCAACCTGGTATTCAAAAGCCGGAAAGTGGAAGATATTCCCCAAATGAGAGCGGAAGTTGAAGCCTGGCTGGATCAAAACTATACAGAAGGTACAGAGGCCTTTTCGGTATTTACGTATGAGGGAAGGGTGGAGCAGTTAAGTCAGGGCATACTGGTTTTTAAACTGGTGATGGGAGCGATTACCGGCATTTCCGTACTGGTTGGCGGGATTGGAATTATGAACGTACTGCTCATTTCTGTAACCGAACGGACCAGGGAAATCGGAATCCGAAAAGCCACGGGGGCCCGAAAGAAAGATATCGTGATGCAGTTTATTTCGGAGTCAGTGACCATTTCCATCGTGGGGTGCATCATCGGATGGGTGGTAGGAGTTCTCGGAGTATTCGGGCTGGTCGAACTGATAAACCGATTTACCGACTTTGGATTTCAGGCGGCTCTTAGCGTAGATACGGTAGGGGTAGTTTTAATCGTAGCTATTATTGTGGGGATGGTTTTTGGAACTTATCCTGCCTGGAAAGCAGCTAATTTGACCCCTGTGGATGCTATCCGGCATGAATGAAAATTGGTTAAGTCACATCCCTGATCTCAGGATTCTTGCTAAAAACAGAGCGTGCAAAAGGACACAGCGGTAATATCTTCAGGTTATTTTCCCGGGCAAATTCCACAGCTTGATAAACCAGTTTCTTTCCTAATCCTTCACCGCGCGCTTCATCGGCTACCTCGGTATGATCAATGATAATACGTTCAGGTCCGGCTTTGGAGTAGGTCATTTCGGCAACTCGTTTACCTTCTCGTTCTATGTAAAAGGAGCCTTTGGTTTCAGCGGTATCGTGTTTTATTTGCATCGGGTATAATTTGAAGTTCCATACTTTTCTCTGGTGATGCAGAGAATCTAACATAATTAGTTGTAAATGAAAGCTAAGAAGACAACGAATATGGCAGCTTTGCAATAAAGGTGAATTTTATTAGTTTCATAATGAAACCAAAATGAAACTACTGAAATGCCTACAAATATTACCATTAAAGGGATTCCGGATGATGTGTACGAAAGCATCAGGAAGAAAGCGGAGTTAAATCATCGCAGCATTAACAGTGAAGTAATAGTAAACCTGAAAAAAGCAGTTCAAAGTACGCCGGTTGATTCCCGCCACATTATTGAACAGGCAAAAAAACTCAGAGAAAAAGCCAAAGGTTCATTGTCTTTGAAAGAGGTACAGCTTGCCATTGAAGAAGGCCGCCCGTGATAGTAGCTGATACCAATGTACTAGCCAGTTTGTGTTTGCCTAACGGGATGGAAGAAATAGCTGATCAGGTGATGGAAAAGGATCCGGAATGGATTGCACCCGTTCTGTGGAAACCGGAATTCCGGAATGTTCTGGCACTGTATTTCAGAAAAGAAATCTTTGATCTCCCAACCATTCTGCAAATCATGGAGCAGGCTGAAGCCTTAATGACATCGAATGAATTTCAGGTAAACTCAACACAGGTACTCAGTTTTGTAAAAGATTCCACCTGCTCAGCTTATGATTGTGAATTCATTGCACTGGCAGACGATGCAGGAGTGCCACTGCTAACATTTGACCAGAAGATTCTCACTGAATTCCCATCTTTAGCTATACACCCCAAAAGCTTTGTCTGAGTATTGAGAATATCAACAAGAGATTGCAAGCTGATATTGTTTCACTAAAATGCTTTGTGGTTTAGAGCTTTCGTGGCAACTCTTATGAAGGTGAACGGTCAAATTTGTCCCAGTTGGGCTTACGTTTCTCGAGGAAGGCATTGCGACCTTCTTCGGCTTCGTCGGTCATATAAGCAAGGCGAGTGGCTTCTCCGGCAAATACCTGCTGACCCACCATGCCGTCATCAATCGCATTAAAGGCAAACTTGATCATCTTGATGGCTGTCGGACTTTTAGCCAGTATTTCCTGTGCCCATTCATAAGCTGTTTCTTCAAGTTCTTCATGAGGAACTACGCGATTCACCATTCCCATTTCAAAAGCTTCCTGAGCAGAATAGTTGGCACCAAGGAAGAAAATTTCCCGGGCACGTTTTTGTCCTACCTGTCGGGCAAGCAGGGCAGAACCGAATCCGCCGTCAAAGCTGGCAACATCGGCATCCGTTTGTTTGAAGATAGCGTGTTCTTTACTAGCCAGGGTAAGGTCGCAAACTACATGCAGGCTGTGTCCGCCACCCACAGCCCAGCCGGGAACCACGGCAATCACTACTTTGGGCATGAACCGGATGAGTCGCTGCACTTCCAGTATATTGAGTCGTGCAATGCCATCATCGGCTTTATACCCGGTTTTGGAACGCACATTTTGATCTCCACCTGAGCAGAATGCCCATTTGCCGTCTTTGGGAGAAGGCCCTTCACCGCTCAACAGTACAACACCAATATCATTATCCTCTTTGGCATCACTTAAAGCCTCATACAGCTCAAACACCGTTTTAGGACGAAATGCATTCCGGATTTCCGGCCGGTTAAATGCGATTCTCGCCACGCCATTCAATTTCTTATAGGTGATGTCTTCGTATTCTTTGACGGTTTGCCAGTTCATGACTAACGATGGTTTTGAATGAAATTTTTAAGTTGAGCTATCAGCTGTTCAGGCTGATCTAAATGTACGCGGTGGCCGGCGTCTTTCACAACCGCTAATTCCGGTTCACGGAGCTCTTTCTCCATCTGCCGGTTGATGTGCAGAAATTTCGAATCCTTTTCACCGACCAGTAACTGTACGGGAATAGGAATTTCACCCAGCCGGTTTCTAACACAAGGCATGGTGCCGGTTCCGAACCCCTGCAAACTGTTGGCCAGCCAAAACGGGTTTTGGTTTTGTTGAATCTCGTTCATCTTATCAATCAGTTCAGGAGCCGGATTTGCTGAATTAAACAGCGGCATCTTTGCCCAGTCTTCCAGGAACCCTTCAAAATTTCCGGTGATGGCATCCGAGCGGCGGGCATCCAGAGACTGCCGGGCTTGTTGCTCGGTTTCTCCCTCAATGCCAAAGGTGCTGCTTTCGAGAATCAACCCTTTATACAAATCGGGGCGGTGGAGGGCAAGCTGAATGGCTAATCGTCCACCCATGCTATACCCGTATAGAAAAAGGGGAATCTGTAACTGCTCACTGATTAGTTTGGTGAGATCGGCGACCTGTTCTTTGGTGGAAAAGCGGTAGTGGAGTTCAGCGCCTTCGGTTTTTCCGTGTCCCAGCAGGTCAATGGTAATGGGATTGCAGAATTTCTTGAGTTCAGGAATCAGGTGATCAAACTGCTTTCCGCTTCCCATAAAACCGTGAAGGAGTATAAGGTTGGGCAGTGTTGCAAGTTCCTGTTGAATATCAATGTGATAAGAGATGCCTCTTACGCGAATATTCATGTGTCTTTTTTAATATCGAAATTCCAAAGTGCGTGTCGCTGTTCCATCGACTCATCGGCTCCGGTCATGCATTCCATGACATGAACGCCATTTCGTTGAATCAGCCGCTCAAAGGTAGCAATAATTTGCTCCGGTCTCGAAACGAGGGTATGATCAATATTATGAGCCCGGCACAGCGCGGCAACTTTCGCGGTTTGAGGGGTTTCAAAATATGAGGTGTACTTACTCATAATCTGATGAACCGGAAGCATCCGGAAGATGGTACCCCCGCCGTTGTTCAATAAAACGATTACGAGCGGGTGTTTGATTTTTTTAGCCATCAATAAGCCATTGGTATCATGCAAAAAGGAAATATCACCTACAAACAGAACGCCCGGTTTCTCAGATGCGATACTTATTCCTAATGCCGTGGAAGTAATGCCATCAATGCCGGCAGCGCCCCGGTTTACGTAAATATCCTTCCCGTCAAATTCCCCAAATAAAGACATATCCCGGACCGGGAAAGAGTTGGAAAGCATAGTGAAAGCCTTTTTTGGGATATTTTCCATCACTTTAGAAAACACATAACCATCCGTGATGGGGGCGGAAGGGTGGAGTTGCTGCTCCCGAAATGTTTTGAAATCCTTTTCAATTTTGCGCCACTTTTTCATCCATTCTTTATCTGCAGCACCGGTCACTTCCGGAATTTTCAACGGACCTTTGAGCGTAACCTGCTTGTCGGAGGATAAGCTTCCATCTACCCATCGGTTGGGCCCCATAAAGCAGATTTGCATCGCTTCGGAGTGTTTGTCAAGGAACTCGTTGACCCCCTTACTGACGGGTTGAGCACCAAAACGAAGGATTAAATCGGCGTTTAACTCTTCCCGGTTGGTTTCATTTTTAAGGAATCCATCAAATCCCTGAATGGTATGCCTTGAAGTAGGCACCTGTGAACCGGGTTCTGCTAAAATGGGGGCATCCAGGGCGCGTGCAAGCGGAGTGATAAACTGTAACCGATCCGATTTATTGGTAGGACCAACCACAATCAGCGGGCGTTCGGCAGAGATAAGATCCGACCAAAAAGTTTCTCCCATTTCGATTTCGCCATCTTCCCGGCTGTATTTAGGTGACGGCCTGCGCGATTGCTTTTCATTCTCAAATTCAACCTGCCGAAGGTATTTCTGGTCCGGCTCAAAAGGTTTTGTAAACGGGAAGTTTAAATGGGCAACCCCTTCTTTTTGCACTGATTGCTGAACGGCCTGTGATGCAGCCAGCTTCAGGCGGTTTAAACTTCTTTGATGAGTATCCGGTTCTCCAACCTCATGAAAAAAGACGGGGTAGTTGCCAAACAGCTTCAACTGATCTATGGTTTGTGAGGCTCCCAATCCGCGATAATGAGGGGGGCGGTCGGCACTCAAAATAATCATAGGAATACCGGACTGAGCAGCTTCAATCACAGCCGGATAATAATTGGCGGCAGCTGTACCGGATGTACAAACTAAAAAGGCCGGATTCCCGGTGTATTTACCAATACCAAGGGCGGTAAAAGCGGCAGAACGCTCATCAATAGCTACATGCTTTTTGAATCCGGAATGAGCGGCAAAAGCAAGGGTTAAAGCCGTGGAGCGGGAGCCCGGAGATATTACAACGTGTTCAATGCCTTCTTCAAACAGGGAGCGTACGAATGTAGTGCTCCAGTAGAAGGCAGCATTTTGCGGTTCATTTTCTTGCATGTTCCAACGCAGTTAGCATGGGGATGAACTTGAGATTGGTTTCATCCCATTCTTTTTGAGGGTTTGAGTCCTCAACAATACCACATCCTGCAAAAAATCTCACCTCATTAGATTTAATTAATCCGCTGCGGATTGCCACCACAAACTCTCCCTCGCCGTTTGCATTAATCCAGCCAACCGGAGCAGCGTACCATCCACGGTCAAAATGTTCGAGCTTGCTGATGTAAGGCATCGCTGTTTCCCGCGGGTATCCGCCAACAGCCGGGGTGGGATGGAGGCGGGATAGAACTTCCGTTCTTGAAACGCCTTCTTTAATGCGGGCATGAACCGGCGTGTAAAGGTGCTGTACATTGGAAAGCTTTTTCACTCCCGGAGTTATCGGGTGTTCGAAGACATCCGAAAAGCGCTGCAGGTTCTCTTCAATAGCGTCCAGTACAAATGCATGTTCGCTGAGATCTTTTTGGCTGTGCAGAAGTTCGTATTCAAGTACCGCATCTTCAGAAGCAGTTTTGCCCCGTGAGATACTACCGGCCAGTCCCTCGGTGAGTACTTCCCGGTCGTGAAAAGAGGCCAGCCGTTCCGGGGTGCTTCCTATAAAGCTGGACTCCCCATTCTGACTGATTAAAAAGGAGTAGCAGTCCGGATACTGGTTTCGCAGGTGATTGAGCAAGCGGGTGTCGGATACCGGTTCTCTTAGATTGACATTCAGCTCACGTGCGAGCACAATTTTCTTAAACTCCCCGGATTTAATCAGGTCGGTGGCGTTCTCAACAGAATCCACCCATTTGCGATAATCGTCTGAATCGGTATCAGGAGTGTTAATTTCAGAGGTAAAAGTTTTTTTCGACTCGATATGGTAGGTGCCGGCGTCACAAATTCGGTCAAGACGGTCAAAAGTATCGACAAACGAGTTATAGATATCGGTCTCCGAAGCGGTCGATTCAATTTTCTTGGTTACGGTTAATACAGTGAATTTTCCTTCACGTACCAACACCCATTCGGGTAAACTGAATGAACCCGCTCCAAATTCTCTCCATTGCTTCCCGATGTTGTGATCAAAAAATGAAAAACCACCCAACAGGTGAACAGAAGCCAAATGATGCTTAAGGTTGGTAATGTGATGAACGGTATTCAGCAGTTCTTTTCCCAAATCGGAAGCATTCCTGAACCGCTGCTGACCGGTGGTTTGAATACGGGCCAAAGAACCGGCCGCGGCAATAGAAAACTCAGCCGAAGGCTTTTCCCAATAATATTGAAAAGTATCTTTATCAGGATATTGCTCCAAAACGGCGAGCGCATCTACGGAAGGAATCTGAATCGAAAAGGACAGATATTGATATTGCTTCCGGTTTTCAGAAATAAAATCTATAGCCTCGAAGAGGTCAAGCTTTGACACCTGTTGCCTGAAGCATTCTTTCACATCTTGTAAGGCAGGATTCTGTGAATCCATATATAAGCTGTAGTTTAGTTTTCAATCTAAATTGAAAGTACGGATTATTACAGCAATGTTAAACTAATTTTAGTTCCTGTTTTTTAGAACTTGTTGAGTCTTTCTTATACAATGAAATAGGATGGATCAGAGACACAAAAAAGCAGGGTGAAGATAAGCCTGACAAAAAGAAATGTACGCTTTAATAAGTTTATTGCGCATCATCATCTTCGCCGGTAGCGTAGGGATTATAGATCCCGTGCTCGGTGGGCTCATACTCGGCAAGCTTAAAGAAATGATTCCAGGCGGCTTCGCTTTTTCCGTTATCATCAACCCAGGTTGGGTGACTTTGCTTAATGAGCCCAACTACACGCTTGGCATAGGTAACGCGCTCTTCGGTGTCTTCTATTCGGGGAAGGGCAGCAATCATTAAATCTAAATTGTAGCCGCAGTCAAAGTCTTTGGGTTTTTGTTGGTGTATAAACATGAATTGGGATAGGTTGTAATAATTCTGCAGGAAAATAAGCCATAATGGGGATAGATTAAAATTGAATATGCTGTATTTACGGTGGGATAAAATTTTCAGTCATATATCTCAGACTCTCGGTGAATTATTTCTTAGTTTTGAGAATTAGATAAGAAAACATCAACACGAAGAAATTTATGTATCACAATTCCATACTGGAAGCGGTTGGCAACACCCCGCTTATTAAGCTGAACCATGTAAACGGAAATTCAGAAGGCACGCTGTTAGCTAAAGTAGAATATTTCAATCCGGGACATAGCATTAAAGATCGTATTGCGATCAAAATGATTGATGATGCGGAAGAAAAAGGGCTGCTTAAACCCGGTGGGACCATTATTGAAGGCACTTCAGGAAATACCGGGATGGGACTGGCCCTGGTAGCCGTTACCCGGGGTTATAAGTGCATATTTACCACCACCGACAAGCAAAGTAAATCGAAAGTGGATTTACTCAGGGCTTTGGGGGCTGAAGTGATTGTTTGTCCCACAAATGTGGAAGCCGATCACCCCGACAGTTATTACTCTGTTGCTCAACGACTCAGTGAGGAGATCGAGAATTCATACTATCCCAACCAGTATGATAACAAGAGTAATTTTGCTGCTCACTATGAAACAACCGGCCCGGAAATTTGGGAGCAGACGGAAGGCAAAATCACCCATTATGTAGCCGGGATGGGAACGGGCGGTACGATTTCAGGAACAGGGAAATTCCTGAAAGAGAAAAACTCGGATATCAAAGTGATTGGGATCGACAGTGTGGGATCCGTGTACAAGAAATACTTCGAAACCGGTGAATTCGATAAGAATGAAATCAAGCCCTACATGACCGAGGGAATCGGGGAAGATATCATTCCCGGAACCATCGATTTTGAGTATGTGGATGATGTGCTTCAGGTTAATGACAAAGATTCTGCATTGGTAACCCGCCGTCTTGCCCGCGAAGAGGGACTTTTGATTGGCTGGTCGTGCGGAGCAGCCGTAAAAGGCGCACTGGACTATATTGAAGAACATCCATTGGGCAAGGATGATGTTATGGTCATCATTATGCCCGACAGCGGTACCCGTTATATTGGTAAGGTGTATAATGATGAGTGGATGAAAGAGCAGGGTTTCCTGAACGAAGACGAATAATTTTTGTATCTACGGTTAACTAATACAAGTCAGAAAAAAGGAATGTATGGCTAAGAAAGATCAGACGATGAATCCCGGAAAAATGGAAATTGAATTGAAGGAAGAGGAGGCCACGGGTACGTATTCGAACCTGGTGATGATTACGCATTCACCCTCCGAGTTTATTCTGGATTTTATCGCTGTGATGCCCGGAGTTCCCAAAGCCCGGGTTGTGAAGCGAATGATCCTGACTCCGGATCACGCCAAACGACTGGCCAATGCCCTTAACGATAATGTAGCTCGCTACGAGCAGGAACATGGCGCCATCAGTTCCAACGAGAAGGTGGATATGCATATGTACCGGGGGCCGCAGCCGGAAGCGTAGGAACTTTGAACAAGGAACACCGAACATTGAACGATGAAGTGTTGCTTTTTTTACTCGCTCTGGCGCTCCGCGTCGGAGCGATGATGTGGTTATTTGTTCTCGTTCTGACGCTCTGCGTCGGAACGAAATAGGATCTTATTTTTTGGCTTCTATCAATAAACCTATCCCTACCAGGAAGAAGAAAATGTGTGGGAGTGTGGCGGCTAATTCAGGGGAAAGTGTTCCATAATACCCGAAAGGCTCAATAATTTTCATGAAGGCCAGGTATAGAAAACTGATGGTGAGCCCGGCTGCTAAATAAGCTCCCTTTCCACCTCGCCGGCGAACACTGGCAAATGAAAAACCAACAATTATGACCACGATGATAGAAAAAGGGTAGGCCAGCCTTCCATAAAATTGTACTTGCGGGATTTCAATGCCGCCTGCCCCGCTTCGTTCAATGGAAGCAATGTAATCCCGGGCTTCCTCATAGGTCAGCTGATAAACATCAGAAGTAGTGCGGGCCAGGTCGCGCGGGAACACATTCAGCACCGTATCTTTCTTGATGAAATCTTCTTCTTCATATCCTACATCCGTGAACACCCGTTCGGTTCCGCTTTCCAGCCTCCAGCTTTGGGTCGAATCCACCCATTCCATCCGGTTAGCACGTGTACTTTTTATGATTTGCTGATCTTTAAACTGGATGAGCCGGATGCGATAGGCAATTTGCTGGTTCTTATCGAAGTAATTTACCTGGAGTTTGGTATCGGGTGAAGGCTGCCGGTAAATATCACTGCGGTCAATTTTCTCGGATTTATCCTGCAGGTATTGTTCTTCAAAAGCAATCCGCTGAGCATTGGATTTAGGGATGACGTGTGCGTCCAACAGGCTAATCCCACCAGCACAAAGGGTTGCAAAAACAATGTAGGGTACAATCAGGCGGTACAGGCTAACCCCGGCTGCTTTCAGTGCGGTTATCTCCAGTCGGTCCGACAACTGTCCGGTGAGAAAAAGGCAGGCCACGAAAACAGCTACTGGTAGAACCAGGCGGGTCATTTCGGGAACATAATTCAGGTAGTAATTCCTGAATATTTCTGCCATCTGAGCTCCCTGATCTGCAAAGTCATCGCTGTTCTCGGAAAAGTCGATCATTATGAAAATAAAGATCAGCATGAGCAGCACAAAAGCCGTGATGGCAAACAGACGCAGAAATATATATTTATCAAAATGTTTAATCACGGTTTCGGAACAGCTTGGTAATTCGAATGTCGGTTGTCAGGTGAATGATAAGGTACGCTCCTACTAAGGAAAGAACCACGTTAAACGTCCACATGCCTACTAAGGGGGTGATAAAAAGCCGATCGGCCAGTTTTTCTCCCTGTATCAAAGAAACCCAGTAAAAAGTCAGAACCACGGTACTGATGAGGGCAGCAAAACCAAAATTTCCACGTTTGGTCATAATACCAACCGGTGCGCCAAAAAGGATGAACACTACACAGGCAAACGGAATGGATAATTTTTTGTGAATCTCCACCAGGTAGCGGGCTATTCTCTTCTTACGCCACTCGACATTAGCGTTTATTGATTCCACTTTATTCCGGTATTCCTTCATCTGACGAATGGATTCTTCCACGAAGGTGCGCTGTATTTCTGCTTTAGGAAATATGTTAGTAGCCAAATAGGGGCTTTCAATGGAGGTGATGTAATCCAGGGTGTCTGGCAGTACTTTGTTGGGGTTGAAGTAGGAGGTTCTTCCGGTGTATTTATCCTCGGGGTAAACCATGGTG
This sequence comes from Gracilimonas sediminicola, assembly GCF_024320785.1. Classification (NCBI taxonomy): domain Bacteria; kingdom Pseudomonadati; phylum Balneolota; class Balneolia; order Balneolales; family Balneolaceae; genus Gracilimonas; species Gracilimonas sediminicola. The sequence goes on from NZ_JANDBC010000003.1 coordinate 24,457, forward strand.
TTTTCACTCATGTTAGCCCTCTGCTCCTCAATCTCTGTAAATAGTGAATCAACTACGGCGATCATAGCCCTGGAACTCATGGTACGGTCGCTTCGGTTGCGGTCTTCAGGATCAGAGCGCATGAATGATAGGTCGGAAAGGTCCAGCGTCATGATGTGTTTATCAAACCGATTGCGTTCTATCATGGTCTCATTTCGGCGGTCGGTAGCAAGAAACTTCAGACTGGTTCCATGTATCAGATGAAGGGTAAGGGCTTGTTTTCCTTTGCTTACAAGGAGTCCCTTATCGGCAACGATGTAGGCGCGGTCGCGATTGTTTTCAGGCTTTTGGAATAAGGTAATATCATAGAGACTGTCGGTTTCGCTGTCAATCCGTTCAACAAGAAAGGTATATCCTTCGATGCCATCATAAAACGTGTTGGGTTTGAGATCGAAACCGGGCTTTTTGAGGCGAATGTCTATAAACAACGAGCGCGCTTTTTGATTCGCTTCCGGTAACACATTATTTGAAAACCAGGCCAGCCCGATAAACAGAAGGACAGAGGCAATTAACACCGGGCGTATAATTTTCATGGGGTTGATGCCCGAGGCCCGCAGCGCGGTGAGCTCGTTCAACTCTGAAAACTTGCCGAAAGCCATCAGCGTGGCTACAAGAACAGCCATAGGAGCAGCCAGCACAACCATATAGGCCAGGTTCGTAATAATAAGCTCAATAATGATGAGCAAGGGAATATCCTTACCAATCAGCTTGTCGATATGCAGAATCAGGAACTGCATCAACAGCAAAAACAAGAGGGTGAAAAAACAGAACAGAAAAGGGCTCAGGTGCCTTTTAAGCAGGTCTATCTGAAGTTTGTTGATGAATTTATTCAAAGCTTGCTGTTGCTCGGGTACTTTTTAATTTTCACAGACGTAAATAATAGACAATTTCCGCTTATAAATTAAAGGATGGATTATCGTATTATACTTTCAACATATTCAAATATATAGTATTATCGACCGCACCCATTCATCTACAAACTAATTTAGAATAAAAAAAACAGATCCGCCTATCGCCTAACGCTACAGACAATAAGTAATAACCGAGTCAGTAATTAAAGCCGGTGCATTCTTTTTTTAAGTTAGTTTATTACCTGCCATTCGTATGTTTGATGAATGGATTGCTGTTGGTTGGTGTATCTGCACAAGATACCAGCGATACTACAAAAACAGTCAGCGAGGCGGATAGTACCCTTGAAGGGGTGAAATTTATCTACCGCCCACCTCAGGGTCCGGTGAGCGATAAAAGAGTGGTCAACCCCGGGAATCTTTATTACATCAAGCTTTCCAAAGAGCAGTATCAGGCTACCTGGGATTCTGCCGATACCTACCGCATCATCCACAAGATTGATGGTTTTGAAGTATCATCCCCTCAAATTTTCAATTTTGAGCAATACGTAGCTGAAAAGCGTAAACAGCAGGAAAAAGAGATACGGTTTAACCTGATTGAGGAAGGTAAGAGAGAAAGCCAGCAACAACGCGGCCTGCTTGATTTCAGCCTGCAAATTCCGGGCGGACAATCATCGGTATTCACAACCATTTTTGGGAAGCCTGAAGTAAACCTGCGCGTTAACGGTTCAGCAAATATGAACGTTGGGGTTTCTATCCAGAATATTGAAAACCCCACCATTGAACCGGATTTACAACGCCGGGTTGATCCTACCTTCAACCAAAACCTGCAGCTGAATATTCAGGGAACCATCGGGGACAAGCTTACCATTGCCACCGACTGGGATACGGAACGGGCATTCGACTTCCAAAACCGCCTGAGCATTGTGTATGAAGGATATGAGGATGAAATCATCAAGCGGATTGAAATGGGGAACGTGTCGATGGAGACCGGGAACTCGCTTATTCGTGGTGGGGCATCCCTTTTTGGAATTAAATCGATTGCTGAACTCGGGCCGCTGAGACTGACATCCGTCGTTTCTCAACAAAAAGGGGAGAGTGACACCCAAACCATTACGGGAGGTTCGCAAGAAACACAATTCTCCATCAGGCCGATTGAATATCAGAACAACCGCCACTTCTTCCTGGATTTCTACAACCGGCAGGAGTTTGAGTCCAACGTTTCAAATCCTCAACAAAAGACACAAGCTTACCAGATTTCAGATATCCGGGTGTGGATATCCGAACCTCAGATTAATACTACTGATCCCGAGGCGGTACGAGCTGCATCGTTCGTTGATTTGGGTGTGAATGACCGGGGTGATGGCACCTTTGGCCTTCCCACTGAGGCAGCTGATGTGATTGATGACAACACCCTGGAAAACAACAGGAGTAATCTTAGCGCTGCTGCTGATGATTTTGGAGTTGCGGGCAATGACTTTTACAATGGATATTTCAGGCCGCTAACAGAAGGTGCCGACTACACCATTGACAAAGCCCTGGGATTTATCAGCCTGAACCGGTCGCTCAGTTCGGGAGCCTACCTTGCCGTTTCCTTTATCAGGCAACCCGTTGGAGGTGAGAACTCTCCGGCTGAAATCGGTGATATTTCTCCCCGTTCATCTAATGAATTGACCTATTTAAAACTTCTGCGAACGGATAATCCAACCCCGGATTTAAAGTCCTGGCCTCTTACCATGCGTAACTTCTACTCGCTGGGTGTTTCCAATCTGACGGCAGATGGGCTGGAGCTTGATCTTAAGTTTACTCAGGGTAACGTTGACGATACTAACCTCCCCAACCTGAACACCCCGCTGTTACAGGTGCTGGGCCTGGACAGGGTGAATACGCAAGGTGCCGCACAGCCTGATAACCTTATTGACTTTTCCGGCTATGTACTGGATCCCCGAAACGGAAGCATCATGTTTCCTTACCTGGAGCCTTTCGGAAGCAGGATTACCGAGCTCCTGGAGTCAACCTCTTCCTCTGACTCTTTGGTACAGGCTCTTTCGTACACCGAATTATATAATGAAAAACAGACCACGGCTGATGAAAGTCCCAAGAATAACTATTATCGCATTGAGGGGACTTCAAAAGGCGGTGTGTCGGGAAATTTCTCGCTTGGGTTTAGCCTGGTTGAAGGTTCGGTAAAAGTATTTGCGAATGGAACCCAGCTAACCGAAGGTGTGGATTATGAGGTGGATTATTCTTTTGGCCTGATCACTATTTTGAGTGAGCAGTATCTGGCTTCCGGTCAGGATATCCGGATTGAGTATGAGAACAACCAACTGAATGTAATCGGGCAGAAGAACTTTACCGGACTCCGGGCCGAGTACCAGGTAAGTGAGGATATCAGTATTGGGGGAACGTACTTTAAACTGAAGGAACAGCCCCTTTCCGATAAAATCAGAATTGGGAATGAGTCGATTAATAACACCATTCTTGGGATGGATGCAGATGCGGAGTTCGACACCCCATGGCTTACCCGCTTCATCGATAAAATCCCGCTGCTGCAGACCAAGGCCGAATCTAACATCAGCGTAAGCGGAGAATTTGCCCAACTCCGTCCGGATGTGGCTCAAACCAATGCCGTGCGTGATGCTATTGATAACAATGAGCTTTTTAAAGATGAAGTGAACGGCTTGTCTTTTATAGATGACTTTGAGGGCTCGGAAATCAGCATCACCTTTACAAGCCCAACCCGTTGGGAGCTGGCTGCAGCTCCGGCAGCTATTCCAGGTTACGGCCCCGACCAAGCCTTTTTTGATAATCCCGATGCCACGCTGAACAACTCGCTGGAGTCCAAGATTGCCCGCTCCGATCTGAGAAGTCAGTTTTCCTGGTACACCATCCCCAGAAACATATCGAGTATATTAGGGAATGCTCGAGGGACGCCGGAATCAGAGACTACACCAACCGAAGAGGTTTTCCCCGGAAAGGAAACGAATAACGCCCAGGATGAAGTCATTAATACTCTGGATGTGTATTACAATCCCACCGAGCGGGGCCCATATAATTACAATACTGATTTAAGGAGTAAGCTGGAGAACGAACCGGAAAACCAGTGGGGTGGAATGACGGCGGCACTCCCATCGGGGCAGGAAGATCTCACGCAGAATAATATTGAGTTTATTGAATTTTGGGTACAGCCTATTTTGCCGGGTGGAAGAGAACCCACTGCCGAAGACCTTGAAGATTACGACGGTAAGTTATACATCGAGATTGGGACTATCTCCGAAGATGTGGTTCCCAACTTTGACCTGAATTCGGAGGATGGTCTGGCTAATAACCTGGAAAACCTGGAACTGGATACCTTTCAGGAAAATCCCCGTTCGTATGTCCCGGCCAACCCAACGGCACCGCAAGGGCAGTTTTCGAACGATAACAGGGAGCTCGAGGACGTGGGCTTTGATGGAATTCCCAGCAGTAACGGCTTTGATGATGAAAAAGTAGAGACGGCCCTCTTCAGTCCCTTTATCGATTCTATGCGGATAGCTTATGGTGAGCAAAGCGATGAATTTCAGTCCATTTTAGCCGACCCATCCAACGACGATTATATTTTTTACGGGGAATCTCAGGTTCAGGACCTGCCGCTTCAGGAGCGTTTTTACCGGGTGATGGGCTACCATGAAGGGAACACACCGGCGGCTGGTGGAGATAAACGAGCCATTACTTCCCGTCCGGATACGGAGGGACTGGTAAGCCGCGCCAACATCGAAACTAACAACAATTATTATCAATATGAGATTGCATTGAACCCGGCAGATTTCAGCAGTCTCGAAATTGAAACGAATCCTGATCCCGATAACCGTACTTTTATTGTGGATAAGGTGAATGCTCCACGACAGGCAGACCGGTGGCATCTGGTTCGCATTCCTTTGACCGAATTCAAGCGTAAAGTGGGTGATATTGAAGGGTTTCAGAACATCAGTCACATTCGCATGTGGATGTCGGGTTATGAGAAGCCGTTCACCATGCGTTTTGCCACTTTTGAGTTTATAGGAAGCCAGTGGCGAAAAGTGGAAAATATTGACGAAGGGCAGAATTTCAACGGGGATTTCAGGATTGCGACCATCAATATCGAAGAAAATGCCAGCCGGGAGCCGGTTCCGTACCGCCAGCCGGATGGATCAATCCGAGCCATAAACCGGGGAGTGCAGGTGCAGTCTTTGGCCAATGAGCAGTCTTTGGTGTTAGGGGTTGAGAATCTGGGTTCAGGACAAATTCAGATGGTAAAACGAATTTATCCCGGTGGGTTGAATCTGTTGAACTACTCTAACATGCGGATGTTTGTGCACGGGGAAGGATATGGGGATGGCCCGGAAGAAAGAGACCATGCCGAGCTGGTGGTGAGGATGGGAACTGACTTAAATGCCAACTACTACGAATATCGACAGCCGGTAACTCCTTCAGATCCCGATTACCCGTATTCTCCCTACAGCGCTGATGGCGGCGGGGAACTCGAAATTGATGCTGAACAAGTATGGCTGTATGATGAAAATAGCATGAACATTGTTTTGGCTGCTTTCAACGAACTTAAGCAGCTCAGAGATCAGCAGGGGGTAACCGACTTTACCCAGAAATTTGAGCAAGAGCTTTCTCCCGAAGAAGATGATGCTGTTGAAGGAGCGGTGGTAGCTATAAAGGGGAATCCTTCTCTCGGACGTGTGTCAGAAGTTGGGATGGGGATTTTGAACCCTCACGACCCTGCTGATGTAAGCTCGCCGGGTACGCCAAGCCTGAATGCTGAGTTTTGGCTGAATGAACTTCGCGTTTCCGGTTTTGATAACGAGAAAGGCTGGAAAGCAAACGCCAATGCCAGTTTCAAACTTGCTGATTTTGCAACCTTCAATACCAACTTCAGCCGAACAACCACCGGTTTTGGTGGGTTGGAATCGCGATTAGGGAATCGAAGCGTGGCGGATGAAATCGGGTACGACCTGAGCTCAACTGTGAACCTGCACAAGTTAATCCCTGACCGCTATGGCTGGAATTTCCCGGTTACTGTTTCAAGCCGTAAGAATATTTCAACGCCAAAGTACTTGCCTAATCAGGGTGATATTCGCCTGGATGATTTCATCAACGCCACCAACAGCAATGATGAACTTACCGAATCTGAAAAAGAAACCATTATTGACGAGCGCATTGATGCGGTTGAAACCGTTCGGGATAATTTCTCGGTTAATGTTTCCAATATCTCGAAGCAGAACTCCAAGAGTAAACTGGCTCAGTACACCATCGACAAAACCAAGTTGAGCTACGTGTACAACGAAGGAAGTTCAAAGAACCCGGAGATTCAGTTTCAGGATGACTGGAACTATAATACATCCATTAATTACAGCTTGTCGTTTAATAATGTGAAGTTGTGGCAGCCGTTTGGGTTTACCGAAGATGTACCTGTAGTAGGGGCACTTTCCGGGATCAGGCTGGGATATATGCCTTCGTCCATTAATGCTTCTGCGAACCTGAATCGGTCTTACACCGAGAAGAGAAGACGACCGGAGTTTGATGATGAAGGGATGGAAGTGGTTCAATCCTTACAGCAAAGCCATACATTCAACCAGCGTTCGGGGTTTGGGTTTAACTATAATTTCACGCCCAGTATCCCCATTTCATTCCGCACTACTACAAACTATGACCTGTCGAGTGCCGGCCGTGAGAACATCAACAAAACAGGCTTGCCGGCCGACAGTAACTCCTATCAGTTGACGCCCACCTTCGAGGTGCTTAACAATCTGCTTACCGATACGCTTTCGGCGAGAAGGTCGAATTATGAAGAAACGTACACGGCCAGCTGGCGTCCTCAGTTCAATAAGATAGAGGCGTTGAAGTGGCTCACCTATTCCGCTTCCTATGCGGGTGGCTACGGATGGACGAACAGCCCGAGCGGTTCTGGTTTGGGAGCGGGTGTTTCCAATCGTTTCCGGCTGGATCACACGGTTAAATTTGGTGTGGGCAGTCTTATTGACAAGATTGGGTTTTTCCAGCAACTGGAGGATGCAGATAAGAAAGAAACCACCGCCCGGAATAAAGCGAAGAACAGCGATGCAGAAAGTGAAGATTCGGCATCTCCGGATTTGATGAAAGACCTTCAGTACCTGGGCCGGAAAGCGCTATTGGCTATCTTCAGCATGGAAAATATTGACATCACCTATAATAAGAACAAGACTTCAAATCAGGCCGGGTACAGGGGAGATTCCCAAATTTTCTATGCATTGGCAGGCGAAGCAGATGATAATTTTTCTCCGCCCTTTGGCTACCGACTGGGTATTGATGAGGAACTGCCACGGTCGCAGTTAATTCAGCAAAGTCCTTCAGGCAATTCCATAAACCTACCCAAAAACAATACCTATACCGATAAAATTACGATGGGTACCAAGCTGAACCTGTTCAAAAACTTTACAGTGGATTTAAACTGGTCAACGAATTGGGATGAACGAGAGACGAATACGATTACCCTGACTCCGGCCGGTGATTTCTCCTCAACCGTTTCGTCCAGCGGAAATATCAGCTCTTCGGCATGGGCATTTGGTGGTGGATATCGTGACCTTTACGAGCGACAGCTTAAAACTGCTTTTGCAGACGCCAACAGGGAAGAGGGTATTATTTCTGATGATGTTAGCGAAGGAGGAAACGGAGATGGCCGGATTGTATTAAACCGGAATACCCTTGAAGAGGATTTCAGAAAAGCATATCTGGGAGGGGGAACCGGTGCGGTAGGCGAGAAAGGATACACGCCAATCCCCAAACCAAACTGGAGGGTTACCTGGTCTGGAGTTCAGAGTTTTATACCCATTATTGGGGATAATATGCGAGCTGCGACACTGACCCACGGCTATACCGGAACGTACAGACTGGGATGGAGCCTGAATACGCTTACGGGGATTCAGGACCCACAGGGGCTGGGTAGTTTCAGCGTTATTGATCGAAAGGAACTGTATGAACCGAATTCAATTAACGTAGAACAGCGCTTTTCACCACTTATTCAGCTAAATGTAACCTGGGAATCAGATCTGAGGACTCAGGTCAGCTTTGACCAAAGCAAAACAAGTAGCCTGGCACTTTCAAGTCGTACGGTTACGGAGCGAACTTCGAAGGGATTAAGCACCTCAATCAATTATACGTTTAAGAATTTGACGATACCGTTCTTCCCGAAGATCAAGAATAACGTCACGCTTACCATTAATGGGGGCTTTGCGGATGACACCGAGAGTAAGTACACACTCAGTTCCGATATTGATGAGGTATTAAGTGATGTGAATTTTGTGCCTGATGTAAGCCAGTATGATTACACCGATCCATTTGTTACAGGCCAGCAGCGAATAAACGGTTCGGTTGTTATCGGGTATCGCTTCTCCCAAACGGTGACCTCCAACTTTGAATACACCTACACCAAAGTGAACCCGAAGTCATCGGCTTACTTCCCGAGAACCAATCATGAAATCCGGTTCAACTTCAAGATTTCCATTCAGTCCAGGTAGGCTACTCTTTTTTCCGGGAAGTGAATGTGAAGTAACCCCAACCGAAAAAGGTAGCCATCAGGCAGAGAACAGAAAGCCAGTTTCCAAATCTGGTGAAGAAGGTTTGGGTCGTTAAATTTTCTACGGTTCCTGTAAACCCGGTACGTACCCAATAGTCTGTTTTTTGGATAATAGCTCCATTGGGAGCAATAATACCTGAAATCCCGTTATTGGCACTTCGCGCAATCCAGCGGTCAAACTCGATAGCTCTGAGCCGCGCATAAGCAAAATGTTGATGATGTCCGCTGGTATCGCCCCACCATCCATCGTTGGTGATGATGGTGAGAAAAGAGGCATTTTTCTGTACAAAAAGCCGAATCCAGGATGGATATACCGAATCATAACAGACCAGTCCGGGTGAGCTGAAACTTTCCGTTTCAATCATATCCGGCCGGGTGCCTTTCCCGAAGCCGGCTATTTCACCCCAGTTAACCCAGCCGAAGACATCCAGTGCACTCAGGGTTTCAACAAAAGGAATTCGTTCTACAATGGGTACTAAGTTGCCCTTCTCATAGTCAGAGATGACACCCTTTGCATCTACAAAAAGAGCGGCATTGAAAACATTGTAGGGCTCGCCGGTTCGCAGCGTTCCCCGGTGCAAAACTTCTGTGTCTTCCGGGTAAGTTTTATAAAGCCCGGTTCCAACTATGAAATTTTTGTTCCAGGCTCTGGCAGAGTCGGCAATGCGTAAGGCTGTGCGAGAGTCGGAAAAGATAAATCCGTCGATGGCATTTTCGGGCCAGATTATGAGCTCCGTATGGGGAGTTATGGTCCGCTCGGTGAGGGTGAACAGGCTGTCAACTACCTCTCTTAATCCACTCATTCCCCCATAGCTTTGATAAGAATCATGATTGGGCTGGATGATAGCTACATGCGTTTGATCAGAATCAACGGATTTGGCTTCACTTTCAAACAGTAGAAACGACCATACAGGGAAAATCAGGAAAATCCCGATTGCTACATACGCTAACTTCTTCTGCTTTCTCTTGAATACCTGATAAGCCAGGGCTGAACTCAAAACCACCCAAAAGGTAATGCCCAGATGTCCGGTGAGGGAAATATATTGAATTACCCCAATAAAGTTGGACCACGCATTTCCGATAGAAAGCCAGGTCCAGGATAAATCCCACTGGTGATGCAGAAACTCATAACTGACCCAGGCCGCTGCCTGTAGAAAAGCGATCAGTATGGGGGATTCAGATTTTTGAGTGAAGAACTTAGCCAGGCAAAGTGGGATCGTCATAAGCACACTGTTGGCTAAGATGGCGGCAATACCGGCGCCGAGGCTGGCCATCATCAGCCAATAGGTGCCAATCAGGTTCCAGACCACAAAGCCGGCATAGCTGTAATAAGCCAGCTGCTTGTAGGAATCGCATTTATCGGACAAATAAAACAGCAGGATAAATGCCGGGAAGCTTAAAAAGGAGAGATTAATGGGAGGGAAGCTGACCCCCAATAAGATTCCTGCGATTACCGAAAGCACCCACTTATTTTCCAGCCACTGTTTCACATTCATTCCGAATATCCTTTACCTGATACAATTACTACGATTTCACCTTTAATCGAATCACGACTTTCAAACTCTGTTTTGAGCTCACTTATTGTGCCCCGCACCACTTCTTCAAATTTTTTGGTGAGTTCGCGGGCTACCGCAGCCAGTCGGTCGGGTTCAAAGTGTTCTTCCAGTTCACCCAGCAGCTTGAGCAGGCGGTTAGGGCTTTCATAAATGATAATGGTGAGTTCTTCCTCTGCCAGTTGTCCCAATCGTTTCTGCCGGCCTTTTTTATGGGGAAGAAATCCCTCGAAGATATATCGGTCGCAGGGCAACCCGCTGGCTACAACGGCTGTGGTAGCTGCATCCGGACCCGGAATCACACTTACGGTGTGATTACCATTTTGAGCCGCTCTCACAGCCAGAAAACCCGGATCCGATATTCCCGGCATGCCGGCATCGCTGATTAAGGCTACATCCTGTTGTGCATCCAGGATGTTCATCAGGTGACCGACTTTACGGTGTTCATTATGCTGATGGAATGAAAACGTGGGCTTGTCGATCTGGAACCGCTGTAACAGGTGACCGGAAGTACGGGTGTCTTCACAGGCGATGTAATCAACCGACTGCAGTACCTCAACCGCCCGCGGTGAAAAATCCTGCAAGTTTCCAATTGGTGTAGCTACGATGTAGAGTGTGGACACGGTTTACCTCATTGATTAAAGTGCACAAATATCAAACTACCTCACTCCAAAAACAACTGTGATGGGGGTGATTAATGGGATGAACTGTGATGGTTTAGTTTTATATAGAAACTAAAGAGCGTTTAAAAAGATCTTATCCCATCAATATCACAAACATCAACCCATCACAGTCCGCTTTGGAATTTAAAAAGAGGGTTGTATGTTTGTGGCGTTATAATTGAATGTAAACACTTATCATAAATACGAATATGAATTTTCAACCATCCGGATTAAACCACATCACTATAAGAGTAAACAGAATTGATGCCTCCAAAGAATTTTATGGTGACATTCTGGGCCTTGAACTCGTGAAAACCATGGGGCAGAGCATGGCCGTGTATAGAATCGGAAAAGAAGACACGCTGGTGATTGTGGAAGCGGAAACAAGTTATGACCCGACCTCACGGGACTTTCGGGTAGATCACTTCGGCTTTTATGTGGATGAACCTGAGCAGGTGGATGAACTTGCCAAATACTTTCGCGAACAAGAGGTTACTATCATGAGTGGCCCGGCAAATCGTAAAAAAGGCCGGTTTCTATTTGTGGCCGATCCCGATGGGAATATGATCGAATACTTTTATGAAGAGAAAGAATGAAATAGAGCAGGAGCTGGACCAGAAAGAGTTTGAAAATGATATTGGGAAAGACTTAGCCCAGCAATACCGCAAGCTGAACATTGAAGAAAAGCTGCGTGAGGATGCCAATAAGTACGTGGTGGGTGTTCTTTACTTTACTTCAACCTTGGTATTTTTTGAAGTTCTCTGGTGGTTACTTTCCTCAATATTAGGACCCATTACATTAGGCATACTGGAAGCATTCTTTGAGACCATGACACCCTTCATGCATGTTGTATTCCTGATTATGGCTATCAGCTCGGCCATTACCTGGAAATCACCGATCACTTATATCCTGAAGTTAACGCCCAATGGCTGGTACGACTAAAACCCTACCGATTCAGGTAATAGGATGTACTTACAAGGAAAAGGTGGCTGATTCCGCCATCACTGAAAACATCCTGCGTGCGATACTGAAGACCCACTTCAAATTTTTGTTTTGAATTGAAGTACCATCCCAAACCAACGGAAGCACGGTTTTCGGCATCGGCTTCATCTTTATTGAAGGCAGTCATCATTTCATCTTTCACAATCAGGTACTTTTCGCCGGGATCCAGCTTTTCACCCTCCAGCGGGAAGTCATAACTCAACCGATAACGCAGCCTGTTTTGGTAGGAGCTGGACCGAACGCGCTGTTCCAGTCGCAATCGGTGAGCAAGTCGCCGATCTCCTAAATAAGAAATAAAACCTACCTGCTGCAGAAACCGGTGCTCGTATTGGTAGCCATCAACCATAGGAGTGGAGAGCCGGTAATAGTAACCACCGCCGATTTTAGTGCCGGCTGAAAGTCCGTAGGAAAAAGTAAACTGAGGCTCGATATATCGGATGGCGGCTTCGTTGTCGAAATCCCTGATGGAGTTGAAGACCGAAAGCTTGGTGTTGAAGCCCAGCCGGTCAGAAGACTTCCAGGAATAAGATAGTTCCGGGTTCCAGATGAGGTCCGCTTGCTGCGAAAAGGCACACACAGGGTAGAGGATAGCAACTGCCAGCAGCGCCTTACATTTCATAAAGTCCATGTATTACCAAATGTTATCCAGCGAACGTCTCACAATTTTACGTTTCTGAATGAGATTACCGTTTTCATCAAACAGCATTTCAAATGAACCGAGTTCTGTCTTGTTATGTCCGTCAATCTCAATTTCGTAACGAATCAACAGGTCTTCGAAATCCTCTTCGAGAATTTTTTTCAACACCTCATCATCGTCGTTTTCGAAAGCAGAAAATTGACGCTGAACACGGGTTAATCTGAATGTTGTGTACTGATTGTTTATTTCTTCTGTGATGGTGTTCCGTAAAGCGTGGGGAAGCTCTTCGAATTCGATAAGCTGCTCAACGTCAATGAGCGAACCTGAAGCATCAAATTCGATACTGTACGGGTGATCTTCCCAATTCAGCTTTACTTCATAGCTGATCATTTCACCGTCCGATTGGCGGTAAAAATCTGCTTTTTTTGGCTCTTTCCAAAATTGATTTATCAGTGATAAAGCCCTGGCAGGCATGGCATCACGATCAATCGATTTTTCAACCTCATTTTTTGTGTGCTGAGCTGCACCAAAGCGGGTTGAGGAGAGGATCAGAACCGGCAGAAGTAATAATATTTGGTAATACGTTTTCATACCGGAATATGGAAAACAGGTATTACCAAATCTTTAATAGAGGGTTAAGCGTGGATAAAGGGTTGGTATGTTAAGGCAGATCACAAAAAGTCTTTATAAAAAAATGCATCCCCAAAACAGATGGGTTAAATTAAGTCGACATCTCATCAAAAAACGAACCCATTATATGCGTAATGTTTTTATTTCCGAAAAAGCCTCATTTAACCTCGACGTTCCCTACAAGCTGATTGAAACGGGAGATAGTGGAAAGAAACCGCTCATAGTATATTTGCACGGCTACAATCAAAACATAGAATATTTTGAAAAGAAAACTGCCCCGTTGTTAGAACTTGAAGCTTTTCATTTATTTATTCAGGCTCCATATCCTATTTATGACACCTCCCGAAAGCTTAAAGTATCGCAATGGGGAAGAGCGTGGTATTTGTATGACGGTTCCCAGCAGCAGTTCTTACAATCGATGGAAAATGCCTCTCGTTTCATTCTGGAAATTATTGAGGATGTGAAAGAAAAGATTGAAATCAGCCGTATATGTCTGTTCGGCTACTCGATGGGTGGTTACCTGGGTGGATATTTTGCACTGTCGCGCTGGAAGCATGTAAACGATTTAATTGTGATTGGCGGACGCATTAAAACGGAAGCCTTTGATGGGAAAAGGGAACAGGCCCGTCACATACGGATATTAGCACTGCACGGAAAAGACGATGACAGTGTATATCCGGAACCACAGCAGGAGTGCGTGGAACTGTTGAAAAGTGAAGGGTTTAACGCTGAGTTTAAATTAGTGGAAGCAGGACATAAACTGGAGCCAATTTTTATAGTAGAATCGAAAGACTGGCTGAAGGAATCAGGTTACGTTGAATCAAGTTGAATTTTGTTATACTTTAGGCTCTAATGTTTGTTAAGTTATTTTAATTAAACTATTGCAAAGCAGTTCATAAATCATTACGATATCCCTGAAACCGCTACAAAAAACCCCGCGAACATAAATGAATATATTAGTAATCGAAGATGATCCATCTGTCCGAACGCTTGTAAAGGCTGTTCTGGAGCACAACGGAAACTCCGTATCCACCGCTGATAATGCGACTGATGGTGAAGCCAATGCTGTAGGTAATGATTTTGATATGATCATACTCGATTTGGGTTTACCGGATGGGGATGGCTACGAGGTATGTAAAAATATTCGCGACAAGAATGTCACCACACCCGTTCTGATCCTCTCCGGCGAGCAGGAAACAGATGTAAAGGTGAAGTGTTTAAAGGTGGGGGCAGATGACTACCTGACCAAACCCTTTAACACCGAAGAATTGATAGCCCGAATGGATGCCATTAAACGGCGTACAGAATCGGGAGGGGAGCAGCAGCTTACCTGTGGCGAACTTAAGGTGGATTTACTTAAGCGGGAGTTCTCCATTAAAAGTGAAAAAGTGCAGCTCACTAATAATGAATTTAATCTGCTGGTTTACTTCCTTAAAAACCGAAATCGCATTATTACACAGGAAGAACTGGCGGAAAAAGTATGGGATATTCACTTTGATACACAGACCAACTATATCAATGTGTACATCAGTTACCTGAGAAAGAAAATCCGCGAACATTCTGAGGTGGACTATATTGAAACCATTCGCAAAAAAGGATTTGTATTCCGTTGCGAATAACATTTTAAATGAATTTATCAGCCTCGTATGCTATAGCCGTGTACGAGGCTTTTTTATTTTTAGCTTATGGATGCATCTACAAGGCAGGCAATCACCGAACACCTGAAGGAATTTGCCACTGAGGCACGGTGGCAAAAGATTCAAGAAGTTGTACAGCAACGCACCCGGCATATTTGTGTGGTGGTTGAAGATATTTACCAGCCTCATAATGCCAGTGCGGTATTGCGGAGCTGTGACGGATTTGGCATTCAGGATGTGCATATCATTGAACACTCCAACACTTTCGATGCTTCCACGCAGGTTACCATAGGCGCCGATCAGTGGCTGACTTTGCACCGGTACAGGGAAAAGCGAAAGGATAACACCGAGCTTTGTTTTAACAGGCTAAAGGAGCAGGGGTTTAAAGTGATAGCAACCTCGCCGCATGAAAATGATACCAACCTGAACGATTTACCTCTTGATCAGAAAACAGCGCTCGTTTTTGGAACCGAACTTGACGGAATTAGTGAGCGGGCTAAAGAAATGGCAGATGGTTTTGTCAAAATTCCCATGACCGGCTTCAGCGAAAGCTTTAATATTTCTGTGAGCGCAGCGGTTTGCCTGTATAACGTAACCCGGCGACTCAGAGCCTCAGAAATAAACTGGAAGCTCTCCGATAACGAACTTGAAGAGTTAAAATATCAGTGGCTAAAAAAATCCATTAAAGCCGGCGAACAAATCGAAAAAGCTTTCCTGCAAGAAAAAGGGCTGTCTCTTTAAGGATTACCGGGGCAGCCTTTCTTCAATATCTGCCACGGCATAGGCAAATACAGCCATGGTAGCCACGCACTCATTGAAGTCTTCCTTGTTCAGCTTGTCCATGGTATCGGCGCCTGTGTGGTGGTACCAGAAGTAGCGGGAGCCATCCACAACCAAACCCATTCCGGGTACACCATCTCGCATCAACGGACCAATATCTGCTCCGCCTCCGCCTTTGGTAACCTGTCCTGATTCGATAGGCTGCAGGGTAGTGCCGATTTCAGACAGAATATCATAAGCGCGTTCACTTCCAGAAAACCCAAACCCGATGGGGTCAAAAACCCCGGCATCAGATTCAATAGCCAGTACATGGTTTTCCAGAGATTTCTCTTCCTCTTTTACCCAACGGTGATACTCTTCCGCACCGCGCAGTCCGTTCTCCTCATTGGTCCATAGTACTACCCGAATGGTTCGTTTGGGTTTGATGCCCAATTCATTCATTAATCGAACGGCTTCCCATGCAGCAATACAACCTCCGCCATCGTCCATCACGCCCTGACCCACATCCCAGGAATCAATATGTCCTCCCATCACTATAATTTCTTCCGGGAATTCGGTTCCTTTTATCTCGGCGATCACATTTCGGGATTCAGTATCCGGCAGTGTCCGGGCCTGAATGTTCAGGTTGATCTCAATCTTCTCGCCCCGGTCATATAATCGTTGTATCAACATGGCATCTTCTATGGTGATGGCTGCATGGGGAATCTTCTTCACTTCATCGTCATAATACATGGTTCCGGTATGCGGAGTTTGCATAGAATAAGGGCCGACCGATCGAATGATACTTGCCACTGCGCCATGCCTTGCTGCCTCGATGGCACCGTTTACCCGATATTGTACGGTACGGCCGTAGGACGTAAATTCAGCGTTATACAGAACAATCTTTCCTTCTACCTGATCTTTAACCTTCTCCAGTTCGTCAAAACTTTTAACCACAATTACTTCGGCTGATATTCCGCCCTCCGGAGTGGCGACACTGCCCCCAAGGCTGAGCATAGGTAAATCCTTTTTTCGGGGTGAGAGCAAGGTGGCCGACTCCTCGCCGCGTACCCAATGAGGAACCATCACCGGCTGGGTCCACACTTTATCAAAGCCGTCTTCTTCCATGGTTTCCACAATCCAGTCGATAGAATTTTCCAGATTTTCAGAACCACTGAATCGAGGTCCAAAAGTATCGGCCATGTAGGTGAGGCGTTCCCAGGCTACATCACTGCCCATCGCTTTTTGAATAAGCTGTTGAGCATGTTCTTTGTGCTGATTGGTGAGCACCGATTGTGCCTTCATAAAGTCTGGAGAAAGGAGGAATACAGAGAGGAGAATGGGTAGGATGTATTTCATGGCATTGTATGATTGATTCATTTTTGGGAACGAATCAAAGAAAGGGAAAAGCGATGTTCAATGCCACAAAAAACCCCGGATATAAATTATAAGCGGGGCTGGGTAAGTCGGTTAGTCGAGAGAGTTTTTATTCGTCTCTGATATCTCTTTAAACATCGCATATTCTTCCGGGGAAGTATCAGCGAAGAGATAGTAGATCGGATCTACCGGCTCGCCTTTGAAATGAACTTCGTAATGAAGGTGAGGTCCTTCAGAAAGTCCGGAATCTCCGGCCATGCCGATTTGCTCGCCACGCTCTACTTCACTTCCGTTCTTAATGCCTTTAGCCAAGCCGGAAAGGTGTGCGTATAACGTTTCGAAGCCAAAGCCATGATCTACAATTACTACAAGGCCAAGGGTTCCTTTACGTCCTGCAAATCGGATTTTACCGTTTCCGGTTGTAAATACGGGATCTCCGATATCTGCCCGGAAGTCCAATCCATTGTGCCGGCGGTTGTATTTCAGGATCGGGTGGTAGCGAACGCCATAACCACTCAATAGAATACCAGAGGTGGGTTTGATAGCCGGGATATGGCTCATCTTCTCTTTATTCACGTTGTACTGGCTTTTAATTTCTTCAAAGCTCAATTTCTGAATGCCAATACGCCGCTCGAGGTTATCTACTTTGGAGGCTGTCCATTTCAATAATTCCGAAGTGGATTCATTATATACGTCAAATTCGTTATAAGGATCAGAACCACCTACACCGGCCTGTCGTTCTTCGTAGGAAATTTGATCCATCCCCAGTACAGAGCGGTACATCTCATTATCCTTTTCAGCTATAGCCGTGATTTGTTCATCCAAATCCACAAGCGCATCTTTGGTGCTTTCCAGCTGTTCGTAGAGGGCTTCATTTTCGGCTTTAAGTGCGAGTTCAGCCGGGGTTCCGATATAGGTAGAGAGGAGGATAATACCGATGCCGGTTAACACCACACCGGACAAGATCCAAATAGAAAGGTTATAAACAACCTGTTCGAGGCGATTGTACTCAATAGGCACAAATTCGCAATTCGTTTCGTCGTAGTAATAGTGATTTTTTATTGACATATACTAACCTTGTTCCAAAACTTGCCTAAGATAGTAACCTTCGTATCACATTCAAAGAGTAAGCCGGAACTCTAATGTTACAGTTATTCAATATCTCCTTCAAAGTATTCGATAGCTCTTTTAGGAGTCATGTCCCGTCCTTTTGTTTTTTCGCCAATGCTCGACTTAATCCTTTCCTGGAATGCTTTTGCGGGATCGTACCCATAATGTTTCAATAAATAATTCATAGCAATTACTTCTGCTATCACCGTAATGTTTTTACCCGGTGTGATAGGGAGATGGATGAGGGGAATTTCCAATCCTAATACATTTACTGAATCGTGATTTAAACCGGTTCGTTCTACCTCGCGGGTTTCATCCCAAAGGGTCAGTTCCAAAACCACCTCTAATCGTTTTTGGTATCGGATAGCGCGAATCCCAAACATCGACATTACATCCACGATACCGAGCCCTCTGATTTCCATAAAGTGTTTACTCATTTCCGTAGCCGACGACATCAACACGTTGTTCTTTTTGGTAAGCATCACAACGTCATCAGCTACCAGGCGGTGTCCGCGTTCAACCAGGTCGAGAGCAACCTCACTTTTACCGATACCGGACTTTCCCGCTACCAAAATCCCGATTCCATATACATCCATCATTGAACCGTGAACCATAGTTTGAATGGCGAACTGATCTTCCAGGAAATCCCGCAGAATGTACATAAAACGGGTGGTTTCAAGGGGGGTGGAGAAGATGGGAATGTTGGCTTCCTTGGCAATCTGGAATAAATTCTCGGGCAGCTTATTGCTATCGGTGAGAAAGATAACCGGGATATCAAACTGCGTGATATTCCGGAACGACTCTTCCTGCTTGTCTTTACCCATGTGCTCCAGAAACTGGGTTTCGGTATTCCCGATAATTTGAATTCGTTGGTAGGTAAAAAGCTTTTTATACCCGGCAAGCGCCAATCCCGGCCGGTGTAAATCGGCTTCCACCACATAATGGTCTTCAGCACAATTTTCAGATACGCACGCTTCTAAATTAATATTTACGCGCTCTCGCAGTTTTTTAACAAGGTAAGCCACGCTAATCTTGTCTTTGCGCGGAATTGGTGCTTGGGGCGAAAATGGCATAGATTTTAAATTATATGTTTAGTTGACAGCGTGCATTTTTTCCTTGTACTTCTTCAGCTGTCGGCTTACGGTTTCTACCGCATTATGCACAGCCTGTTCGTAGGAGCCGGCCGATTCTTTCGCCGTTAAAACTTTACGGGGCACTTTTACAATAATTTCAGCCTGCTGTGGATTTTCATCGGAGGGAGTAGGTTGCAAAATAATATCGCACATTACAATCCGGTCATAAAACTGTTCCAGTTTCTCCACACTGTCTCTGCAATATTGTTGAAGGTCAGCGCTGGCTTCAAAATGGCGTGCTGTGAATGTAGTTTTCATATTCTACTCCTTAATTTATAGTTGTGTAATTATTACGTTTTTGCTCTTGGGTGGGCCTGCTCATACACATTCTTAAGCCTTTCCATGCTTGTGTGCGTGTAAACCTGCGTTGCCGCTAAGTTGGCATGCCCTAAAAACTCTTTGATGATTCTTATATCCGCTCCGTTGTCGAGCATGTGGGTTGCAAAACTGTGCCTTAAAACGTGTGGACTTTTCTGGGTGACCTCACTGGTCTGTTTTAAATAATTTTCTACCATCGACTGAACGGCCCGGTCATAAATCCGCTGACCGCTTGCTGCAAGGAACAGTGCTTTTTTTGCGTCGCTATCGGTTCGTTCTCCGTATAATTCCGGTCTTCTTTCAATGAATTGCTTTAAGATGGAAGCCACTGTATTACCCAATGGAATAATCCGTTGTTTATTGCCCTTACCGTGTACGGTAACTTGCCGTTGTTTTAAGTCAATGTCCGTAACATTCAGTCCGGTCAACTCACTCAGCCGCATTCCGGTTCCATAAAAAAGCTCGAGGATCGCTCTGTCCTGCAGTCCGCTTATGGTGTCGGTATCCACACTGTCCATCATGCGGGAAATGTCTTCCACAGTAGCTGTTTTGGGTAGTGTCTGTTCTTTTTTGGGTACAACCAGCAGGTGGGCGGGGTTTTTGTCAATGTGTCCCCGCTTAAAGCAGTATTTAAAAAAAGATCGGAGTGCGGCAACCTTGCGGGCAATGGATGTTTTTGCCAATCCCTTTTCGGAAAGATCTCCCAGCCATAAACGGATGTTTAAGCGGGTGATCGATGAAATATCAACCTGTTCATCTGTCTGTTCATTTACTTCTGCTGTGAATTCGAGAAAAGAACTCAGGTCATTTTGATAAGAGGTAATGGTATGTTCCGAAGCATTTCGTTCTACACTCAGGTATTTCAGATATTTCTCGATCAATGCTTTCATACATCTTAAATATGTCTATGTATCTGCAAAAAAGAAAACACTTATTAGTGAAGAACAGATAAATTTTTAACCGACTTCGCGGCCTTTCCAGCGGGCTCTTTTTCCGGTAAAGTAGTCCCATAAGCACCGAATGCCAAGCACTTCATACCAAAGTATGGTTACAGGCTGCAAAAGGCTCACAATTGGATTCCAGCCAAACCTGAAATCAAGAAGCCATCGCTGAATGATAAAAATTCCAATCAGGATGGCTGCGAGTTGTTGAGAGCCGGGATCTCCGGAGAACAAAGCCAAAAACGGGACTACAAATACGATGAACTGCATTGAAGCCATGAAGAGGAAGAGGGGGACGTTTCTGCCAAAACCCACAAAGAAATTCTTGCGGAGTCCTTCAAATATTTCTTTATGAGAGCGATACATCCGGCAATTCACCGTTCCAACCCCGTCAAACATAGTGATAGAGAAGCCGTGGCGCTTTATGGTTTTTGCCAGCTCCACATCCTCCACAATTTCTTGTTTTACGGATGAATGTCCGCCAATCGCCGAGTAGGCTTTTTTATTGAAGGCGATAAACTGTCCACAGGCGGCTGCAAATTGAGGGGCCATTTTCTGGCGAAGATTCCTGGGAAGCCATCGGGGATTTTGTTCTACATACTTTGCAGGCAACAGGGTATAGAGTCCGTAGTAAATCATCGGGATAATCAGCTTTTCCCAGAAGCTGACCACTTGCTGTTTGGGCCAAACGGTGATTACATCGGATGTTTGAAGGGCCTGAACAGCTTTTGAGACCGCATCTTCTTCCAGCCACGCATCGGCATCGATAAAGAGCAGGTAAGAACCCTTTGCGTGCTCGCTCAACTGATGACAAGCCCAGGGTTTCCCCAGCCAGTCATCAGGTTTTGACAGGCCTTTCAGGTGGTGCAGGTTGTTAATGATTCCGCTTAGCTTGTCCAGTATCTCCGTGGTTTGGTCGGTGGAGTTGTCGTCAAGCACCAGCACCTCAAAGTTTGGATAATCCTGTTTCAGGGCCGAAGTGACACAATGTTCTATAACCGTCTCTTCGTTGCGTGCGGGAATGCAAATGCTTACCAACGGTGCATCACCTGCTTTAAATGTTGAGGGAGACTGTTTTGAAAGGGAGCGGAATTCAAACCAGTTTCGTACAAAAACAAAAACCGTAAAACCGATATAAGTAGCTGCGATGTAAAGAAGTATGTCCATTGAACGAAAGTTAGCAAACAGAGCGTTGCCGTTCACCAATACGATTATTTTATTTGACCATGAATATATCTACAGACTTCAGGCATATAACTCCAGATTTTAACAAGTCGTTCGGCGGGTACGAGTGGTGGTATTTCGATGGTTTAAGTGAGGACGGGCAGCAAGGTTTCGTCATCATTCTATATCAAACCAATCCTTTTTCCATCCAATATATCCGCGATTTAGAAGAAAACCGGGTTCGTGAGGTTTTCTATCCGGCCATTAGTGTTTCACTGTATAAGGATGGTGAGACGGTGTACTACAGCTTCCTCGAATTTGGAAGCGATGAGTTTAGCTGGGATGAAGACAAGAAAAAGCTTTCGGTTAAAAATGATACTGTTAGCTACCGACTTGATCAGAAAGAATCCGGCTTTGAAATCACTTTGAATCAGGAGCTGCCATCGGGGCATAAGGTTGAAGGAACGGTTACCGGGAAAGCACCGGTAGCGGATAAAAGTCTGATACAATCAACAAGTGAAGACCGCCACAGTTGGAATTTGTTGTTCCCTCAAGTATCAGTTGAGACAAAGCTGAACATCATTGGCAAGAATGGGGAAGAGGAGCTGAACTTTTCGGGTGCAGGATATCATGATCACAATACAGGACACGAACCGATGAAGGAGAGCTTCCGGGATTGGTACTGGGGAAGGTACCACTTCAAAGATTTCACTCTTGTTTATTACCTGATGCAAAAAAGGAACACCGAGCAGTTTGAAGCCTGGCTAATCGACCGGGAAAGTCAGCAGGTGCTGGAGAAATTTAGCGATGCAGAAATGAGCTATTTCACCCGAAATTGGTTTGGATTGAAATCAGCCCGAAAAATTGAGTTAAAAGCAGGTGAAACTACTGTAAATATTCAATGTAGCACTAAAATTGATGACGGACCTTTTTATCAAAGATTTAAAGGTGAATCAGTTTTAAGGTATAACGATCAAGTCTATGCAGCGCATGGTATTTCAGAGTATATATATCCCTTAAATATATACAATAAGGTATTCTGGCCATTAGTGAAAATGAGGCTGAATGATAATCAACAGAATCCACACTGGGTGCAAAAATCCCGGCGCATGTATCCGTGGACATGGTAACCTAAATTATTTAGGCTAAAATTGCGGTTCGAAGCCTTCGTCTGAAAATCCGGCAACAAGCCTGGTTCGCTCATTTAAACGCTGAATATCTGCTTCAAAAAGAGATGTTAATTCATTTCTGCTCATTGACTTATCATGATCAACTGATTCTCCTATTGATAAATAAAGCTCCGGTTTGCTGCTTCGGAGAAAATGAGCGTAAATATGGATGGGAACGTAGTCAATATTCTCCGTTTTAGTGTACAGCCAGGCCAGGCCACCTTTGAAATCAGGAGCTGAATCTGAAGCCGGAGTAATGGTTCCTTCCGGGTAAATAAACAGGCAGGAATTTTCTCGTTCCAGAGACTTTACGGCATAGCGCAGCGATTGAATTGATGCCTTCGGGTTTTCCAGGTTAATCGAGAAAGCCCCGATCTTGCTAAAAAACGTGTACTGCTGCATCTGCTTGTCTTCCATCAGGGCCCGCGCTTGTTGATGAAAGAGACTCTCGTTTAGGTAAAGAGGGATCAGTCCGTCCCACCAGAGGTTGTGGTTCAAGAAATAAACAGTGCGGGAGTCGGGTTCAGGATGGTATTCCTGCTTAATCCAGAGTTGTTTGAACCTTCGTTTAAGAGACCAGCGGGTGTAACGGTCAAAAAACCAGATGAAAAAGCGGGATTCGTCAGCGGGGATGAAATTCAATGCGTTCTTTTTTTGGTGATAATAGGGGGTTGTGCCTTATCTTTCAATTATGAAGAAGCACAGAGATAAATCGATCGTTCAAATTACAGACGCAAAGATAGAAGAATATGCACGTGCAATGACCACACCGGAGTCAGAAGACGTTAAAGCTCTTGTAGAGTCTTCTGATGCAGAGTTGGAATATATCGACATGCTGAGCGGAAATTTGGTGGGTCAAATGTTGCGGATGCTGATTCAGGTAAGCGGAGCAAAGCGGATTCTGGAGATCGGAACCTTTACGGGTTATTCCGCTATCGTGATGGCAGAAGCTCTGCCTGATGACGGAGAAATCATTACGATGGAAATGAACATCCGCTATCAGGAGCTTGCGTCAAAGCACTTCCGGCAGTTTGATCATCAGAACAAGATAAAGCTGCTGGAAGGAAATGCCCGGGAATTGGTTTCGGGGCTAAGTGGGGATTTCGATCTGATATTCATTGATGCAGATAAATTGAGTTATGAAGATTACTTTAGTCAAACACTACCGCTGTTAAAGCAGGGTGGACTCATGGTAGTAGATAATGTGCTCTGGGACGGAACGGTTTTAGATCCTGAAGATCATAAAGCACAAGCGCTGCATGAATTTAATAAGATAGTCTCACAAGATAATCGGGTAGAGCAATTGCTACTTCCTGTTCGGGATGGGGTTACTATTATCAGGAAGAAATGATTCCCGCACATAGAAAAGCCGGGAAACAATCGCTTAATTTCCCGGCCTTTTTAAAAATTAACTAAGGGCTTTAAAGAGCTCTATACCACTGCAGGAATGGAAAGGGGAATGGTAATAACTCGCCTTCTGCTGCTACACCGGCGAAGCCAAGCTGGAATGCTTTCTGTGGTCCAGAATGTAATCTAACCGCGGGAATAATTAACGCAGCTGCTTCATTATTTTCCATGACTACGAAGGAATCGAAAACCAAGCTCACTCGATCGCTAATTCGGTTCATTCCAGCTAAGGAAAAAAGGGCTGAGCCGCCTGAACTTCCCGGGCCAAATACAGCTCCATAACCGACAGAAAGGGATATATTTTTATCCATTTCTCCTAAGGTAACTGAGCCAAATGGAAGAGCAATACCATATTCAGGTGACGCCCAAGAGCCGGTTCCTAAAAGGGTTCCTAAAGCAACTCCGGCATTGTTCTTTTTCAAAAGGCTGTATTTTGCAGATCCAACAATGGGAGACCCGAACCAGGTTGTCATCAGGCCAACTCCAAAGTCGTCACTGATGCCAAATTGAATATCCGGCCCATACAGGTTCCATATAATATAATTTTCACCTTTCGAAATGGGATTCGCGTTTGTGGAAATGTAATAACGGGTGGCAAAGGTATTTTCCCTTCTAAGGCGACCATCGTCAGTTATTTCCTCGCTGGTCAGCTCTCTCATTTCTTTTATTTCATGCTTTGGAATAGCAATTTCTCCCAGCTCTTTCGTTAATAAGATCACTTCCCGGGCATCCTGAGAAATGATTTGCCCGACATATCTTGACCCGTCATTTTTTATGATGAGGTAGGTTTTTGTGGTCTCAGTCTCTGTTTGAGCCTGAATTTGAGTTGCTAATCCTGCAAACAGAAAAAGTGAGAGAAAAGCGACCCACAGTTTAGATGATTTCATAATGTTCCCTGATTATTTTATTTGTACCTACTCAACCGACATTTTTGTACCGCTCGAGTTATTGTCAGTAACTTAAACGACCAGTAAATGTCATAAATTATGCAATGAATAAAAATAGCCGGACAAATTATATTTTATGAACACCAGCTCTCTCAAGGTATTGATAATTGGTAAAGTATGGCCGGAGCCGGCTTCCTCGGCAGCAGGCTCGCGGATGATGGAACTGATCGAGGTGTTTCAGTCTGAGGATTGGCAAGTGACCTTTGCTTCAGCAGCTTCTGAAAGTCAATTTGCTGTAGATCTGAAATCGTGTGGGGTAGAATGTGCATCTGTAAGCATAAACAGCTCTTCCTTTGATCACTTTGCAGGTGAGTTAAATCCGGATATTGTGGTTTTTGATCGGTTTATGACTGAAGAGCAATTTGGGTGGCGGGTGGCGGAACAATGCCCGGGTGCCCTTCGAATCCTTGATACCGAGGATCTTCATTTTTTACGGGAAGGCAGGTATCAGGCATGTAAGAAGGGTAAAGAGTTTGAGACTTCAGATCTGTTTAATGACAAGGCGAAACGAGAGATCGCCAGTATCCTTCGGTGCGACCTTTCCCTGATCATTTCTGAGTTTGAAACGAATCTGCTTGAGGAAACTTTCCGGATTGATAAACAATTGCTTCTGTATTTACCTTTCCTGCTCGAACAGATTTCTGAGAATAGCGTAAACAATTGGAAGTCATTCGATAACAGGGAAGACTTTATATCTATTGGGAACTTTCTGCATGAGCCGAACTGGAATGCGGTGTTGTATCTTAAAGAAGAAATATGGCCGTTAATCAGGGCTGAATTACCAAAGGCAGAGCTTCATATTTATGGAGCGTATTCTTCTCAAAAAGTGCAGCAGCTTCATAATGAGTCAGAAGGCTTTCTGATTAAAGGAAGGGCAGAAAGTGCAACGGATGTTGTAGGTGCCTCAAGGATGTTGCTGGCGCCGCTACGTTTTGGGGCCGGACTAAAAGGAAAGCTGGTTGAAGCCATGCAATGCGGCACGCCCAGCGTGACCACTACCATTGGCGCTGAAGGAATGAACGGAAATCTGCCGTGGCCGGGATTTATTTCCGATGATCCGCGGGAATTTGCAGACCGTGCTATTCAGCTTTATAAGAACGAGGAGCTTTGGAAGAACAAGCAGGAAAAGGGCCTGGAGGTTATCCATAGGAGATTTGATAAAGAGACTCATTCAGTCCGTTTGATCGAAAGGATAAAAGAAGTTCGAGAAAACCTGGAAGCTCATCGTCACCATAATTTTATGGGATCTATGTTACAGCATCATACGTTAGCCAGCACCAAATTTATGGGTAAGTGGATAGAGGCGAAAAACAGGATCACAGATTGAAGGATTGTTGGATTTCGCTGATTATTACCGAGACAGAAAATATCCTTCAAACTTTTATTTCATGAACAGATACTTCAAGCTTAGGTAGTTCAATCTCAATGGTCCAATCGTCCGCTTGGACCTTTGGTTGTATCTAAAGCAGAGTACCAATCTCGACTACAGAATCAAATCAGTAAAGTTCATATTCCAGCAGCCGGGCATCGATGGTAGAGTTATAGAACTCAATACGCTGGTTGGTTCTCAGCCCGATGTGTTTGGCCAGGTCAAAGTTTCCGGTAAAAACATATCCCCACCAACCGGTTGCTTCCTGCTTAAAATAATCGCCGATACCGGCATAAACCGGCTCTAATTCTTTCTCATTTCCAATGCGATCACCGTAAGGAGGGTTTAGCATAATCACTCCCGGGTCGCCCCCCGGAATTTCTGTTTCGCTGAAGTCACATTTTTTAACCTCAATCAAATGATCCAGTCCGGCCGTGCGAGCATTCTTGCGGGTGGCATTCACCGCTCGTACATCGTGATCGGTGGCTATAATTCTGCCTTCAAAGTCTTTGTTCGACTTATTCTTTAAATCTGAGCGCAAATCATTCCAGCGGTCTTCATCAAAGCCGAGAATGTGTTTGATGCCGTAATTGGGCCTGAGCAGACCCGGAGCTTTATTCAGGGCTTGCAGAGCCGCTTCAATGGCAATGGTTCCGCTTCCGCACATGGGATTGATAAAGTGATTACCGGGTTTCCACTTACTGGCCAGAATCAGCGAAGCAGCCAGCGTTTCCTGCATGGGAGCAGTACTGGTTTCGGTACGATAGCCACGCCGTGATACGGATTCCCCGGAAGTATCCAGGTAGATCTGTGCCCGGTCGTTTTTCCAGAATACAAATACAACGCTTTTGTTCAGGTTAGGACCTGAATCGGGTCGGGTACCCGTTTTTTCCCGAATGCGATCCACGATGGCATCCTTCACCTTCATATTGGCAAACTGCGTGTTCGTCACCGTCTTGTTTTTGATAAAGGAGGTAACACTCACATAGCCGTGCTTGTCGATATAATCTTCCCAGGGAATTTTTACCAACTCCCGGTATAGTTGATCTGCATTCTGTGGCCGGCAGTCTTTAAGCCGATAGTGTACCCGATGTGCGGTTCTTAGCGAGAGGTTCAACATCATGCAGTCGTTCAGCGAACCCTCTGTTTCAATGCCTGCATGCCGGACTTTATGAATGGGGAATCCCAGATCTTCCAGCTCTTTTTTAAGATAAGGGGTGATACGCTTGGGGCAGGTGATGGAGATGGTGCTTTTTTGGGAAAAATCGGCCATAGTAATGTTTGGTGATTAAGAGCAGATATAAAAAATGGAGTCCTTCTCTCGAAGAACTCCATCAATTACGTTTCAAAGAAGCGAAATCAGTTTATGATTTCAACCAATTCGATATCAAAAGTCAGGTCTTTACCTGCAAGAGGGTGGTTTGCATCAATAATGATGTTTTCCTCTTCTACTTTAGTAATCTGTACAGGTACAGGCTGTCCGTTTGGTTGGTTCAGTTGAAGCTGCATTCCAACTTCAGGCTCAATATCTTCAGGAAGTTGTTCACGCTCAATAGTTACTTCCAGGTCTTCTCTGCGCTCTCCATATGCATCGGCAGATTCAATATTAGCTGTGGTCTTATCTCCAACTTCTAAACCAACAACAGCTTTCTCAAAACCTGGAATCAATTTTCCTTCACCCAATGTTACTTCTAATGGGTCTCTTGATACAGAAGAATCAAAAACAGATCCGTCTTCTAATTTTCCAGTGTAGTGGACTTTTACGGTGTCACCGTCTTTTACTTTAGACAAAATAAATCGTTTTGTTTTAGTTTATAGTGATTAGGTGATATAAGATAAGGATATTTGAATACAATTGACGGCTATCGAGACAGGTTTTAATGATTGAAACAATTAGTAATATCAATGAGGTGCTTTCAGAGGCTGAAACTATTGCCATTATTGGCTGCTCTGAGAACGTGTATCGCACCAGCAACTACGCAGCTCGGTTTCTGCAGGAGAGAGGATATCGGGTGATACCGGTTAATCCGGGACCGGAAGAAATCTACGGAGAAAAATGCTACGATTCCCTCACCGATATCCCCAAAGACATCCAAATTGACATCGTGAATGTATTCCGCAATTCAGAATATGCTGCTGATGCAGCCCGTGATGTCGCCGAATGGAAAAAGCAAACCGGACAAAATCCTGTTGTATGGACGCAGCTTGATGTCTCATCCCCGGAAGCCAAGAAAGTTGCTGAAGAACAAGAGCTCCCTTACATACGCAACAAATGCATTATGGTAGAGTGGGATCGGTATTTTTAAGTTTGAAAGTGTTTAGGTGTTAAAGTGTGAACGTGTTTGGTTTTAGTCATTAACACTTAAACACCTAAACACTTTATCACTCAATCACTTCATATTCACAAACTGGAGGGGGACGCCGAAGTCTTTGGCTTTCAGGTTTTTGATAACGGCCTGTAAGTCGTCAATTTTCTTGCCAACCACACGAACCTGGTCTTCCTGAATCTGAGGCTGGACTTTAATTCCCATTCCTTTAATCCCTTTGGTGATTTTCTTCGCCGTTTCACGGTCAATTCCCTCTTTCAGTATCACATCCATTTTCAGATGTCCTTGTGAAGTTCCTTCCGGCTCTCCGTATTCCAACACTTTAGAACTGATTCCCCGCTTAATGAAGTTTTTGGCCAGCATATCTTTAACGGCTTCAAGCTTCATGTTTTCAGCTGCTACCAGGTGAATCCGGTTTTCCTTTTTATGAAATTCCACTTCGGTGTGGAGGCCACGGAAATCATAACGGCTGTTAATCTCTTTCAGGGTATTATTGATGGCATTATCAACTTCCTGTGTATTTACTTTATTAACAATATCAAAAGAGGCCATAGGTATTCAGTTTATTAATTTTAAAAGGGTCATGAAGTGATAGAGTGATTAAGTGATGAGTAGTTTATTTTAACTCACTTTATCACTTTATCACTCCAACTCTTCGTATTCATCAAATTCGTCTTTCTCCAGCTTTTCGGCAATCTTTTCAGACAGAATTTTTTCTACAAACAGGTGGTCTTCATTGGGAATCATGGTTTTAAAGCTGCGGATTTTCTCATCCCGCTTATACTCTATTTCAATCACACCCTCAGAAAACCAGGAATAGGTGAAAAACTGTTCCCAGCTTATTTTACGATCCAGCAGAATTAACCCATTTTTTCTCAACTCCGGAACCAGCCGGATGGTAAAGCTGTAAGCCCCAATGGCGATGATGGATAAACCTGAAGTCACTCTAATGGGAGTGAAGGGAAGATCTGAAAACAACGAAGTTCTTTGTATCCCAAAAAGGATAATACCTATAGTTACCATACTCGGGAAAATATCCGTCCAGAAAGACCGGTTCACATATACAATTTCACCGCAATTGGTTTTTTGCTGAAATTGCTGAACGGCCGCTCCCATAAAAAATCCAAATAGGGAAGAATACACATTGGCCATTACGGCTCCGGCAATGGCTTCCGGGAAATACCCGATTTGGTGCAGCCATTGAAGCATCAGGAAAAGGGTGAGTACCCCAATCAGGGTGTAGGATATATTTCTGGCCGTGAGTTGATCGAGATAAATAAGCCTTTTATAACCCAGCCAGGTACTGATGGCGGCTGTCGCAATTGCTGATACAACTATCCAGATCATTGGTTAATTTTGGTTAGATATTTAAACAGAAAATACAGATTTGATGGACGCATCCACAACGCCAACGGGCATTGAAGTTAGTAATAAAGATCAGGTTCTGGAAATTTCCTGGGAAGATGGACATACCACTGTTTTTCCACTATATGGACTCCGAAAAAACTGCCCCTGCGTGATGTGCCGGGGTGGACATGGAAGCATGGGAGACTTTGAGCCGGAAGCTTTTTTTGAAGAAAACCCTTCCCGCATCGAAATCCGGAACTTAGAACAGGTTGGGAATCATGCCATACAGATTACCTGGGGAGACGGTCATAATTCCGGGATGTATCAATGGAAAACATTAAGATGGCTGGATCCCGAAAATCACCGGCCGGGTGACAACGAAGAGTAGAAGAAACTACAATTTCTAAACCGCTTTCCTGAACTCTTTTTTGAGAAGGCTCTGAAAGTGATAAACTCCCTGTTCCCGTTTCACTGAAAATCGACCCTGATCATAAGCGCTGGATTAAAGTCCGCGCTGCACGGCTTCGCAAATCTCAACATCCTCAAGCTGAATATCGTGGCTGTATGCAATGTCTTCATCGATAAGTCCCGATTCTTGCTTTGCCTGTACATTATCATAAAAATAGCTGAAGATGACTTTGCATTTTTTCGGTGATACCGGCACCACCTTGTTTATTTGTAACCGGCCGGGTAAAATGTTCAGCATCATATTGGGGAAGATGAAGTAGTAAAAAGCTTCACCGCCATCCTGAGAATACACACTTTCTTTGGCTTTAAAGGGACTGTGTTGCAGAGAATGCCACGTTTCCGTTTCCGTGACGTACGCTCGGTAGTCGAGCAGATTGGCGAGTTCAGGGTGCACAATCGGGATGTGATAACCTTCCAGGTAATTATCTACATACACTTTCCAGTTGCATTCTACATCATAAATGTGCTCCGAATGAAATTGCAATGCTCCCAGGTTAATAGGGGCAATTCGTTCTTCAATCCCTGATAAAAGAGAAGAAAGCTTCGGTGTTTGGGGGTTTATTCTTGCAAATATAAGTCCCTGCCAGATTTTGATTTCTACAGCTTCAAGCCCGAAATCCTTTTTATCGAACAGTTCAACCAGGTTCCAGTCAGGAATTCCACGGAGTGAACCGTCATCCAGGTAGGTCCAGCCATGATATTGACACTGCAGTACGGTTTTGGTCCCTTTCTTTACGGCAAGCGGTCCGCCACGATGCTTGCACACATTGAAGAAAGCCTTGACCTCATGATCAGCGGTTCGCAAAACAATAACAGGGTTTTGGGCAATGTCGGTGGTATAGGAATCTCCGGGTTCCTGAATCCGGGCCTCGTGGCAAATAAATTGCCAGTGATTAGTAAAGAGATGATCCTGTTCAAAGTTGAAGAACTCTGGTTCATAGTACCATCGTGAGGGAATAGTCTTGGCTCTCTCAATGGATTCAATGTCCAGGTTTTCTTCACCAAATAGATTTTTACTGTTTTTTGCCATCATCTGTTTAGAATAAATCTAAATAAAGGTTAATTTAGGGCTCATCAAATATATAACTACCAACAATAAAACCAATCTTATGAAATCCACCATTTTTTCTCTCGTTGCACTGGCAATGATTTTTGCTTCCTGTACGGGACAGGAAGAAGTAAATGTGTATTCAGCACGTCACTATGATACAGATCAGGCGTTGTATGAAGAATTTACAGAGCAAACCGGAATTGAAGTTAACCTGATTGAAGGTGGCTCAGACGAGCTTATTGAACGTGTGAAAAGTGAAGGAATTAACTCCCCTGCAGATATTCTCATCACCGTTGATGCCGGCCGACTTTGGAGAGCTGAAGAAGCAGATATTCTTCAACCGTTTGAATCTGAAACTCTGGAAGAGCGCATTCCATCTTCTTTCCGTCATCCTGATGGACTTTGGGTAGGTCTTTCCAAGCGCGTGCGTGGACTCGTGGTTAATCCCGATGCCGTGGAAAACCATGAAGAACTGACCTACGAAGATTTAGCCGATCCAAGATTTGAAGGCCGTGTATGTATTCGATCTTCCAATAACATCTACAATCAGTCGCTGGTTGCTTCTATGATCGAAACCATGGGTGCAGAAGCTACTGAAGAATGGGCCGAAGGACTGGTATCTAATTTTGCGCGGGATCCCCAGGGTGGAGACAGAGATCAAATCAGAGGAGTTGCTGCCGGTGTATGTGATGTAGCGGTTGCTAATCACTATTACCTTGCCGTAATGATTACCGGCGATGACGAAGCAGACCTCGAAGCGGCTTCCAAGGTTGAATTTGTATTTCCTAACCAAGGAGAAGATGGGCGTGGAGCTCACGTGAATATCAGCGGTGCCGGTATCCTGAAAAATGCACCAAACAAAGATAATGCGATTAAATTTCTGGAATACCTGACCACAACGGAAGCTCAGAAATATTATATCGGCGGAAACAACGAATATCCCATCAACGAGAATGCAGAGATTGCTGACGTTCTTAAGGAATTCGGGGAATTTAAAAGCGATGCGGTAAATGTATCCGCTTTAGGAAGAAACAACCCGGAAGCCATCCAAATTATGGACCGGGCCGGCTGGAAATAGATTGAACATCGAACAAGGAACATCGAAGGACGAACGTTAAAGGTTCCTTGTTCGTCATTCGGTGTTCGATGTTAATGTTCAGCTCGGTAATTTCTACAACCTCAGCCGTGAACGGCATTCTTGTGTACCTGAATGCATGGTAATTACTGCCAAATGGGCTGCCACAATTCATGATCTATTCAGGTACGCAATCATGGGGTTCAGCCCTGCGCTGCTGAGCAGAGGCAAGATCTTAGATATACCCTATCCATCATTCCGTTTCCCAAAATCAGGCATGTATGAAAGATAGGACAGAAACGGGGTGATGGATGTTTTGATTGGAGGCCGGAACGTTAAACGTTCTTTGTTCGCCATTCGGTGTTCGCTGTTCTATTGCGTTTCAGACTTCCGGGATTTAGCAATGGTACGGCTTATGATAATCACCGGAATAATCCCTACCAACACAATCATCAAAGCGGCTCCGGCTGATTCTGCCAATCGCTCATCGGAGGCATAGCGGTACACCTGTACAGCCAGGGTGTCAAAATTGAAAGGGCGGACGATCAGGGTAGCCGGCAGTTCTTTCATCACATCTACAAAAACCAGTAACCCGGCTGTAAGCAGTCCTCCCGACATCATGGGGATGTGAATCTTCCGCAGAACTTTAGTGAACGTATAACCCATTCCACGGGCGGCTTCATCCATGTTTGGGGTGATTTTTTCCATGCTCGCTTCAACCCCTCCAAACGAAACAGATAGAAACCGAACGAGATAGGCAAACACCATCGCAAAGATTGTCCCACTGAGTAACAGTCCGGTTGAAAAGCCGAGGTTTTCCCTGAAGAAAGCATCAACCGAATTATCAAATAGCCCGAAGGGGATAAGGACCCCAACTGCAATCACAGACCCGGGGATGGCATAGCCCAGCGAACTGATCCGGTTAAACAGTTTGACAGGTTTTGTAGGGTTAAGTCGTGCCGAATAAGCCATGATAAGGGCAATGCCTACGGCAAGAAACCCGGTTATCGCTGAAACGGTAAAGGAGTTAAAAGCCAGCTCGATAAATTCAAAATCAAGATGATTCAGGTTTGAAAAGAACATATCCAGCAGCAGAATTACCGGAAGTATGAATCCCGCTAAAACCGGCAGAAAACAAACCGTGAATGCAGCCCAGGATTTGAAACCTTTCAGTTTAAATCGGTTTAGTCTTTTAAAACGACTGGAATTGGCTTTTTCATTACTGATCTTATTTCGTGACCATCGCTCCAGAATGAGCAGAACGACAATAAAGCCCATCAAGAATGCTGCGAGCTGTGCTGCAGCCGGCCGTTCACCCAGCCCAAACCAGGTTCGATAGATGCCGGTAGTAAAGGTTTGAACACCAAAATACTGTACGGTTCCAAAGTCATTCAGGGTTTCCATCAGGGCAAGGGCGAGTCCTGCCGCAATACCGGGTCGCGCGACAGGCAGAGCTACCTTAAAAAAGCTTTGCCAGGTAGAATACCCCATAATCCTGCTCGCTTCCAGCAGAGAGGTCGATTGTTCTAAAAAGGATGAACGCGCCAGCATGTAAACATAGGGATAGAAGGCCAGCGACATAATCAAAACAGCTCCTTCAATAGAGCGGATGTTTGGAAACCAGTAGGCATCAATCCCCAAACCAAAGAGGTTACGAATGGTGGTTTGCAACGGACCGGCAATATCCAGAAAGTCGGTATAGATATAGGCCATCAGGTAGGCGGGAATAGCAAAAGGAAGGATGGAAGCCCACTCGAAGATTTTACGTCCCGGAAACTCACACATGGTAATCAGCCAGGCTGATGATACCCCAATCACAATCACCCCAAACGAAACGCCGAAAATAAGTAAGAGGGAGTTTTGGATGTAGTCGCCCAAAACGGTTTCTGCCAGGTGACTCCAGATCTCTCCTGAAGGAGTAAAAATGGAGAATACCACCGTGAGTATAGGTACGGAAATCAACAAAGCAATGACCATGCTGAAGATGGTCCACTTTGGGGATTTCTGCCTGATTTTGGAGGAATCAGGCCGCAAATTTTGAATAGTCGTATGTAGCGCTTTAAGCATGCCTTAAGATACGCTTATCTTAGCTTTTATCAGATGAGATTCCGAATTCATTTTTGAGAACAGACTGAGCTGCATTATAACCACACATCCCGTGAACACCACCACCAGGAGGAGTAGAAGAGGAGCAAATATACATGCCATCGGCAGGAATTTTATAGGGGTTCCACTTCAAAACCGGGCGGCCAAAAAGTTGTTTGAAAAACTGTGCTCCTCCATTAATATCTCCACCCACATAATTGGGATTGTACTGTTCAAATCCCTGAGCCGTCATGGTGTGTTTACTAATGATCGTATCTTTAAAGCCCGGTGCAAACCGCTCAATCTGGCTTTCAATTTCTTGTGTCATATCTTTGGTGGAACCATTCGGTACATGGCAATAAGCCCAGAGCGTGTGTTTGCCCTCAGGTGTTCTTGTACCATCAAATAGACTGGGTTGCGATAACAGCACATACGGTTTATCATGGTGTTTTCCTTCCCAAACAGCCTTTTCTCCTTCAGCTATTTCATCAAAGGTCCCGCCAAGGTGAAGTGTTCCGGCTTTCCTGCATTCCTCATTAAGC
Source organism: Gracilimonas sediminicola (assembly GCF_024320785.1). Taxonomy (NCBI): domain Bacteria; kingdom Pseudomonadati; phylum Balneolota; class Balneolia; order Balneolales; family Balneolaceae; genus Gracilimonas; species Gracilimonas sediminicola. The sequence goes on from NZ_JANDBC010000003.1 coordinate 59,633, forward strand.
CAGGGAACCGGTTCTGACAATGCCCAATCCATTTTGAAAGCACCCGGCCCGTATTGGTATCGCCGCAGTTTATTGCGGTAGGTTTTTGGGAGATGATCGCCAGCAATGTCAACAATTTGATGCGGAGTTAAATCAAAGACAATGGTTTTAGAAGAAGGGATATCAGAAAGTGATTTCACTTCCGTATCGGTCTGAATTTCTCCTCCTTGTTTTTTGAAAAGGTTAGCAAGAGCGGTTGTCACAGAAGCCGATCCGCCTTTGGCGACAGGCCAGCCGACCGAGTGAGCCGAACTCCCAAGAACCAATCCGAAAGAAGCACTGAATGCTTTTTCAAGAGGAATGATGCTGTGGGCCGCACAACCTGCAAACAGGGCTTTGGCTTTCCGTGTTTTGAAAAGGGAGTTGCTCAAATGCCTGGCCGAGAACTGCCCGTACCAACCGAACCGAGCCATTAACAGCGGATGTTTGGGGATTCTGAGCGTTCCAAAAATATCCTCAGAAAGGTAATCCCAGTGATCGGCAAACTCGCTGAAAAGACGGGAGTAGTTTTTCTGATCAGCTCCCAAAGACTCTGCTGTTTTTTCTAACGACCGATAACAAACGGCCGCATCTCCTTTAGCCAAAGGATGTGCGTAGGGAATTTCGGGATGAATGAATTCGAGCCCGTATTCCTTCAGGTTCAACGTGTTCAGGCAAGGGGAGCCGGCCGTTGTTGGTAAAACGGCCGCACAAATATCATGCAAAAAGCCCGGCTCGGTGATTTCCTGTGTTCGGGTTCCGCCACCAATGGTCGGTTTGGCTTCTAAAACCAACACCTTCAATCCTTCCTGCGAAAGCCGAACGGCGGCGCTCAGTCCGTTTGGACCTGAACCGACAATGACGGCATCGTATTCTGGATTGGGCGTATTCAACGGTTATGGGTTTACTCTTTCCTCAGCCATTTTAAGAGCATCGTAGGCATTGATAATACCACCTGTTGCTGAAAGTTCAGAGAAGTGAATGGGTTCATCGGTTCCGGGCTTGTAAACCACCTGATCTACTTTGGTGACGGTTTTAAGCATAATCTCTTTAACCTCAGTAGCCGTTAATTCCGGATAATACGACATGATTAAAGCCGCAACTCCCGCTACCACCGGAGAAGCCATACTGGTTCCGCTTTCCATTTTATATTCATCATCCGGGTAGGTTGAATATACATCAACACCGGGTGCAAAAAGGTCAACGGTTTCCTTACCATAGTTGCTGAAGCTGGCGACCAGCGTTGAATCAGATTCCCAGGATGTAGCTCCCACACTCAGGTAGTTTTTGGCAAAACCGCCGTTCTCGTAAAATCGGGTGGGATAGGAGTCGGTGCTGTCCACATTGTCACTGCCATTACCGGAGCCTGAAATCATCAAAACTCCCATGCTGTCGGCAAATTGCATGGCATCATCTACGTAAAACTTTTGAGGGGAATACCCTTTTCCAAAGCTCATATTAATGACATCTGCTCCATTCTCTGCTGCATACCGGATGGCGTTGGCAACATCTTTATCACGCTCGTCTCCATCAGGTACGGTTCGCAATATCATTAATTCAATATCCGCAATTCCCATTGCACCCAGGTTGTTATTCCGAATGGCGCCTACGATACCGGCTACATGGGTGCCGTGTTCGCTGCTTGGCCCGGTAACGTCATTATTGCCATAAAAGCGGTTGCTGAGGTCATCATAATCATCACCTACAATATCCCGGGGGTTGAAATCGGGATTCAATCCATAATTTGCTAATCCCTGCACGTGCTCATAATAATCTTCAAGGTCTTGTATATCAGATTCGGTTGCGCCATTGCTTTTCAGGTAGTTCATAATCTGCTTGGCTTGCTGAACCTGCTGGGTATCGCCTGATTTGATTTCCAGGTCTTCCGCGCTTAACGAATCGATGTTGGACACCCCAAGCGCCTGCTTGGCAAACATGATAGCTTGTCTGGATTGACCAACCTGAGTAAGTTCACGATCGTTTTGTTCTTTACGACGCTCAAAGGCGGCTTTAATCTCTTTGTAATAGTCAAATTCATCCTGATTTTCTTCAGCTACGGAGTCTTCACTCATACCGGCATATTTCTCACTCAGCTTGGCATAAAGCCGGGTAACTTCGTAAGTATCTTTATCAACATGGGTGCTGTCGGGGCCGCCGATGAAATTCCAGCCGTAAATATCATCCACATATCCATTTCCGTCATCATCGGCGTTATTGCCGGGAATTTCGTCCTCATTCACCCATACATTTTCCTGCAAATCCTCATGATCGATATCGGTGCCCGAATCAATAATGGCAACGATTACCTTTTGCTTAGGTGATTTCGCGGCCAGAAAATCTGCGTAGGCGCGTTCCACTCCGGTACCGTAATAAGGAGTAGCGTCGGAGGGAGTGAGATGCCAGGTTTCAGTGGCGGTGATTTTCTCTGCTTCTGATTCAGAAACCATTTCTGTATCGGTTTCTTTCTCTGATGAAGAAGTAGTTTCCGTGGTTGATTTGGTTCCGGCACAACTCACAGTAAAGAGTGTGACAAAAAGAAGGGTGAAGAGCTTGGATGTAAGGTTCATAAAAAATTGCTGTAGATAAAATTGAATTTAGAATTAATAACGATCAGGAAGACTTTTTCATTCTCAGGATCAGAGAATCTGCAACCACCGTTGACCCGATAATAAACGTCAATACCATGATACTCGCAACAGGTTCCCAAATAATGAAACCACCGAATGTACCTAACACAGCTCCCAGATACTGAATGTACTGGAGCTGGTCGTTACTGGCGTTCTTAATCAGTTGCTCGAGTTTCTTTTCATCATACTGGCGCAGATTGTCTTCAACCAGGGCATGCACGTCAAGCTGATTAATGAGCTTATACAACAGATTGGTAACCATTTCCTCAATCACCGAACCGTGTTCGTCCAGCTTATCGGGAAGGTCGTCCAGGAATACATCCATTTTATTAAGCCCGTTCTCGATACCGGTAGGAAGCTTAACCAGCGCACTTTCAACGAGGTCCTGCATTTCCCGTCCTTTCAAAAAGCTATAGGCTTTGATGGCTACTTTCTCGAAGGAATTCTCATCAATGGCATCATCAATTTGTTGAATCAGTTTTTTAGCGATGGATGATCGCACTTCGGGGTCGGCAATCATTTCATCCACATAGCTGACAACCAGTGCCTTCAGGTTTTCACGAAATTCGGGGTCGTCAATAATATTACGGACGTAAATGGTGGCTTTTTCACGGTACTTGGCAATAGCCTGAGACTCGTGAATTTTTCGCTTGATGATTTCCGGGTTAATCAGATCTTCGGACACAGCCCGGGCCAGCCGATAGGCAATGCGGTCTTTTTGTGCGGGGATAAGTCCCTGCCCAAGAATAGGTCGCTTGTGAGTGGGCCTGAATAACATGGTGATAGCCAGCCAGTTGGTCAAAAAACCAATGAGCCCGCTAATGCTGATAATTCGCAGCAATCCTTCAAAGGAAAAAGTATGTCCGAATAGTTCTGCCGATATTCCGTTGAAATCCCAGAAAAAAGAGGTGATAAATACCGCTAAAAGCAGGTAAGGAACAGCGAAAAGCAGGTTCATTAACCACCGGTGTTCGGTCACTTTTTTAGGAGGGATGGCAAGTTCGCCCTTTTTCTCGGGCAGGGTAGAGTGTTTATCCACCTGCGTGCGGATGAGCTCCCAAAGCCGGGAACCGTATTGCTTGCTCCGCTCTTTTATAATGTCTGTATTGTCCTGTTTATTCATCCGTAGTTTTGGACTGATGTACGCAGAAGTTCCCTATTTGTTGGCTTCGGCAAGGGCTAAATATTTATTCTCAAGCTCGGTCATGGCCTCTTTTTCTTTATCTGAGGAATCTTCATATCCAATCAGGTGAAGGAGCCCGTGAATAAAAATTCGCTGAAATTCTCTTTCCACCGGTTCTTTGAATTCAGCTGATTGTTCAATAATTCTCGGAGCACAACAGAAAAGGGTGCCTTCAATTTCGTCATTACCTTTCGATCCGGGTTCATCATCGTACCGAAAAGAAATAATATCGGTGACATAATATCGGTTCAGATGCTCTTTGTTGATCCGGACAATTTCCTGCTCACTCACAAAAACAAGTTCAACCAGGGAGAAAGAGACACCTTCCTTATCTGAAATTATCTTCAGGATGGATTCCGCTTTCGAGCGGCTTAACGGAACCTTCTCATCGCTTTCATTAAAAAGTTGAAGGATGGAAGAATCTGTTTTCAAGAGGGTAGTTTTAGAAGGTGAAATCGTCGTCCATCGACTCGGTGAGGGAGAGGGCAATGCCACACATCATCAAATCTTCGGGAAGCTGGGTGAAGTCTCCGCTCAGGATGGAATGATCCACATTGGCGTATAAACTACAGCCGGCTGTTTTCTCAACAATAAGTCCCGATGTTTTTTCGCCGGATTTCCCGAAGAACGTAACCTGTTGAAGCATCTCACTGGCAACAAAAGCCGTACAGTTGTGAAGCTGTAAAAAGGTATTGTAAGCATACACAGATACCATGTTCATCTGTTCGTCATTCACATCCAGCCCGAGATGAATTTCAAGGGCCAGTTTTCGAGGCTCTTCCTCATTTTTAACCTCGAATCTGAACACGTCGTTACCCAGGGGCTTTGGTTTGGTTCCCAAAACCTTACCGATGGTATCAATATTTTCTTTTGTAAACTGGTGAATCATAGCTGGCTCATTAATTGTGCCGAAATATACGGCACCTTCTCATAAGTTTAAATGAAAGAGTTAATCGATTCCGTAGCGTTGAATTTCCTGCTCACTGGCTTCTTTCGTAGCCGGCATAGGAGGGAAACTGCTGCCCATCAACATATTTACTTCTTCAGAAAGCGCTTTGGCTTCTTCGGTGTTATCACCCTGATAATAAGTGTACTGAATTAATACCAGTGATTGACGTGCCGTTCGAACCGCAGTCAGGTATTGCTGAGCATCACTATTCAGCTGCTCCAATTGCGGGCGAATTTCACGCTGTGTGCGAATGTCGCCACGTGATTGTGCGCTTTGAAGTTGCTGATTCAGCTCGTTGAATTCAGCCTCTATATCAGAAAAACGATTCAGGTTCTTCTCAAGCTTTTCCTTGATGTCTTCTACAGCTGTACCGGCAAGACGCATGGCATCATCATGAAGATCAACCTGAGCGTACCGTACGGCATAGAGCAACTTAAGCGACTCGTTGGTTTCTGAAGGACGGAAAGGAATTTTTTCTTCTCCCCACTTCAGCCAGTATTGAGCACTGTCAATCTTACCTTCCTCACGGTAGGTCATGGCCAGCGACATAAAGTTAAAGCGGTAGTTGCTGAGCATACGGCGGATGTTCTCGTCGAAATAGACATCCGGGTTATTCCATTCTCGGAATTTGAAATTCTCAACACGATCGGTGAAGGTTTTTGGATTGATGTGTCCTTCGCGTCCGGCTCCGAAATCTTTAGGAACTACGCGATAGGCTTTTCCTTCCGTTCGGAAGTAATCCTGCAGGTTAAGCTGGCTTTCACCGGAAACTGTGTTCGCAAAGTAAACAGGACGCAACCAGTTGTTGTTTTGCAGGATATCCAAAATCAACCGATCCTGAACCTGGAGGTAATAAATACGGTCACCTTGTTGGTTTTGCCCGTAAAAGCGTCCGTATAATGTCCATGTTACTTCATCATCGAGGGAGTCAACCGGCATTTCGAAGTCAACGCCTTTCTGTAAAAGGGGCAGAGAAGTATCCGGTTTAACGCCGATGGCTTCTTTGTAATTCATGTCTTCTGAAAATGCATTCTGCAGCATTTCCTTATCCACCGGGATGGTAATATCCTGTGGCTGCCACTGGCTGATACCAGCGGTAACCCGTTCCACTTCCTCATCAGAAAGAGAGATAGGCAGCGGAGCTGATTCGTGCGACCACTGGTCTCTGAGCTGCTTAATATACCAGTCGGTATTCAACAGGCTCAGGCAAACGATGCGCACATCGGTACGAACGCCTTCCACTTCCTGTGCATACCAAAGCGGGAAGGTGTCATTATCACCATTGGTAAATAAAATAGCATTTGGAGCTACGGACTCCAGCAGGTTTCGGGCATAGTCAGGAGCTACGTACCGGTCGCTACGGTCATGGTCATCCCAGTTTTGGTAGCCCATCCACACAGGGGAGGCAAGCAGGCATAAAACAACGGCTGCATATCCCAATATTCTGTTGTTGGCGTATTGTTTGATGAGTTCAATAATCCCTGTGACTCCAAGCCCGAGCCATATCGAAAAGGCAAAGAAGGAGCCCACGTAGGCATAATCCCGCTCACGCGGCTGATATGGGGGTTGATTCAGGAACACAATAATCGCCAACCCCGTGACGATAAAGAGTGCGAGTATAGCGAGTGCCCGTTTCCAGTCGGAGCTGAAGTGGAAAATCATCCCAAATAAACCCAGTAAAAACGGGATAAAGAAATAGGCATTACTGGCGGGGTTATCGGGATAGGCCGGCTCCTCAAATCCGGACCGCCAACCCGTATCCTGAATATCAGCCTCACGACCTATGAAGTTCCAGTTGAAGTAACGGATGTACATGTGGTTAACCTGGTAATCCCAGAAGAAAGCCCAGTCTGAATTATACCGCCCGTAGTAATCAAGGTGATTGGGGGCCGGAGAATAACGGCGAGGGAAAAACTCTTCTTCAGAGCGGTCGATTTGCCCGGTTTGGTCATTATAATTGTTGCCCTTTAAAATAGGAGTGGCTCCGTACTGTTCCCGCTTCAGGTAACTGATAAAAGCTTCCACGGTTTCAGGATCATTTTCGTCGATGGGGGGATCGGCGATGGAGCGGATCATAATCACGGAATAGGAGGAGAACCCGATCAAAATCATCGCGTAACTGATAGCAATGATATTGGCTATGCGCATTTTGTGTTTATGCGTGTAGTAAATGGCATAAGCTACAGCGGCCATAAACAGGAAGATGAACAGCATGGGACCGATAAGTCCATAGGTGGCTTCATCCACACTGTTGGCCATTGTCGGGATCATCTGAATGGTAAACGGATACACCGAAAAGAAGGCAATGACGGCTCCGACACCCATCAATAAAAACGACTTCCACTCAAATTCCTTAAGCTTGAAGTACACAATCAGGGCTACAAAGAACAGGGCAAGCAAGTTCAAGAGGTGAACACCGATCGCTATACCAAACATATAGGCGATAAGTACCAGCCAGCGTTCATTATAAGGTTTGTCGAAATTTTCAGCCCACTTCAACGCCATCCAAACTACAATAGAGGTAAAAAACATGGACATGGCATACACTTCGGCTTCCACAGCGCTAAACCAGAAGGTATCGGTTACGGCAAAGGTGAGGGCTCCGACTAAAGCACCTCCGTACATCCCGATTTTATCCATCATATCCATAGAATCAGGATTGCCTTTCCACTCGCGAACCAGACGGACCACAATCAGGTATAAGAACATTACCGTAAAGGCAGATGTTAGCGCACTTATAAAGTTGATGCTAACGGCAATGTATTCAGCCGGCATAAACATGGAGAAAAGTCGCCCCACGATGGAATAAAAGGGAGCGCCCGGAGGGTGATTTACCTGCAAGCCGTGCGCAACGGCAATGAACTCACCCGCATCCCAAAAACTGGCAGTGGGCGCGAGGGTTAGCGTGTATATAATAAGTGAAACAAAAAAGGTAAAAAGAGCGAGATATCTGTTGGTCGTTTTATGATCTGAAAGCATGTAAAATTGGTTAGCTGCTCAAAAAAGTTTTTGGATATTCGTAGATAACATTTTATGATAGGCTCGCAATTATAAGCACAGCCTTATACTAATCAAAATGTAAGATACATAAGAATTTAAACTTCTCGCAGCTAAAACGGGAAAGTTCGAATCGTATTTTCAACTTTAAATATTTTTGCATGTCAGCGAATACAAAAGAACGTTTTTCTTCAAAACTGGGGTTGATTTTAAGTGTGCTCGGGATCGCCATTGGAACCGGAAATATCTGGCGATTTCCCCGAATAGCAGCCCAGAACGGAGGAGAAGAAGGAGCGGGTGCTTTTCTGTTTGCATGGATTTGCTTTCTGATTCTGTGGTCAATCCCTCTCATTATTGCTGAATATGGAATGGGGCGAAATGGCCGAAAAGGTGTGGTAGGTTCTTTTGTTGAATTGATTGGAGAGAAAAAAGGCTGGCTGGGTGGATTTGTAGGCTTTGTAGCCACGGCCATCATGTTTTACTACAGTGTGGTAGCGGGCTGGTGTCTTTACTATCTTATTACCAGCATCACCGAAGCTTTACCTGCAAACCTGCAGCAAGCCAACGCCATTTGGGATGGATTTCAGGGTTCCAGCTGGCCGCTAATAGCTCATGCCTTTGTGATGTGTGTGGGGGGCTTTATCGTTATTAAGGGGATTTCCTCTATCGAGAAAGTAAATAAGGTGTTGATTCCTTCCCTGTTGCTGGTACTCATTGTTTCCCTGTTTAAAGCCCTTTCGCTTGAAGGCAGCGGACTTGGAATTGAATACCTGTTTACCCCGGATTGGTCAACATTGAAGAAACCGGAGATCTGGCTGGAGGCGCTTACGCAAAATGCCTGGGATACCGGTGCTGCCTGGGGATTGATAATGACCTACGCAGCCTATATGCGCAAAACGGATGATGTTACCATCACGGCATTCCAGACCGGAATTGGGAATAATATGGTTTCGTTGCTGGCTGCCATTATCATTTTCTCAACCGTGTTTGGTACTTTGAGTCCACAGATGGGAAGTGGTGAGATTCTGGATGTAATGAAAACCTCCGGTCCGGCTTCAACGGGACTTACTTTTATCTGGATGCCTCAGCTATTTGCAACCATGGGAGGCGGCGGTATTTTTGCCATCCTGTTCTTCCTGGGCTTGACGTTTGCCGCTTTCAGTTCGCTTATTTCCATGATTGAACTGGCCGTGAAAGTATTTGTGGATATGGGAGCTGAGCGAAAACGAGCTACCTTAGTTATATGCGCAGCTGGTTTTGGATTCGGAATTCCTTCTGCGCTGAACCTGACGTTCTTCGCCAATCAGGATTTTGTGTGGGGAGTGGGACTGATGGTTTCAGGTGCTCTTATTTCCTATGCAGTCATTAAACACGGAACTCAAAAATTCCGCGAAGAGCTTATCAACACGGAAGACCGCTCGACAACCTTAGGTTCCTGGTGGGAAATCATCATCAAATATGTGGTACCGATTGAAGTGGTTACACTGCTGGGGTGGTGGATGTATCTCTCTGCTACTACCTATGCACCGGACACCTGGTACAATCCGCTGAGTCCTTTTTCGGTGATGACGGTTGTGCTTCAATGGGGGCTTGCGCTACTTCTTGTATGGTTTTTCCGCAAGCGATTGATGAGGAGCGGAAAAGAGGCAGAAGGGTAACGGCAACGCATACGTTCTTATAAGTCGTACCCGACTTCCGAATCCCTGATGGGAACCCAAACTTCTTCTTCCGCTTCGGGATCGGTGGGATCATAGTCTTCTTTCATGACCTCAAAATGAGGACGGGTATCCAGTTCGTAGAAGGTGCCCGGCAGCCATTCGCTGTGAATGTATTGGCTGGTTTTGGGGAAATCGGAGGGCAGTCCTTTATGGATGAACACGGCATATTTACCGCCTGCCAGTGTAAAATTTTCCATTCCATTTGTCAGTTCCCCAAAATCATTAACCTCCACAGCTGCCCACTTTTCGAAAGGGGTATCCGGAGTAAAGCTTTCAGAACTCAAATCATCATCAAAAACCTGTACCGAATATAAACCGGAACCGGTCGCGTTTTCGATTTGGTGTACATGGGGATGAAACGACTTCCACAACTCTCGGGTCTGATCTTTAGCCAGAGAAGTGCGAATGCGTTTTCCCACAAGTTTTATATCCGAGATGGTGACAATACGGGGTTCCAGCATAGCATTATTATTTAGGGGTGAGAGAGGAGGTGAATGACAAACAGGTATCCAACCACAGTTTTAAATCCTGATCTTTTTGTACTCCTTCCGGTGATACATAGATCATTCCTTTCATGGGTCGGCCGGTAAAATCCATTTTATGGGCATGAGGCTTGGAAAGACTTTCTTCATAACGGTCGGGACCCACTCTGGCCATAAGTTTATCGTTAACAATGCCAACCGCCATATGGCCGGAAACCATGAAACAGAGTCCGCCAAACATTTTCTTTTCTACCACATTATTCTGATCGCGCAGCAGGTTTCGAATCCGCTCTGCTAAACCCTCGTCAAAAGCCATATTCTTTTTATGAATTACTAACCCAAAAGGAATTAGCAGAATTAATTTCTTAGAAACAAGAGGCAATAGCAGGCTCCAATGCAGAGCATCAGAGCCAATGAAAGGTTTTCATTCTTGATGATGATAAATTGAACACGGTCATCCTATGCTTGGGAAAAAAATCAACCTTTCAGTTTTATCGGTGAGTATTGATTTGTTAATTTTAGAATCTCAAACTCACGTACTTACAATTAATCTCACTCACTATGTACTTCAGTACAACCGATGATGGAATCGAACTTGAAAAAATCCAGAATGACCTCACGTATTTACATAATTGTTATGTAGAAATGCTCCGGGATATCGGGGAAGAGCAGGTAGCCAATGCCATTGAAGAAGGGCATCATTCAAAGTCAGATTCTGAAAAGATAAGCAAGGCATTCTCACTGTACTTTCAGTTCATCACCATTGTAGAGGAAAATGCAGCCGTGCAATTGCGCAGGAAACTGGAAGATGAATATGGACTGGATCGTATCTCAGGTCTTTGGGGTAAGACATTACAGGACCTTAGTGATCAGAAAATCCCTGAAACTGACATTCTGAACAAACTCCCAGATATCAAGGTTGAACCGGTACTGACGGCTCACCCAACCGAATCAAAACGCTCTACCGTCATCGATCAGCTAAGGTCTGTGTACCTGTTGATGGTAAGGCGTGAAAATGAAATGTGGACGACAATTGAAAAGGAGCAGATCCGGGATGAGATCATGACCGCTATGCAGCGTCTATGGAATACCGGGCAGGTGTTTCTGCATAAGCCCTCCATTCAGGATGAGCTCACCAATATCATGCACTACCTGACCAATGTATTCCCTAAAGTGCTCCCGATGCTTGATCAGCGACTGAGAGAGGCCTGGGAAAATGCCGGTTTCAATACTGAGCTTCTGGATGATTATCGAAAGTTTCCCAAAATGAGTTTTGGTAACTGGGTGGGTGGCGACCGTGATGGACATCCCTTCGTAACCGACCGGGTAACCCGCGAAACACTCTTGGGACTGAGAAAACAGGCTTTACATTTACTTAAAAATGACCTGTCAGGGCTGGCTAAAAAATTAAGTATTTCATCATTTGAAGTTGAGACACCGGCCATGCTTTCGGCCCGACTTAACGAAATGAAAGTAAGAGGAGGAGAAGCAGCAATACAGGCCCTTGAACGGAATATTGATGAGCCATGGCGCCAATATTTGAATCTGATGCAGGTCTTACTTCCCTTGCAGGAGAATGATGAACCAGTAGAAAAGCCAGATGCGAAAAGATATTACACATCAGAGAAGGAGGTGCTTTCAGACCTCGATATCCTCATTAAGTCCTTACATGAGATCAATGCCGGGCGTATCATAAAAAGTGATGTGGAGCCCATTGCCCGGAAAGCAGCTACCTTTGGGTTTCATCTGGCAGCGGTGGATATCAGGCAAAACAGCCAATTTCACGATAATGCCATGGCTCAGCTACTTAAAGCCTCCGGTATTGAAGACGGAGAGAATTTTGCAAGCTGGAGTGAGGAAAAAAGAGTGGATTTCCTGAATGCTGAACTCCAAAGTTCACGTCCTTTTGTTCGCCATCGGCAGGGATTAGGTACAGAAGCGGATGCCGTACTTGCTTGCTACCATGTGGTAAATAAGCACATCAATAGATATGGAACCAATGGAATTGGATCCTTTATCGTAAGCATGACCAGAAGTTTGTCGGATCTGTTGGTGGTATACGCCCTTTGCCGTGAAGCCGGCCTCATGGAGCTGACTGATGAAGGCATGGCCTGCAAGGTGCCGGTGGTTCCATTACTTGAAACGATAGAAGACCTGGAAGAAGGGCCTGATATCCTGGACGCTTTTTTGAAGCATCCGGTCACACAGCGCAGCATTACCTACCGGCAGGAACGTGATAATTCCGACAGGTATCAGCAGGTGATGGTTGGGTACAGTGACAGTAACAAAGATGGAGGTATCTTCGCCAGTCTTTGGAGCCTGAATCAGGCGCAGCTCAAATTATCAGCGGTAGGTGAGAAGCATGATATCCGAATTCGATACTTTCATGGTCGTGGCGGAACCATAAGCCGCGGGGCAGGGCCAACTCACCGTTTTATTGCGGGACTTCCATCTGGTACGGTTCAGGGAGATATGAGGCTGACCGAACAGGGGGAAATGATCTCTCAGAAATATGCCAATACCGTCACTGCCTTGTATAACCTGGAGTTGTTGCAGGCAGGAACGGCTTCACACACCCTGAGCAAAGACAGCGGAAAAGACCTTCAAAGCGATCTTCAGCCAATAGTGAACAAACTGTATGACTACAGCCTTGAAAGCTATCAGTCTCTGGTGCATTCGGATGAGTTTGTTCAATTCTTTTCGCAGGCAACGCCCATTGATGTCATTGAATCCAGCAGCATCGGATCAAGGCCGGCCCGCAGAACAGGTAAGCGTTCCTTTGGCGATCTTCGCGCCATTCCATGGGTATTCAGCTGGAGCCAGGCTCGGTTCTTCCTGACCGGATGGTATGGGGTTGGTTCAGCCCTGCAGCGACTTCGGGATGAAGATCCGGAAGCATTTTCTGAGCTGAGCAAGGAAGCGGTCAATTTCATGCCTTTCCGGTATATCATTACCAATGCATCCTCGGCAATTGCTCTCACGGATACGGAGATTATGAAGGAATATGCTTCGTTGGTTGAAGATCAGGCTCTCGCAGAAAAATACCTGAATGATATAGAAGCTGAGTTCAACAGAACAAGGGAGATGCTGGAGCTTCTTTACGGTCACAACCTGAGTGAACGGCGACCTCGTATGTATAAAATGATCGAGTTCCGATCCAGGAGGTTAAAGCCATTGCATCAGCTGCAGATCGAGCAGCTTAAAACATGGCGTGGATTGAAAGCGTCCGGAAAGGAGAAGGAAGCGGCAGAACAACTGCCTGAGATGCTCCTGGTTCTGAATGCCATCGCCAGTGGCTTGGGCACAACAGGTTGATCCAATAGGGGAGGTTTCATTTGCCGATACGCAGGCTTTTGATATGGGTATGCTTTGGTAACATTATGTTTCTCAAATTATGAGCATTCCCTTCATCAATATTTCATATCGCTCTCTTACTCTTAGCGACACCGTCATCAAGAGGTGATCCTAAAGATAACAGATCGATAAATTATGAAAAATCGCTGGCTCATTGCGGCTTCGGCTGTCGGTATTCACATCTCAATTGGTTCAGTATATGCCTACAGTGCATGGAAGATGCCCTTAGAAAACACCTTCGGCTGGTCTACCACCAGTACTTCCATTGCATTCAGTATTGCGATCTTCTTTCTGGGAATATCAGCAGCAAGCCTGGGGCGTATCATTGAGATCCATGGCCCATCAAAAGGAGGGCTGCTTTCCACTTTATTCTTTACCGTGGGATTGTTTGGCTCTGCTTTAGCAGTCTATTTGGAAAGCATTTGGTTGTTCTACCTGTTCTTTGGAGTGATCAGCGGAGTCGGATTGGGCCTTGGCTATATTTCTCCGGTTTCTACTCTGGTGAAATGGTTCCCGGATCGTCGGGGTCTGGCAACCGGGTTGGCCATCATGGGCTTTGGATTTGGCGGACTGGTATGTGCCCATCTGATCGATGTGTTTAATCCACCTCAATCTGAAATAGTACTGCCTGTAGAAGTAACGGCCAAAGAATATATGGAATTGCAATCGGCAGACCCGGAGCAGGCAGAAGTATTGATGGCTGGAGTACCAGATTTCTATGACTTTAAGGCCAATGAGTCTGAACTCATGAGAATGGAAACTGAAAATATGCAGGAAAGTACAGCCTACAAAAATCTTGAGTCAACCATTGCGCCATTTCGAACGGTTGTGTTGTATGATAAATCTGCAATAGCCACAGCATTTATTGGCCTTGGCATCATTTACCTACTGGTCATGTTACCCAGTGCTTTATACATCGCCCCGCCACCGTCCGGTTATGGTGAAGAGTTTGAAAGCCAGGCCAAGAACTCTGCGAGTAAAAAATTAATGAACGTACCGGATGTAACAGCTTTTGAAGCTCTAAAAACACCGGGGTTTTATGGGCTTTGGATTATGTTATTCATCAATGTGTCGTGTGGGATCGCGGTGATAGCAACAGCTAAAAAAATGGGCTACGAAATGGTTCGCCTTTCAGTGGAAATGTCCAGCTTACTGGTAATGGGTATCTCCTTGTTTAATGGCATCGGGCGAATAGTATGGGCTTCACTTTCCGATTACATTGGAAGAACCAATACCTATGTGGCCTTTTTTGCAATACAGATGATCGCCTTTCCACTGCTTGCCAATCTTACTACTCAACCCATACTGTTCATGATCGTTACTTTCGTGATCCTGACATGTTACGGCGGAGGGTTTGCCAGTATTCCGGCATACATAAGTGACCTGTTTGGTTTGAAGGAAATGCCTACTATTCACGGTTTCATTTTGACAGCCTGGTCACTGGCAGGTATTGTCGGTCCTCTTCTCAATGCCTACGTATATGAGCAAACCAAGAGCTACCAGCAAAGTCTCTACATTTTTGGTGGAGCTTTTGTATTGGCACTGGTGGTTTCATTGCTCATGAAGATCGAGATGCGCCGGGTTCAGGAGCTTGCTGTTTCACAAAATGGTTAGGAAGTAGTTACTCCATAGGGTGATTTAGTACATGAGATACCTGGTGTTGAGAACCAGACTTGCATGGAAGCGCTTCCAATCTTAAGTCAATATTAACAGAATGTTAATTCCGCTAAAAACTCGTTAAAACGGCAAAAAATTAACGGTCTCTTCACAATTGGGAGATACATTTCTCCCGACCGAAAAGGTGATCATGGAGATACAGAATACATCAGGTAGGTCTCCACAACAGCATTGCTTCGGTTAATTCAGTGCCGCCAGAAATATGTTGGCATTGGGTACTTCAAAAAACCGTTCTAAACCAAGAGTTAATCTTATGAAAGCGACCGACAAAAACACTTCTCTACCGTTTTTAACAGATGACACCCCTTTGTGCTATCGTAATTTTACGGCGGGAAAGTGGAATACAGAAATAGAAGTCAGAGATTTTATCCAGAAAAACTATATCCCTTACCTGGGAGATGCATCCTTTTTGAGCGGTCCAACCGATACCACTCAGCTGTTGTGGCAGCAGGTGATGAATTTGATGATCAAGGAACAAAAAGAAGGGGTGCTGGATGCCGATACTGAATTGGTGTCATCCATCATATCTCATGGGCCGGGATACATAGACAAAGACCTTGAGCGCATTGTAGGCCTTCAAACCGATGCCCCTTTAAAACGATCTATGATGCCGTTCGGTGGTGTAAGAATGGCCAGAAAGGCATTGGAAAGCCACGGTTTTAGCTTCTCTGAAAAAACACAGGAAGCATTTGATGCCATACGTAAAACACACAATGATGGCGTATTTGATGGTTACACATCAGAGATAAGAAGCTGCCGATCTTCCGGTATCATCACCGGTCTGCCTGATTCGTATGCACGAGGCCGTATCATCGGAGATTACAGAAGGGTTGCTCTTTACGGCATTGACCGCTTAATTGAGGACAAGATCGAGCAGCTGGATTCTCTTGAAGTCACAAACATTCAGGAAGAAACCATCCGCCTGCGTGAGGAAATTAATGAGCAGATCCGCTCATTAAACGAACTCAAGGAGATGGCTTCCGGCTACGGCTTTGATATCTCCAAGCCGGCCACAAATGCTACCGAGGCGGTTCAGTGGTTATACTTCGGGTACCTGGCGGCAGTGAAAGAGCAAAATGGAGCAGCCATGTCTTTCGGCCGGGTCTCAACCTTCCTCGATATCTATATTGAACGCGACCTGGAAGAAGAAGTGCTTACTGAGCCCGAAGCTCAGGAACTGATCGACCACCTGGTGATGAAACTTCGTATGGTGCGGTTCATGCGTCCACCAGAGTATGATGAGTTATTTTCCGGCGACCCAACCTGGGTAACCGAAGTGATAGGCGGTATGGGTATTGATGGCCGAACTATGGTTTCCAAAACCTCTTTCCGCTTCCTCCAAACCCTCCATAACTTGGGGCCTGCTCCAGAACCGAACCTGACGGTACTTTGGTCAGAAAATCTACCGGAGGGATTCAAGCAATTCTGTGTGGATACTTCTATCAAGACGTCTTCATTACAGTATGAGAATGATGACCTGATGCGTGATTACTGGGGAGATGATTATGGCATCGCATGCTGTGTGTCTGCCATGAAGATCGGTAAGCAAATGCAGTTCTTCGGTGCACGAGCCAACCTGGCCAAGACCCTCTTGTATGCCATAAACGGTGGTAAAGATGAGGTGAGCGGTGAGCAGATAGGCCCGGAACTTGCTCCTATCACAGGCGATACGCTTACATATGATGAGTTAATGCCCAAGTTTGATGCAATGATGGACTGGCTGGCTGCCACGTATATGAATGCATTGAATGTGATCCACTTTATGCACGATAAATACTACTACGAACGCCTGGAGATGGCCCTGCACGACCGGGATGTATTCCGGACCATGGCCTGTGGTATTGCTGGACTCTCAGTTGTAGCCGATTCATTGAGTGCTGCCAGGTATGCAAACGTTAAGATCCTTCGTGATGAACGGGGATTGGCTACTGATTTCGAAACGACCGGTGAATTCCCGGTATTCGGAAATGATGACGACCGGGTAGATAACATAGCCCGCGACTTGGTGAAAACATTCATGAATAAGCTGAAGCAACAGCCTGCTTATCGTGATTCTGTACCAACACAATCTATTCTTACGATTACCTCGAACGTGGTGTACGGCAACAAGACCGGAAACACACCCGATGGCCGTAAGAAAGGGGAGCCGTTTGGACCGGGTGCCAACCCAATGCACGGCCGTGATAAGAACGGTGCTGTGGCAAGCATGCGTTCAGTGGCTAAGTTGCCTTACGAATACGCTCAGGATGGGATTTCCTATACATTCTCTATTGTACCGGGAGCCCTTGGCAGAACGGATGAAGACAGGGTGGAAAACATGGTAAACCTGCTGGACGGATACTTTAAGGAAGGCGGCCACCATGTCAACGTGAATGTATTTGACCGCGATACGCTGGTGGATGCGATGGATCATCCTGAAAAATATCCTCAACTCACGATTCGCGTGTCAGGCTACGCAGTTAATTTCAATAAGCTGACCAAAGAACAGCAAATGGATGTGATCACAAGAACCTTCCATGAAAGGAACTGACAACAACCGACCGTAAATCATATATATCATTGAAGTAGCAGCAGGAAAGGAGTACTGACCACAAAATCAGTACTCCTTTTTAAAAAGAGGAAACGAGAATGGAAAATGTAACCGGATATCTGCACTCTGTAGAAACAGCCGGAACCCTGGACGGCCCCGGAATACGACGGGTAATATTTTTGAATGGGTGTCCACTAAAGTGTGTGTACTGCCATAACCCGGATAGCAGGCGATACAAAGGAGGCATAAGAACAGATGCTTTCACTGAACTGCGGGGTATTGCAAGGCAAAAAGAGATGCTTTTATCTATGAAGGGCGGCGTGACGCTCTCGGGTGGTGAACCGCTTTGGCAACCGGACTTTGTAAAGGCCATCTTCGAAGGATCCAAAATGATGGGATTGCACACTGCCTTGGATACATCAGGGTTTGTAGGCCATAAAGCAGATGATGAACTATTGTCGCTGACCGATCTGGTACTCCTCGATATCAAACACTTCGACCCGGAAGGGTATAAAAAAGTAACCGGTGTCAATTTACAACCCACTCTCGATTTTGCAGAGCGGCTGGCAGCCATGAATAAGCCGGTATGGCTACGTTTTGTTCTTGTGCCGGGCTACACGGACGATATGAATGCCATAGCGAAAATGGCCAAATATGCCCGTCATTTAGGAAACGTGGAACGGGTGGAGGTGCTGCCTTTCCATAAAATGGGGGAATACAAATGGGAAGCTTTGAACATGGATTATGAGTTATTCGATACTGATGAACCATGTGCAGCTCTTATTTCAGAGACCAAAACATATTTCAATAGGGAAGGTATTCCGGTGTTTTAGGGAACCTGATGCTAAACTAACTTATAGCTCGTTCTGTAGCTCAGCATCAGAATGGAAACAGCCACTCATAATCTCTTTTGCCAATACCCCACATCCAGCCATTGGCCGAATTTGAAGCCGATTTCTTTGAAGTGTGCCACTTTCTCCATCCCAAACTTTTCGTGGAGGGCGATGCTGGCATCATTCGGTAAGGTGATGCCAGCTATGGCCAGATGAATATCCTTTTTCTGAAGTTCGGTGAATAAAGCCTGGTAGAGTTTGGTTCCCCAGCCATTTCCGTGACGGTTATGGTCCACATATACCGATATCTCCACCGAATGCCGGTATGCTGATCGCTCTTTCCATTTGGTGGCGTATGCATAACCCGCGATTTCGTTTTGATATTCAGCGACCAGCCAGGGGAGTCCGGCTGATTCTACTTTTTGTATTCGGGACTGAATGTCATTTTCGGTTATCTCAGCTTCTTCAAAAGTGACGGATGTCTCCCGGATGTAGTAGTTGTAGATGTTCTTGATATCAGGGATGTCTTTGGGCTGAACGGGGCGGATCATCATTACTTTTCAGTTTCTCCGTGGTGTTTAGCTATCGTTTCCTCACTTAAATCAAAAAAACGGGCGGCATTATCATACAATATGTTGCGGCGTTGCTTATCAGACAAGAAGTCAATTTCATACAGACGTTTCATGATTAATCCGTAAGGGAGGTTGTCGGAGCCGAACATCAGGCGGTCTTCAAGCCCGACGTCAATAAAGCTTTTCAGGAGACGGGCATGAAGCTCCGCGGGCATTACGCTGTTCAGAATACTCATATCGGTATATACATTGGGGTATTTCTTCATTAAGCGGATAGCCTGATCATGGAAGTTAATCTCACCGCCGTGCATAAGCCAAATTCTAAGATTCGGATGTTTCTTTAATACAGGCTCCAATAGTAAGGGGTTTCCCATTTCTTCATCAAAATTCGGGCAGCATCCTTTCAGGCGGCGTTGTGGTGGCGGACCATGACCGGCATGCACACCCACCGGAATCGAGAGTTCCTCAGCCATTTTGAAGTAAGGTTCCAGCCGTTCGTCAGAAGGGGCCATACCATAGTAAACATACAGCATTTCTCCCATGGCACTCATGCGCCCTTCTTCATATTCTTTTCGCAACCAATCCGGGTCGGGCCAGCCGTCACCTTCCGGAAAGCAGGGATACATTCTCGGATACATGCCGTCGGTGCAGGGAAAGGAAGGCCCGATCTTAAATTTATGCGGAGTATTCGCTTTCCATGCTGCTGCAAGCTCCCGGTCGGCTCCTGATAGCACAGCCAATACTACATGGTGGTCATCCATCTGCTGAAGCACTTGTTCCGCTGAGGCAGAATTTTCGTTTGTGGCATGCAGGTGTACATCGATGATGGGTTGGTGTTGCTTTGACTGTGCGACAGCAAATGCAGTGGAACAATATATCAGCAATGATATAAGCCCGAATGTTTTAGTGGTCATTTGTGAACCCTTGTTAGTTTGAAATGTTATAGCCCCGGTTTGGAAATCAGCTTCCGTGAAATAGCAAAATTAATTCTATACATACAAGAAGCAAAGGTCTCAGTCAGATGCATCCCAAAGGTATAATGGTTACCATTGCTTCCATGAGTAGACAAAACCCAAACCGTTCTAAAAAACCCTGGCCCACCAAAGATGCCATGGAGCAGGTGTATCAAAAAAATCTGTGGGGCGGAGAGCATGCAGATTTTTATTCCGGAACCGGTTCGCATCATCCTGAGTTGGTTGAACCTTATGTAGAGGCTGTAGCTACTTTTCTGCGTTCTTTTGAAGAACCCCCGGTGGTTTGTGATCTGGGATGTGGCGACTTCAACGTTGGCAAGGAGCTGGTAAAGCATACCAAGAAGTATGTGGGGGTAGATATCGTACCGGATCTTATTGAACGAAACAGAGAGAAATTTGAGGCCGACCACCTGGAATTCCGATGCCTGGATATTGCCGAAGATGAATGGCCGCCCGGAGATTGTGTGATCCTCAGGCAGGTGTTGCAGCATCTATCGAATGCAGAGATACAGCGTATTGTGTGTAAGCTGTATGATTATAAGTATATCATTTTAACCGAACACCTGCCCGAAGGCGATTTTGAACCCAATAAAGACATCATTTCAGGTCAGGGAACCCGGCTTAAAAAGGGGAGCGGGGTTGATTTGCTGGCACCACCATTTAACCTTCGGGTTCAAAAAAAAGAACAATGGCTGGCTGTTCCCGCAGTGGAATGGGGCGGGGTTCTGGTGACTACGTTTTACAGATTGTAGGCCGGGCCTCAAGAGGGCAACTAGCCCTCGTTAGCCCTCTTTCCCAACACTGTAGCTCTCGTTCCCAACATCCATGTTGGGAACGCCCGCCCGGACCTCCCGGTCCTGATTTAGAATTATTTTGTAAGGAGTTCCATTCTTAGCCCTCTAACTGTTAAAAAAGAAACAATGGGACGAAGCCGATACAAATTTTATGAATCACACTACCCATACTTTGTCAGTAGCACCTTATTGGAAGAGCTTCCGCTATTTTCAAAACCGCAGGTTGCTCAGGTATTACTTGAACAGTTTATGGTGCTGCAAAATATGAGGTCGGTTAAGGTATATGCGTATGTAATCATGCCTAATCATTTTCATGCGGTGGTACAGGGAGAGCAATTATCAAAAAAGCTCAGGCTTACAAAATCCTATGCTGCGCGACAGATACTGGAGGTGTTAAAGCGGTATGGACATACCCGGTGGTTGCGGAAGTTGAAAGAATGCAAACGGTCTTATAAAAGGCACCGCACCTTTCAAGTGTGGGAAGAGGGGCTGCATCCAAAGCAACTCAGTACGACAGAGATGATGGCTCAGAAGATTGCATACATTCATCAGAATCCTGTAAAGGCGGGCTGGGTGAATGCTCCGGATGACTGGAGGTATTCATCTGCAGGAAATTACCTGGGCCGGGAGGGATTGATTCCGGTTACCTTATTTGCCGGTTAAAGATGTGTTTAGCTTACATGCTTTTGCGCGGGTGGACCGGGTGGTCCACTATAGCATTCCCAACAGGGTTGTTGGGAACGAGGGGAAAACACTTTGTTATGTAACCGGCTCTGGTTCTTGAATTAATACTTCTGCCGGGATCCCAAGTTTTTTGTGCAGCAATTTAATATGACGGAGAGAAAGAGAGCGTTTCCCTGAGAGTATTTCACTTGCTCGTGATTTTGATCCCAACACTTTGGCCAAATCTTTCTGTTGCATTCCTAATTGATCCATGCGAAACTTAATAGCTTCAACGGGTTTTGGAGCTTCAATAGGGAAATGCTTTTTTTCGTATTCATCCACTAAAATTCCTAATATTTCCAATTCGTCACCTTCGTCACTTCCAGGCTTGGCGTCAAAGATTTTTTCAATCCGATCTAATGCTCTTTGATAATCGTCTTCGGTATGTATGGGTTGAATCTGCATGATTAATATCCGCTTTAAATTGTTGTTGCATCAATTTTGTCGTATTCAGCATGAGTACCTACAAAACGGATGAATACCTGTCCGTAGTCATAATTAATTTTGACCACCAACCTATAGTTATTGCCCTTGATATTGAAAACCACTCGGTTGTCAGGAAGAATACTCGCATGTGGATATTTATTCTTAATGTCAGAAGGTGATTCCCATTGGGAATTCTCTGCTTCAGAAAACCATGCCTTTAAAGCATCTTCACTGTCCGAATGATTAATCCAAAACTCCCGTAATGTCTTTCGGGCAAATACTCGCATAAAAGAATATAGAAAGTTCCACTATTGGGAACAAGAGAATAGATAGGTTATATAACGACCCAGCATTTAAACGGAGCGCGAATTATGAGTTAATAAATGGCAAGAATATCATGCTTTTGCACGGGTGGACCGGGTGGTCCACTATAGCATTCCCAACAGGGGTGTTGGGAACGAGGGAAAATCATCTCCAAACTCTTCCATTGATATAGTTGGTTTGAATTAGTTACCTAACGACCCAGCGTTTAAACACCTTGTTATGCCAATCTATTTGGTTCTGTGAAAAACTTATTCACTTGTTTTGACTTCCAGATTATCAGAGGTATTGATAAAAAAGTTCCGGTAAACAATAAATAAAACGCTACATATCCAATCTGATAATAAATGTCTTCTGGCGCGAATTCTAAGTAACCTCTTATGGAAATATATATAGCGAGAATAAATAGCAGAAATGAATGAAAAACAGCGCCAAACTTTGCAAATACTTTTCTTTTCCAAATGCCAACAATGACCGTACAGATAAAAACAAGGGCGAGAAAATTTAATGCGGTTCCCAAAAAATTTGTTGTCGTAAAACTTGAAAATAATTCGACAACATAGCTATAAGCACCAGCAGCATGTGCAATTATAAAGAATAGGGATATTGCTTGATAGAACCACAAAACAATAGGAATCTTTTTAATCATCTGAATTTCTGAAATTGGTATAACATAATATTATCCAAACGAGGGTATTGTTAGGGCGAACGAACCGAAACCGCCTTTACACGATTTTTTAACCCTTAGTATTCGCCTAACGTCCGATTTTATAATAAGCGAAGGTGCGAAAATTCTTTCTAAAAGTACAAACCCATTATTTACAAGTGGCTGAAATGTAAAGGAGTAGGGTATGAGTAGTCTTTACTGGCAGGCAGGCTCCGCAGAAATGATAGGATGAGGAAATAGGTAGAATTAAAAGTCATCCTGATCCGCCAGCTGGCGGAGATGGCTCTTAGCCGGAAAACACTTGGTAATCATTTCGTGGCAAAGGTTCTTCGCTACCGCTCAGAATGACTTTGGTTGGTATCTACCGTTTATCCAAATGATACCGCAGCGCCATCTGAATGCAAATCCGAAGTTCTTTTTCAGGGAGCTCGGTATCGACTGGTAAAAGAATGGCGCGGTTTCCCTCAAAATTCAGCTCATCACCAAACATGCTTCGGTAGGTATCAATCAAAGAGGTATTGCAGCTTACATACATCCCAATCTGATCCGGGCTTTTCTCCTTCCAGTCGATGCGCAAGGTGGTACCGCTCTTTGGTCGTTTGGTAAGGTAAGCCGGCTCACTCCATTTCAGCGTTTCCTCCAGTTCCCCCACGCCCTCCGTGCTACCGGCCACCTCATAAATCAGCCCCCGCAACCGCTCCATCTTCACCCTGATATGCTCCGGGTACGCCTCAAACTTTTCCTTTACACCATTATCCATTTCTGGTCATTTTTAATCGCTAATCGTCACTGGTCATTAGTCATTGGTCGTTTGACACTCGTCACTCGTCGTTTGTCACTCGTCAATCCCCCCAAACTGATACTCCTTCGGCGGATCCACACCCTTCAAATGTTTCACAAAATAATCCCAGCGCTTTCGCATCATATAATCCTCGCTGTAATATCCGTGTCCGCGGTTCGGAAACATGATCATATCAAAGTCTTTGTTGGCTTCAATCAGGGCGTTTACGACCAGCAGTGTGTTGTAAGGAGGGACGTTGCTGTCGAGTGTACCATGGGTGATCAGCAGCTTGCCTTCCAGGCTGTCGGCCAGTAATTGGTTGGCCTGATTGTCGTAGTTGGTGGACTGATCATCGGTAGCTCCATCAATGTTGGTAGCTTTGAGCAGCCCCTGCCACTTCTCTCCCCATGGATCAGCATAGTTTCGGTTATCATGGTTACCGGCGCCTGAAACAGCGACATCATAAAAACCGGGATAGGCGAAAAGGGCACGGGTAGAAGCAAACCCACCTCCGGAATGACCGAAAATCCCCACACGACTTATATCCATCCAGGAATGACGGTCACCAAGCTGTTCAATCATGGTAATTTGATCGGGAAGGCCATTGTCGCCCATGTTTCCATAATAGAAGTCATGAAATTCTTTAGAGCGTCCCGGCGTGCCCATCGCATCAACTTCAACCACGATAAAGCCGAGTTCAGCCAGGGCTTGTTTGTCGGAACGGGCGGCACGGAAAGCGCGACTGCCTACACTACCGGTTTGCGGGCCGGGGTAAATGTAATTCAACACAGGGTACGACTCCGATGAGCTGAAATTGGACGGCTTATACATCAATCCGTATAAATCGGTGACCCCGTCTCTGGCTTTAACGGAAAACGGAACCGGAGGAACCCAGCCGTGGGCCTGCAGTTCTGAGATATCAGCGGATGCAAGTTCAACCAGCACTTCGCCATCCATGTTTCGAATAACGGAAGTGGGTGGAGTGGTTGGGGTGGAACGGGTATCCACAAAGTAGTTTCCGGATTCAGAGACTTCGATTTCATGATGCGCTTCTTCAGGCGTTAGCAGGCGGAGCTCGGTCCCGTCAAAATTCACCCTGTAAAAGTATTCGAAATAGGGATCGCCTTCCTCACTTACCGCACCGGTGAAATAGATGGTTCGGGAATCTTCATCCACGTGACGAACCTGATTCACATTCCAGTCGCCGGAGGTAATCTGGTTCTTAAGCTTGCCGGTTTGAAGGTCATAGAGGTATAAATGTCCCCAGTTATCCCGCTGTGAATACCAAATCACTTCATTGCTTTCGTTCAGCACGTGCCAGTTCACCATGTCGTTACCGGACTCGAAAAAGGTGTCGGTTTCTTCAGTCAACACAGACCGAACACTGCCGGTAGTTGGATTAGCGGTTTGAAGGTGCACATCCTGATGATCCCGGGATACAGTTACAAAAGCCAGCGTATTGCTGTCATTACTCCATTCATTATCCAGGAACGAACCGCTCCAGTCCGCAATATGATCGGTGATGGTTGAACGCTGAGGGTCAGGAGATTTGCGCAGCCTGACTACTTTCGGTGCAGGTTCCAGGTTAATTACTACCCGGTGAATGCGGAAAATTACACTGTCACCCGGTAAGGGATATTTCCAGGCCTCCAACTCCGGGTGACCCACTTTAGTGGAAGCGAGGTACATTTCTCCAACACCACGGGCATCCTGTTGAAAGGTCGAAATTCGTTTTGAATCGGGTGACCATAATACCACGGGGCCGTCTCTTTTCACCCAACCGGCATTGTTGGTGGCATAGCCGAAGTTCTCGCGGCCGTCATAGGTCAGCTGAGTTACCCGGCCGGTTTCGAGATTCCGCATAAAGAGGTTATGATCCCTGATAAACACCGATTTCTTTCCATCGGGGGAAACTGATTCATTCCAGTAATTGCGGACTTCATCGCGGGTGATTTCGCAATCGTAGCCGGTGAGTTCACATTGATACTCTTTGCCATCGGCAGAAAAGGTGATGGCCTCGCCACCGTCGGTAAAGTCAAAACTCCGGAAAGGGAGGTCAAGCGGTTCCACATCTTCGCCCATCATTCCTGATAAAACATCAGCCAGCCGGTTATGGTCAAAAGCCCGTTCTTTGGTTCTCGCTTCGGGATCAGCCATCATAAATTCAGTTCCGTCCGCTAAAGAATGGCGGTAAATAAGGCGGTCATCATCCAGCCATTCCTCTCCGGCAATGGTTCCGTGAACCAGATCATTGGTATGTCCGGAAAGCATTTTCTCGGCTCTCTGGTAGTCTTCTTCAGAAACTTTTTCAGAGTAAATTTTACAGCCGGAAGCTATCAGTATTAAAGAGGACAGGAGAATGAGGAGAGGGAAAGAGCGATAGGGTAAAAATCTCATAGGGAAATTTAGTTGGTTGTGTTTGGTGTTGCGAATATAGAGAATCGTGAGACTTCTTCAAGTAAAAGGTTGTGGTAACATTTTGTTTGTAGCAAAGAATCAGAGTACAAAGCTAATAAATGAAAGACCGTTGGAATGGTTATTTGTGACAAAATAATATGCCGGTGTTTTAGTCTTCCTGAAAATGCATAAGTTCACCCCATGAAATTTATAGGATCTATCTTCGATTTTTATTTGCAGAGCAGTATTCATGTAGGGCTTGCCGTAATGGCTCTTGCTGCGCTTTCGGTGATGCAATTTGGTTTTGTGCCGGAGCCAACGTTATTGCTTTTTATTTGGCTGGGAACCATCTGCGGATATAATTTTGTGAAGTACGCCGGCATTTCAAACCGGCATCATCTTGAGATTACGAAGAATGTATTACTCATTCGGATTTTTACCGTGTGCAGCTTCGCCGGTTTATTGTACTTCGGCCGGTTACTTCCGGCCCATATTTGGTACACAACGGGAGTTGTGGGAGTGCTTACCGCTTTGTACACCATTCCATTCTTCAGGCAAAAGAACCTGAGGAGTTTCAAAGGAGCTAAAGTATTTGTGATCGCCGCAGTCTGGGTCGGGTTTACCGTTGTACTGCCCCTTCAATACCATTACATGAGTTTTTTGAGTGAACGGGTTCTTCTGCAAAGTGCAGAGATATTCTTATTTGTGATAGTCCTGATGCTACCCTTTGAGATTCGGGATCTGAAATATGATATGCCTCACCTTGTGACTATTCCGCAAATGATGGGAGTTCAGAAAACGAAGTGGCTTGGAACGGCCTTGGTGGGTGTAATAGCTATCCTCATTTACCTTCAGAAGTATGTTTACGCCTCCTATATGCCGATGAACTTCGGTGTATTAGGGATTCTTCTGATGGCGGTCTGGTTCAGCCGTGAAAATCAGGGCAGGTATTACGCTTCTTTTTGGGTGGAGAGCATTCCGATCGTTTGGCTGGTGGCGTATTTGTTTATATAGTTTAAGCATGTTTGTAAAGCACAGGGGTGAACCACATGCTTGTGTACTTGAACAGGCCAAAACCCAGCTCAAATGTGTATTAAGATCCAAATTCATTGCTGTAAACAAGCAAAGCCTTTCAGGGCTGAAGCAACTTGTATTAATCCCGAAGCTTCAGCTTGGCTACCGCTTCAATGTGATAGGTTTGAGGGAACATATCCACCGGCTGCACTTCTTCGATCTCATACACTTCCTTTAGTTCTTTCAGGTCGCGCGCCATGGTGGAGCTGTTACAGCTTACGTATACAATGCGAGGGACTTTCAGCTCACAAAGCCGTTCAACCACATCCGGGTGCATGCCGGCGCGGGGAGGGTCGGTGATCAGTACATTGGGAGCCCCGTATTCATCTACCACTTCCTGGGTAAATACATCTTTCATATCTCCCTTAATGAAAGAAACATTCCCGACTTCATTCTCTTTTGCGTTGAACCGTGCATTTTCAACGGCCACATCCACCAGTTCGATTCCCAGAACGTGCTTGGCCGGTTTGCTCATAAATAAACTCAGGGTACCCACTCCGCAATACAGGTCATACACAACATCACCGTCTTCCAGTTCGGCGTAATCCCGGGCAATTTCATACAGCTTTTCTGCTTGTGCGGTATTGGTTTGAAAAAATGCATTGGGGTGAATCTTGAAGGTAAATTCCCCGATTTTATCGACAATGTAACCCGGGCCGTGCAGCACTTTCTCAAAGCGTCCGACTGCCGTTGGACTTTTCGTATCGTTCACATTATTCACGATGGTGGTGATGAAGGAGAATTCATCAAGCAAGGCTTTTGTCATCTTTTGCATTACTTCCTGATCATCCTGGTACGTCACCAGGTTCACCATAAAGTCATCGGTGTGATGGGAGTTTCGGATCATCACGTGCCGCATAAAACCGGTGTTTTCAAAGGTATCGTACGGTTCAATGCCGTGCTCAATGCAGTAGCTTCTCACGAAATCCAGAATCTCAAACGATTCTTTCACCTGCAGGTGACATTCCTTCAAGTTCAGGATTTTATCAAAACGCCCCGGGGCATGAAGTCCGGCTGCAAAGGCAGAATCATCCACATACTCATCGCTCCGGATTTCTTCTTCCGTGAGCCAGCGGCGTGAGCTGATGCTGTACTCCATCTTATTCCGGTAGTAAAACTCCTGATCGGCACCGACTGCTTCTTTGACGATGGAACCATCCAGCCCGCCAATTCGCTCGATGTGATCCCGAACCTGCTGGCTTTTGAACTCAATCTGTTTCTGGTAGGGGATATGCTGCCAGCTGCAACCGCCACAGACTTTGGCATGCTGGCACTTAGGCTCAATGCGGTGCGGACTGGGTTCCAACACCTCAAGCAGTTTTGCCTCCCGGTGCTTCTTTTTCTTTTTAACGATTCGGGCTTTTACTTTATCTCCCGGGGTGGTGCCGGGTACAAATACGGCAAGTCCATCCACCTTTGCCAAACCTTTACCCTTAAACGCCGCATCTATAATTTCGAGTTCTACTTCCTGACCTTTTTTAAGCGACATATTTATACTTTCTCTTCTCTGTTTGCTTCGTAATACGTTTGAAATTGAATGTTGAGGGCCAGCTGTTCACTTGAAACTTCGGCAAGTTTCCGGGCCGTTGTTTCCAGCTGACGTAAAGCGATGTTGGTAAGTGTTTGCAAAAATTTAACGGCTATTTGAGGATGCCGGTCTCGTAGGACTTCAAAATCCGGTTTGAAAAACCCGAGCAGGTCACAATCGGTGACGCAACGTGCTGAGGACTTTCTCCTCAAATTATATCCAATGGAAAGTGCTCCGAAGCTATCCGGCGATTCCAGCTCAAGTTCAGAAATAATACCCTCTGCTGTTTCATCATCCGGGTTTCCAATGGTGAGTTGTATTTTCCCTTTTTCGATGAAGTACATGCCGGTACCGGGATCGTTTTTGTAGAATACGTATTCGCCCTCTTTGTAGCTTCGGCGGTGGCAAAGTTGCAGAAACTCATAGCGTTCAGCCGGGTTGAGGTTTGCCAGGAACTTCGACTTGAAGACGATATTCGACTGATCTTTTAAGCGACTTAATTTATCAAACATAGCACCTGTGATTGAGGTTAAAAGGAGTGACCGATCCCAAAACTGAAATATAGCTGCTTGTTGTTTAACCAGCCATCCTGAAGGTCGTGCAGGCGGAAGGCAAAATCAAACCGAACTACCACATATTCCCAATCTAAACGTAAACCCGGTCCGCTGCCCACAGCAATTTGGTTATAAAAATTGTCAAAACGAAAACGACCTTGTTCAAGCCTGTCTTGGTTGTTTTCATCGCGGAAATCATTTTCAGGACCGTACCACACATTGCCGGCATCCACGAATAGGGCAGCCATCCAGTTGGCACCCAGAAAGTCCCGGATGAAAGTTTGCCGTACTTCGCTAAAGGCAGCCAGCTTGATTTCACCGCCGGGAATGTTCACGTTGTCGGTAGAGATATCACCCGGTCCAAGCTGGAACGGAGCCCAGCCACGAATATCATTACTTCCTCCTGCAAAAAACCTTCGGTTAAGCGGGATAGAGTTGGAGCCTCCGTAAGGTTGGGCAAAACCACCAAAAAGTCTCCAGGCAAATACTCCTGAATTTGAAATGGGGACGTAGCGACGATAATCTGCAGAAAGCTTTACAAAACGGCTGTAGCTTAAATCGTTATCACTCAAACCAAACAGGGAGGGAAGATTGCCTTCCAGCGTGTCTGGTGTTGAAATATGATTGTCAATCAGGTAGGGGATGTTACCACCCACCGAAATGGAATACTCACTGAAATACCCGCGATTTCTTTTAATAAGATCCGTGTTTTGGCTTCGGAATGTATATCGTATGATGGATGATACCTGCGGCTCAAAATCCTCCAGAATACGCTGCAGTTCAAAGGCATCTACGATGGTGCCATCCTGAAGGGTATCGGTACCAAATTCATTGCGAAGGTTTCGGATGTAGGCATCGGATGGGTTGGTATCCACCAAATCCAGTTCAATTAAGTCCAGGAAACTGGAATAATTGGGGGTGTGATTAACTTCATACCGCATGTTAAAACCCACGTCAGAGTTTATATCGAATAACAGCTGATCGGAACGGCTATAGGATAACAAGTATCGGGTTACACCACTGGTAAAGCCCGGACGGTTATCAAGAGTGCGGAATGGGAAGTTCAAGCGGGGAACAGAGTACTCAGCTCTCAATTCGTAGCTTCGGAATACGGAAGATTGAGTGGCAGTGGTGTCAATTTCTTCCAAAACAGCCGGGCTCACAAACTCGAAACTGGCATTGGCACCGATAATCAGGTTTTCTGCATTTCCGAATACATTGTTATTGTTGTAATCGATTCCAAAACCTGTACCGTAACCATATCGCTTCATCCCAAACAGTTCGGTAGAAATACTGTGTTTGGTAAGGGTTTGAAGGTCAAAGTAAACCGGAATTTCTTCTCTGTTGAAGTCCGGCAGGGCCTGGTTCTCGTTCTGCCCGAAGCGTTGTATGTAAAGCATCCCGAGATTCTGAAACTCATTTACCGTCTCCAGATATAAAGAGTGATTGTAAATGGAACCCGGCTTAAACAGCAGCTGACTGGAAAGCAAGCTAAAGTGAGATTGCGTACCCGGTTCTTTCTGCAGATATATCACATTCGAAGAATCCACGGTATGTGGAGGGCCGATCAGAGTATCTTTTTGGGTATAATTAACGGGAGGTTCTTCGTCACTTAAACGAACCCTGATATCGCCGAAACGATAAATCTCTCCGGGATTCACCTGGTACAACACATCGAGGGTGTTGGCTGAAGTGGAATCGGGCTTCACCAAAGCAATGACGGAATCCCGCTGAACGGAGGCATACCCATTATTCTTCAGGAAGGTGATGATCCGTTGCTGCTCATTGCTGAGCTCCTGTGAACTGTACTGACGGTTTACACGGTAAGTGTTTTCATCAATACGTCCTTTGGTAAGGATGCTTTGTTCCAGGAAGTTCACCCTCTTTTGAGGATCTGAAAATCCCGGTATTCCCCGGTACGAAATGGTATTGATGAAATAAGGCTCACCTTCATCTATAATAAAAGAGACCTCAATTTTATCGGTCCGGTACTCTACAATGGTTGTATCTACCGCCACATCCAAAAAACCCAGCGACTCGTAGTACAGGGCAATCCGCTCCATATCGTTGGCAACGGTTTGCAGGTTCAGGTAGGTGGGGTCTTCACCAAATATTCCATTCGACAAGTTCCAGATAAAGTACCAGGGGGTAAAGCGTGGGATTCCGAGGAATTCGCGATTGGTACGGGTTCTTACCAGCGTTTCTAAAGTGCGGTCTTTGATGTTTTCATTTCCTGAAAACCGGATACGGCGCACTACATCTTCGGTGTTGGTGCTTTCCTGAGTTTGTTGAGCATAAATTTCTGCAGGGTGAATGATACCCACCCATGCAAAAATACATAGCAGAAATGTGATTCTAAGTAGGCTGTAGATAGATGCAAGCAAGGTAATACAGAAAAAACGGCTGTTCTTTACAGAACAACCGCAGCCTCTGTTGAGGATTAGTTATTAAACGTCGTCGTAATCGAATCCTTCGTCTTCTTCATTATGAAAGAAGTCTTCTTTTCGGATGTAGTCGGGCCAGATATCTTCAATACCTTCATATACAGGCTCTTCACCTTGTTCGATTTCTTCAAGCTCTTCGAGATTTACAATAACCTGGTTAGGCAAGCCATTGCGTTCTGCCCATTCAATAAGTTCTTCCCGGGTGGCCGGGAAAGGGGCATCATCTAAAGCTGCGGCTAATTCAACGGTCCAAATCATAGTTAAGTAATTATTTTAGAATGAATGAGTGTAATAAACACATGTGTTGATAAAACACAAGTGAATAAATAAAATTTTTGTTCCAAATTCGTGCCGAAAATATTGTTATCTTCGCACAAATACATCAACTAAATCCTGAGAGGATTATTTTATGTTTAACAGTTTAGGTGCACCTGAAATTCTCATTATTGCCATCATGGTTTTGGTACTTTTCGGAGCAAAACGCATTCCGGAATTGGCTCGTGGATTAGGGCAGGGAATTAAAGAATTCCGCCAGGCTTCAAAAGACATCAAAAAAGAAATTGAAGACAGTTCCCGCGATATAAATGATGCGGCTAATCACGAAGAAACCTCTTCTAAAAGCAAATAAACCCAGAAATTGAACTACATGACTATTACAGAGACTCGAGAAAAAGTCTTATCAGGAGAACTAAAACTTCGAGAACTTGTAGAGCAGTACAGAAAAGAAATTGAGACCCATAATTCGGAAATCAATGCCTATGTAGCCACCGATTTTGAGGGGGCTCTTGCCCGGGCCGATGAGGTTCAAAAAAAGGTTGATAACGGTGCCGCCGGAAAGCTTGCCGGGGTGGTGATGGGAATCAAAGACGTGATTTCTGAGCGAGGAAAGAAGCTAACCTGTGCGTCAAAGATACTTGAGAACTTCGAAAGCGTGTATGATGCCACCGTAATTGAACGACTTCGGGAAGAAGACGCCATCTTTATCGGGCGACTTAATATGGATGAATTTGCGATGGGCTCCACCAACGAGTACAGCAATTTCGGTCCTGTTAAGAATCCCCAAAATACTGATAAAGTGCCCGGTGGTTCGTCAGGCGGGAGTGCAGCTGCTGTAGCTTCCGGAATGGCCATGACAACCTTAGGTTCAGATACCGGTGGTTCCATTCGTCAGCCCGCTTCGTATTGTGGTGTTGTTGGGTTGAAGCCTACTTATGGTCGGGTTTCACGATACGGACTGGTTGCATTTGCTTCTTCATTTGATTGTATCGGTCCGCTGGCTAATTCAGTGGAAGACACCGCCCGCATTTTAGATGTCATCGCCGGCTTTGATGAACGGGACAACACTTCATCACACCGTGAGAAAGATGACTATGTGGGTGCGGTTCAAAATCCAGACAAGAATATTAAAATCGGGGTGCCTGAGGAATTTTTTGGTGAAGGTCTTGATGAGGAAATCAAAAAAGGTATCGAAGAAGTACTGGATAAGCTGGAAGCAGATGGGGCCGAGTTGGTTCCCATTCATCTGCCTCATACCAAATATGGAATCTCCACTTATTATATTTTAGCTACAGCTGAAGCCTCCAGTAACCTGGCCCGATATGATGGAATTCGGTACGGGCACCGCGCTGATAAGGATGAGATGCGGGATGAGCTCAAAAAAGAAGAGCAGGCTTTAAAAGAAGCATTCGAACAGGCCAAAGGCGAAGAAAAAATTGAGCTACAGGAAAAACTTTCAAAGCTGGATTCTCCGCTCATTCGCTTGTATAAAAAATCCAGAACCGAAGGGTTTGGAACGGAAGTAAAGCGGCGTATTATGCTGGGGACCTACGTATTGAGTGCGGGTTATTATGATGCCTACTACGGTAAAGCCCAAAAAGTGCGCCGACTCATACAGAACGATTATAAGGAAGCCTTCAAAAAAGTGGACGTAATCGTAAGCCCTACGGCGCCAACCACGGCTTTTGACTTAGGATCTAAAATGGATGATCCCGTGCAAATGTACCTGAACGATGTATATACCATTACAGCTAACCTGGCCGGTATTTGTGGAATCAGTGTTCCTGCGGGTACACACAGTAACGGACTTCCTTACGGCATTCAGTTTATGGGAGACAGCTTCCAGGAAACCAAGGTTCTGAATGCTGCACGACTTGTAGAACTCCAATCATAAAACTACTCCACACTTATGAACAGGCTGAAAGGTAAAACGGCAATTGTAACCGGAGCTACCGCAGGTATTGGTTACAAAACCACGGAGCTTTTGGCTGAACAAGGGGTACATCTCGTAGTTACCGGTCGCCGTGAGGAAAGGCTGGAGGAGATCAAAGAAAAGCTCGAATCAGAGTATGAGGTAAAGGTTCAAACAGCCGCTTTTGATATACGTGATGCTGATGCCTGTCGGTCTTTTGTAGAATCACTGACAGCCAACATAGATCTTCTGGTGAATAACGCCGGCCTTGCCAAAGGAACCGACCCGGTTTACGATGCAGAGTTTGATGACTGGAATACTATGATTGATACGAATGTCAAAGGACTGCTGTATTTGTCCCGGCTTATCATCCCGCAAATGAAAGAACGAAACACCGGGCATATTATAAATGTGGGTTCTACGGCAGGTCACGAATCCTATGCCGGGGGAGTGGTTTACACCGCCACAAAACATGCCGTAAAGGCCATTACCGAATCGACCAAGAAAGATCTGCATGGGACAGAAGTCCGTGTGAGTATGGTATCGCCCGGACTGGTGGAAACTGAGTTCAGCGAAGTACGTTTTAAAGGCGACAAAGAAAAAGCGGCAGAGGTTTATAAAGGAATGAAGCCGCTGGTTGCTCAGGATATTGCCGAAATCATCGTTTTTGTAGCGAACCGTCCGGCCCACGTGAATATTATGGACACCATTATTTATCCTACCGCCCAATCTTCAGCAACAATGGTACACCGAGATGTATAAATGGCTTTTCTTAGCTCTGGCACTTCTATTAACCGGCTGTTCAGATTCTGATAAATCAGGCCTTCAATTTTCCGAAAAAGGGCGAGAGGTTCCTGAATTCAATGCAGATACCGTCTATAAGTTTGTTCAGCAACAGGTAGATTTTGGTCCCCGTGTGCCGAACACGGAAGCTCACCGGCAAGCGGAGGCTTATTTTGTGGAGAAGCTCAAGGAATATGCCGGCCCCAATGCTGTTTTTGTACAGGAATTTACCGCCGAAGGCTATGATGAACAGCTCGAACTCGGCAATGTGATTGCAGCTTTCAACCTAAGTGCTCAGGATCGGATAATGATAAGTGCTCACTGGGATAGCCGTCCACGTGCTGATATGGACTCAACCCGACAAGATGAAGGCATAGTTGGTGCAGATGATGGTGGAAGCGGAGTAGCCGTTTTGCTGGAACTGGCCCGGATGTTCAGCGAGAATCCTCCGCCAATAGGAGTAGATATTGTATTGTTTGACGGTGAAGATTACGGAGAATCGGGAAGCCTGGAGAAATACTTTCTCGGTTCCCGGTATTGGTCGAACAATCCTCCCGTTCCGGGATACAGCCCCCGTTTTGGGATTTTGCTGGATATGGTTGGAGCCGAGGGAGCTCAATTCCCAAAAGAGCGATATTCACTGAATTATGCTCCAAATCTGGTGGAAGAAGTATGGAATATCGCTGCCGAGAAAGGCTACGAAGATTATTTTCTGAATGAAGAAGGCGCCGCTGTTTCCGATGATCATGTAATCGTGAATGAACAAGCCCGGATTCCCATTATAAATATCATAAATCATAGCCGGACACCCCGGGGTAATGCGCAGTTTGCCCCTCACTGGCACACCCATAATGATAACATGGATATCATTAGCAGAGAAACACTGCAAGCGGTGGGTGATGTAATGGCTGAACTTATTTACAACCGATTATAATGGAATATGTTGAACTTCGGATTTCACTTAATGATGACTTTCACGAACTGCTGATTGCCGAACTTTTTGATCTTGATTTTGAAGGCTTTGAGCAGGATGATGATTTGCTCATTGCGACCATTCCCACTCAGCGGTTTGACGATTCTAAAAGGGAAGAAATTGAGAAGCTACTGATGAAATTCGGGGGAGAGTCATCCATTCTAAGCGAAAAAATTATACCCGATCAAAACTGGAACGAGACTTGGGAACGAACCATACAACCCCAGGCTATTGGCCGGTTTTACGTGCATCCTACCTGGTCAACAACCGATTCCGACATCAGTGATAAAATCGAGCTGATGATTGACCCAAAGATGGCTTTTGGAACCGGCTATCATGCAACCACAAGGGTAATGCTGGAATGGCTCCCGGAGGTTATCAGTGAAGGCGACAAAGTACTTGACGCCGGAACGGGAACGGGCATTTTAGCTATTGCCGCTTTAAAGCTGGGAGCTGAATCCGCCTTTGGTTTTGATATTGATGAGTGGAGCGAGACCAATGCCCAGGAAAACATTCTTCTTAATGAAGTAGATAACTTTGAAGTTAAACTTGGTTCCACAGAAGTAATTCCAAGCGGTGAGAAATTCGATGTGATTTTAGCCAACATCAATCGGAATGCTTTGATAGAATTAATTCCTGAATTACTGGGCTTTTTGAAGGAGGACGGAAAACTGCTCCTATCCGGACTACTGGAAGAGGATGAACCGGTGATGTTAAAACAGGAGGCTCTTGAAAAACTCACTCACCTTGATACCCGCCGGCATAAAGAATGGATAGCTATATTATTTGAAGCATGAAAGCAGCGATAGACATTGGTACAAATACGGTTTTACTGTTAGTGGCTGAATATGAAAACGGGGTGATTAAAAATGTTCATGAAGAGCATCGTGTGCCCCGCCTTGGGAAAGGAGTTGATGCCGATAAAAATATCAATGAGGCGGCTACCGAAAGAGTAATAGATGCCTTAAGTGCCTACCGGAAAATTTTAGATGCCGACTTCCCTAAAGTTGATCAAATCATAGTTACCGCTACCAGTGCCGTTCGTGATGCCAATAATCGGGACGAATTTATGGCAAGTGTGAAAGAGGAAACCGACTTTGAGATTCGGTTGCTTTCGGGAAGAGAAGAAGCGGAGTGCACAGCTTCAGGAGCGTTATCGGTGTTGGAGAATATAGAAGACGAAGAAACACTGATCCTGGATATCGGGGGTGGAAGTACCGAGATCGCTCAGGTTAAGAAAGGAAAAGTTATTGACGGTTATTCTTTTGATATGGGGTCTGTCCGGTTTACAGAACGCTTCTTGTCCGGTAATCCGCCTTCCTACGAAGAAATTGAGACCTGCAGAAATAAGATTACCGAGTTTTATAAGAGCAGGGAATTTGAGGTGAATGAAAGATTAAAAGCCGTGGGTGTAGCCGGAACGGTAACCACGCTGGCTGCCATGGCTCTGGATATCACAAATTACGAGCCGGAGAAATTAAACGGCCATTCCCTAAAGCTTGACACCGTAAGGCACTATATTGATATGTTTTCAGAGAATACCCATGAAGATATGCTGGCTCAGAATCCGGTTTTTCTACAGGGAAGGGAAGATATTTTTATGGGAGGGATGCTGATTCTGGAAGGCTTCATGAAGCATTTTAATTTTGACGAACTCCTCGTTTCTACCGGGGGCATTCGTCATGGGGCAATTATCACCTTAGCGTAATTAAAAAAGCATCACCCCGTCCGGAGCGATGCTTGTGCGGTTGTTCCTTCCAGATTAATTGCCAATTGCAAAACGAAGGCCGATCCCTATATTCAGCTGGTCATAATCACCCAGCACATATTTGAACTCACCAAACAAGTTGGCAAAATCAAGGCCGTATTCTGCTCCGGCTCCAACATTTAGTCCGACTTCGCCATTATCGGAACTAAAGTTACCCGAGCTTACACTCACGCGTGTATAATTCAATCCCGCCAGGGCATAAGCGATAAGGCCTTGCTCCGGGTCGTTCGCAAAAATGTAATTCCCGTTCACGCTAAACTCGAACCAGTTTACATCGGCGTTCCCGGCATCATCAGGAAGATAGAAACCGAGGTCAGCTATCGCCCGAAAGTCTTCATTGATTCGGTAGGTGCCGTCGAGGCGTAAACCCGGCTGCTCTATTTCACTTCCATACATTAAACCTGCTCCTATCTGGATATTCCCGTAGGTGTTTTCAGCATCTTGTGCAGAAGCTTTGGGGTTGAGTGCGAGGATAACAGCCAGGGCTGCGATTAAAATGGATAATTTTCTCATAGTTCTGTGTGTTTTTTATTTGTTTAAAAGACTACACAGGTATATGCGTTAAGTTTCAGAAAAAAGGTTCAAAAAAGACGTTTTCATTTGTCTCAGGCTTTGTATTTTAAGGGCTGAATAATTGTTGATATGTCTGAAGAAAATTCCGAAATCAAAAATACCTCACCACGCGAAAATGCGTCTGCAAGTAGTCTCGAAGATGACAAATTTGTGGCGGAAGCATTAGCCGGTAAAGAAGATTCCTACAAGAAATTAGTAGATAAGTATCAGAAGCCCCTCTATTTCCATATCCGCAAAATGATTAAAGAGGTGGAGCTTGTTGAAGACCTGGTTCAGGAAGTTTTCATGAAGGCCTTTCATAATCTTTCTTCCTATAGCAACGAGTATGCATTCTCCACCTGGCTGTATCGCATTGCCACTAATCACACCATCGATTATTTAAGGAAGAAAAAGCTCCAAACGCTTTCCATTAACGAGCCTTACAAAACCAAGGACGGGGATATGGAAATTCAGCTTCCGGATGAAAGCTTTTCAACCGATACCCCGGTAATAAAGAAGGAGAGAAAAGCAATTGTTCAGCATGCAATCGAAAATCTCCCCGAAAAATATAAAGCCGTTATTGAAATGCGGCATATGGAAGAGAAGTCGTACCAGGAAATAGCGGACGTGCTTGATTTACCCCTCGGTACAGTTAAAGCCCATATCTTCAGAGCAAGGGAGCTGCTCTACAAAGCACTGAAAGATAAAAGAGAGCAGTTCTAAATATTTTGAGCCTTTTCCGGGCAAATTTACGCATAGGTAAGTGAACACCTAAACATAATTTCAGAACTATGCGTAATTCAAGAGTAATAATACTATTCTCGGTTGTACTTCTTTTTTCGTTTGCATTGATTTCTTGTGGGGATGACCCCGCTTCTGCGAATGAAGATCCCCCCGCATTGCCTACATTTGAGAATATAGAGCCCGACCTTTCTTATTTCGATTCAAACCAGCCTCAGCAAAGTAATTCCAATTATTCAGAGGCCTATTACTACGGTCTGGGACTGGGTAGTATTGCCTTTACTTCTCAGGCCTACGTCAGCTTCTTTTCGCTGGCAGATTCAGAAAATGCCGACTTTAAGAACGGTAAATGGGTTTGGGAATACAGCTATTCTTATGAAGGAGAGTCTGTATCTATAAAACTAACGGCCGAACCCGATGGTGATTTTATTAACTGGGAAATGCTTTGGTCTTTTGATGACGGGCAGGGTAATTCCATCACAGATTACTCAGTAGTAACCGGCCGTATAGCCTCTGATGGAAATTCCGGAAGCTGGACCTTTAATACCCTAAACCCGGATACCAATGAAGAGGAGCCGATTCTTATTTCTGAATGGTCCACCTCCGGGGAGAATAATCTTGAAATCGAAACAGATTATTATGACTCAGGCAGTGTGGTAACTACCTATACCTATACTCAGAATGACAATGAATTCATGGTTTTCTTAAGCGATACGGATGAGGAAAACGACATCACTGTTTTCTGGGATGATGAGGCTATGACCGGTTACTACCAAATGGGGTCAGATACTGCAAACAGATATTGCTGGGATAGCAATTTTGAGGATGTTGCCTGTGGCAGCGTTGGATATTGATGTACTTACCAGGTAGCTATAGGGCCGGCCGGTTTTTTAATCGGTCGGCTTTTTTAGTTTGAGATATTCCCCGAAACGATCTCCACGTTCGACTTAAACTTATCATACTTGGCGCGACGGATAGCGCTGCCTTCAAACGTCTTATCATATTGATGGGGAGTAAGGTTTTCCCAGAAATCAAGATCTCTTTCAACCACATACTCTCTTGGATGGAGATCTTCGAATTGCGCAGTTATGGATTTACTGTTCCAGGGACATACATCCTGACAGATATCACAGCCATACACCCAGTTTTCAATTTCCGTTTGGTACTGCTTGTCTATTTCTTCCTTCAGCTCAATGGTTAGGTAGGAGATGCACTTGGTCGCATCCACTCTGTAAGGCTCATAAATTGCGTCTGTGGGGCAGGCATCAAGGCAGCGGGTACACGAGCCGCAATGATCGGTTACGGGGGAGTCGTAGCTTAATTCCGCATCAATGATCATTTCCCCAATAAATACAAACGAGCCAATATCTTTATTGAGCAGGTTCGAATTTTTACCGATCCAGCCCAGACCGGCTCGTTTTGCCCAAACTTTATCCAGAACCGGGGCAGAGTCCACAAAAATACGTCCTTCAAGTCCGCCCAACAGTTCCTTACTGAAATTAAAGAGTTTCTTGAGCTTCTTTTTCAGCACTTTGTGGTAATCACGTCCCTGAGCATATTTGGCAATCAGCGGTTCGTTCTTTTCCCCAATTTGCTGTTCGTGAGAAGGATGATAGTAGCTGGCCAATACAGAAACTACGGTTTTTGAACCGGGAACCAACAGCGTGGGATCAACCCGTTTTTCAAAGTAATTGCCCATCCAGTCCATGGTGCCATTACGATTCTGCTTGAGCCATTCTTCGAGTCGGCGGGCTTCGTAGGGGAGGTGTTGAGCTTCGGCAAATCCACAGGCATCAAAACCCAGTTGAAGGGCGTGCGAACGGATTTGTTCTGTGAATTTCTTCTGTTGAAGCATTCCGAATTACGTTTTTTCCGGAACCAGTTTCTCGCCTTTCCAGATTAAATTCTGAGTTTTACCATTTACCATCCGAACGGTTCGGGCGCGGTATTTCTTAACCACGGCATAGTCGTGCGTTACCATTAAAACTGCCATTCCCCGGTTATTAATACTCCGAAGCAGTTCCATAATGTCTTTGGTGGCTTTGGGGTCAAGGTTTCCGGTGGGTTCATCGGCAAGTAAAATTCGGGGTTCGTTAGCCAATGCTCTTGCAATAACAACGCGTTGTTGTTCACCTCCGGAAAGATCCTTCGGCATGTGCTTTCTGCGGTGACTGAGCCCAACCATGGTTAGTACTTCAAGCACGCGCTGTTTAATAAACTTGGGCTTCTCTCCGGTAACCTGAAGAGCAAAGGCTACATTGTCGTGTACGTTGCGATCTTGTAGCAGCTGAAAATCCTGGAATACAATGCCGAGCCGTCGCCGCAGCATGGGTACTTCCCGCTCGGATATTTTATTTACCGGGTATTCGGTTACCCGTACCGTTCCGGTATCGGGCACAACATCCCTGTACAAAAGCTTCAGAAAAGAGCTTTTTCCGATACCCGTTGGACCAATCAGATAGGCAAATTCGCCATTATGAAGCTTGAAGTTAACATCATCCAATACCCTGGTATGATCATATCTCAGGGTTACATTTTTAAGTTCAATTACTGCTGTTTCTGACATCGAAGTACCATCGTTACGCGTGTGCTTTTTTCGTCTGCTTCCACCAAATCAAAGCCCTCATATTTGGCTACCTGATGATAGGAGGTTTGTTCCAAAATTGATAGCATTTCCTTGAGTGAATAAATTCGCTGCTTGTGAATTTCATGATAGCTTTCCAGAACGGTTTTGCCGTCGTCAGCCATCTTATCTATTTCAAATTCGTTAAAGTGAAAATGCTCTCCCGGTTCATACCGGCTTTCTCTGAAATATCGATTACTGCCAAAGCTTCCTTCTTCATTATTGAGGTAATCAACAGCTTCCAGGGAGTTCTGAGGAGTAGAAAAGTCGAAGATCAATAATCCACCCGGATTCAGAATATTCCGGCATCCATCCAGCATTTTGTGGATTTCTTCTTTGGAGTGAAGGTAATTCACACTGTCGAAAACCGAGAAGATAATATCATAGGTATCCTCACTTCTGATGTCCCGGAAATCCATGGTATGGAAATCGACTACTACTTCCTGTTGGGCCGCTTTTAGTCTTGCCTTTTCGATCATAGCTGCAGAAAGATCGGTAGCGGTCAGCTCATACTCATCAAGTTGAGCGAGATTCAGGGAAATAGCACCGGTTCCACAGGCCAGTTCCAGTACGTCAACGGGATCTGGATGGTGAGTTTGGATTACTTCATCAATAAAATCTGCCCACATTTCGTAATCTACGTCCTTCATCAGGGTATCGTAGAGCTCGGCCAATACAGTGTAGATGTTGGCTTTTTCAGTCTTCACTAATTTGTTTGTTTGCAAGTTCAACCGCCTGTTTATACGCTTCTTTAAAAGAAGATGGATTAGCTACGCCTTTGCCTGCTATATCAAAGGCGGTGCCATGATCCGGAGAAGTGCGGATGATAGGAAGTCCGGCCGTAAAATTCACCCCTTTACCAAAAGACAGCAGTTTAAACGGAGCCAGTCCCTGATCGTGATACATGGCTAAAATTGCATCGTGATGTTTGTGGAGCTGTTGCCCGAAAAATCCATCAGCAGGGAATGGGCCATGAAGGGTGATATCCTTTCGTTCCTCTCTGATCATCTTGAGCGTTGGAGTAATAACGTCGATTTCTTCCTTGCCAATTACACCACCATCACCGGCATGGGGATTTAACCCAAATACGGCAATTTTAGGGTTGGTGATCCCAAAGTCATGAATCAAGCTTGAGGAAAGAATCTCAACTTTTTCTTTGATGACATCCGGTGTGATGGCTTCTGAAACATCTTTAACCGGTATATGTGTGGTGACCAAAGCTACCCGAAGATCTCCGCTAACCAGCATCATCAGCACAGAATTGGTACCTGTTTGGGTGGCCAGGAATTCGGTATGTCCCGGAATTTCGTAACCGGCCAGGTTCACGGCCTCTTTGGATATGGGAGCGGTTACCATTGCATCTACCTCATGGTTCATGCAAAGATGAATGCATTGCTCAATAGATTGCATGGCTGCCTTGCCGCTTAGGGCAGACTGTATGCCCGGAGTCATTTTCAGATTATCCACAGCAAAGCTGAGAACGTTAATGGTTCCCGTCTGTAAACCGGTGACGTCATCTGAATAATTAACATCTAAATCATAAGGAAGGTAGGAGAGAACGGATGCTATGATCTCTTTCGGGGAAATGATCACAGGAGTGGATGTTCCCAAATCCAAATCGGATAATGACTTCAAGATGATCTCCGGACCAATCCCGTTAAAGTCACCAATCGAAATAGCTATGCGTGGTATTTCTTTATTAAGCATGACACGCCTAAAATAAGGCGATTAATGGGCAATACACAGCGTTATCGAGTTCCAACCAGCATAAAGTCGCCGAAGCCGGAAGTGGCCTCAAATACAAACGTTCGACTCGGGTATTTCCAAAGTTCAATGGTTTTTCCGCTTTCAGGAAACCGGCGTTCTTTTTCGGAGGGTGGCCCGTATTTGATATACACTTCACCCTGGTCGCTTTCGTGGCCCATGGGGTTTTCCTGGCTTCCAAACTCTTTAAAAGCAAAATCGATTCGGCGGTAGTATTCAGCCATTAACTCGTTGTAAACCGTGTTAGGCGTTGGATCTTTGCTTTCCCAGAATTCCCTGAATTTTC
Organism: Gracilimonas sediminicola; assembly: GCF_024320785.1. NCBI lineage: Bacteria > Pseudomonadati > Balneolota > Balneolia > Balneolales > Balneolaceae > Gracilimonas > Gracilimonas sediminicola. The sequence goes on from NZ_JANDBC010000003.1 coordinate 102,934, forward strand.
GTTCTCGTTCACGGTTATTTCCGCTGTTTATTTGCTTGAGTTCTTTCTCAGAAATAATGTAGTTCAGATTATTAATGGCTACATCCAAATTGTATAAACTTGCAGGCATATTTGGCCAGTAGGACCGGAAAAAGGATCTTGCCACCGGTTCCTCTTGCCCTTCTTTGGTCAGTTTCAATAAATAAGGAGCATTCTCAAAAGTGCTTCCGGGAATAGATACCAGGGCATAGGTATAGGGTTGATTACCCCGGACGAGATTTAACGCCGGGTTTTGGGATTTAACAAGCTTGATCGTAGAATTTTGGAATACATCGTCAGAATTAAGTTCTGCGGAATAGATATTCTCGATGGAGGTGGTATCCCGCCGGGAAGTTTTTGCCTTATCAACTTTTATGGAATAGTTAGCAGAGCCGTCATAGCCGGGAATGCGGATCAGGGCAAAGAAGTCTTCCCCGAACAGCACATTTTGTTCCATGTTCATGAGCTCTAACCTGTTTCCATTCCGCTTCTTCACTAAAATGACTTCCCCGGTTTCTTTTGTAGATAAATCGGGTACATAAATTTCACGCCGGCGTGTATTTCGCTCATTTACTTCCTGCATCATAGCGAGCTGAAGAATGAAGTTGTAGTGGCCGGGATTCAGATTGGTGGAAACTGAACCCGAAGCATACATTTTTGAGGATTGTGTTTGCTCAAAGTTGGAAGTGAACAGGGTGTCTTTCCACACATCCCGGGAAGCTGAATTAGCTGATGGATCCTCGCGACGGTTTAATTTCCCCTCAAAGATTTCCGTACTAAGCCTGATAGTGGAATAGAATTCAGCATTCTCCGGAGCCTTCAGGTTATGATTGAGCGGGATCTTTTTGAATGGGATAAAATCATTATTAAACCTGAAAATAAAGGCCAGGGTTGTTTTACCGTCTTCTCCGGGAAGGATAATATCTTCAATAAAAATGGTCGGGCTTTGCGACTGCATGACCAGCTGTCGGTAATTAACCCGTTGTGCAAGTATGGAGGTGGAAAAACCTAAAAGGAGAAGGATGGCTAAAAGTCGCTTACTCATGGAAGTCATTTTTTTGAATGATTTAAATCAATATCGGGGTTTACACATTAAATATAATCCCTATTTTCAACGCAGCATTCGAATCAACATTATACAAACAAAAAAGATAACAGAATATGAGCAGTGAATCCGGAAGCGCTACCAAACATTGGTTACATAAAATCATTGAAGAATTTGGAGAAATTGAAGACGAGATTAAGCTCGGCGGCGGACAGAAACGAATTGATAAAGAGCATGGTAAAGGAAAGCTAACCGCTCGTGAGCGGATTGAAAAGCTCACTGATGAAGATTCCCGCTTCTTTGAACTTGGGCTTTGGGCCGGCTACGAAATGTATGAAGAGCAAGGCGGATGTCCCTCGGGTGGGGTGGTAACCGGAATTGGGACGGTAAGCGGAAGAAAGTGCATGATTGTAGCCAATGATGCGACTGTTAAAGCCGGAGCTTGGTTTCCGATCACTGCCAAGAAGAACCTGAGAGCCCAGGAAATTGCCATCGAAAATCATATTCCGTTGATCTACCTGGTTGACTCTGCCGGAGTTTTCCTTCCCATGCAGGATCAAATATTTCCTGATAAAGACCACTTTGGCCGGATGTTTAGAAACAATGCCATTATATCCGCAAAAGGAATTCCGCAAATTGCGGCTATCATGGGAAGTTGTGTGGCCGGTGGAGCTTACCTGCCTATTATGAGCGATGAAGCTCTGATTGTAGATGGAACCGGAAGTGTGTTTTTGGCCGGAAGTTATCTGGTAAAAGCAGCCATCGGGGAAGATGTTGATAATGAAACGCTGGGGGGTGCTACCACGCACACCGAAATTTCGGGAGTAACCGATTACAAGATGGAAGACGATGAAGAATGCTTATCGACCATTCGGGATTTGGTAGATAAATTTGGCCCGTTTGAAACCGCCGGCTTCAACCGAAAAGAGAGTAAAGACCCCAAACGTCCGGCCAGCGATGTGTTCGATATTATCCCGGAATCCAGAACCAGTCCGTATGATATGAATGATGTTTTAGACTGCATTGTGGATGAGGGTAGCTTCACTGAATTCAAAAAAGGATATGGGCAAACGCTCATCACCGGCTTTGCGCGAGTGGATGGATGGAGCGTAGGCATTGTTGCCAATCAGCGAACCGTTAAGCGAACCAAGAAAGGAGAGATGCAGATCGGTGGTGTTATCTACTCTGACAGTGCTGATAAGGCAGCAAGGTTTATTATGAACTGTAATCAAAAGAAGATCCCTCTGATTTTTTTGCAGGATGTTACCGGGTTTATGATTGGGAAACGAAGTGAGCATGGCGGCATTATCAAAGACGGTGCTAAGATGGTTAATGCAATGAGCAACAGTACGGTTCCTAAAATAACCATTGTGGTAGGGAATAGTTACGGTGCCGGAAATTATGCCATGTGCGGCCGCGCCTATGATCCACGCTTTATGTACGCCTGGCCAACGGCCAAGATTGCGGTAATGAGCGGTGCTTCAGCCTCGAAAACCCTGATGCAGATACAGGTTGCAGCGATGAAGAAGAAAGGAAAAGAGGTGAGTGAAGAAGAACAAGAGCGGATTATGAAAGAAATCAGCGACCGTTATGATACGCAGACAGATGTCCGCTATGCAGCCTCACGACTATGGGTAGATGGTATTATAAATCCATTGGATACGCGCGACCGAATATCTAAAGCGATAGAATGCGCTAACCTGAATCCGGAAATTGAGGAGTTTAAAACAGGGGTTATCCAGACTTAGTAAATTTATTCGTTAAATATTGATGGAATTAACTAACTGCTTATGTAGTATGATAAACGTTAGTACTATACTTATCAGGAAATATAAATTTCCTAAAATTGAAGTCATCTTTCTTTCTGTTTGCATGGCACTCTTTCTTACTTCATGTAATATTAGTGGTTCAAAGGGGGTAGGGGAAATAAAATTGGCAACGGATTTGTCTGATAAAACTTTAATAGCCGGTGAAACCATACCTATCAGGCTAGTGAGCAGCACTCGTTCAAAAGCAGATTTTACTTTATCCTTCTATGATGGATTTGAATCCAAAAAAATTGAAGGAGGTACAATTAAGAATCAAAGAGATATTAATTGGGAGGTTCCACTATCCTTATGTATAGAAAGTTGTAGCTTAATTTTAGATATCTATCAGGATGGAGAAGAACTGCAAGATACACTGTCAACATTCAGCGTAAATGTTAATTCTTCGGAAGAAATTGAAAGTGCAAAATCCTTTTTTCCATTATCAAATAGTAATGAGTGGATTTATGAAGTAAGATCAAATAATGGCTCAGAGATTATAGTTGATACATTTTTAGTTGAAATGGACGTAATTACAGAAACAGAATATCCAGCTTCTGTAATTGATTTTCAGTTTAACACCTATACGTTATCAGACGAAGAAATATATTTAACCAGCAATAATTCAAGTCATAAACTTGGAGCATTCTATAGTGTATTTAATCCAGATTTAGTATTCGAAAAATTTTCTGCCAGTATTCTAAATACAGACGCCAACAATTATGATGGAGCTACAACTTTGCCTCTCATTAGTAAGTACAAAATTTTTGTTCCTTTGGCTTTCCAACCAGAAACTTCAATAAGACTTGATTATAATTTTTCAGGAAATAAAAATGTTTATTTAGTAGAAACAGAGCCATTAAAGAATCTAAATTTCAGTGATGAGTCTAAACAGGCAAAGGTAATCCATATCGCCTCAGAATTTTATAATACAAAGCATGTTTTTCTAAAAGATATTGGATTATACAAGTATTCCTTTGGAGCAGATATTTTTGAATTTAGTGAAATTCTATTGTTGGCAGCCAAAATTGACGGAGTTACGTATGGTAATGGTGATTTGCTACGAGATGAGTAGCTTTAGTTTCGTGGGACCAGTAAGTACTAAAAAGTAGCCCACCAACCGGCCACTATAGCCAAACTAAAGCTGAGCAGAGTGCCAATCATAATATATTCAGTTTGTTTTCTCTGCTCGGCTTTTTGAAGGTCGCTGAATCGGAATACCGATTTAGCTGCCAGCAAAAACCCGATGCCGCTCCAGTTGTTGGTAAGGATAAAGCCCAAAATCAACAAGCGCTCCAGGATGCCGATATACTCACCGGCATTTTCCAGTCCATTGTCATCTTGCGCAGGTTTTATTTCTTTTGATCGGGGCTGTGGTCCCCAGTCATCAGGCAAAAGTTGAGTAATAAGTATAGAAGCAGGCTTTGTTACAAATACGAAAGCCACGATCACCTTCCATTCTACCGAACTCAGGGATATCTCCGGAAAGTTAAAATTACTAATGATGAGAGTGGTAAGGGCAATAACCAATAAGTGGATCAACTGATCAAGGAAAAAAGATAACCGCTTCTTTTTAGCAAACGCTTTGATGGGGTCAATCAGAATGTGTGTTCCGCCAATCAGAATAGCCAGGTACCAGAAAACCGAAAATCCGGCCAGCCATAAAGCGCCAAAAGCAAGGGTTATATGAACAAAGCCGTGAAGGTAGAGTGGACCTGCCTTCCATTTCTTTTGCCGTCGCTCCTCTATCCAGCGGGTGGGTTGAAGAAGGAAATCTCCGAGCAGATGAGCGAGAACCAGCATCAAAAATAAATCATCCATTATCACATGTATTTGGTTTTGGTTTCAAACCGATTCAACAATAGTTCAAACTCATCAATATGAGCTCTTTTTTTTCGTTTTGATACCGCCGGTTGGGAAATATTCAACTCTTTGGCAATCTCAGATTGAGTTAAATCCTCCATCCAGATGTACCATGCAATTTCAGCATCCGCCTGCGACCAGTTTTTGATGAACATATCCGCAAAAGTAAGGCTAACGTACATTTCGCTGTCAAAGTCAGAACTGTCGGACGATAAAGCAAGGCGGTCGTCTGTATTTTTCATTTCATCGAGGGCATGGCCGGAACGGGTAAAAGCATCTCCGAACGATTCATTCACGCTGTTTTCCAGATAAGCATATTCTCCGATACCAATAGCAATGCGGGTATCCATTTTGAGACCGGTTTTGGTTGATTTAATAAGTCCGGCTCTTATAATAAAGGCAACTCTTAGTGCCTGCCGGGGATCATGGAGTCCAAGCTGGAATCCGTCTCCACGATGCATTTCCGCACCATTTCCTGTTAATTCAAAACGATCTTCTATACGCGCAAAAATCTCTTTCAGATCAGGAAGCCAGGTTTCTGAGCTTTCAGCTGAAGTCGAATAAACAATATCTCCCGTTAGCACTGCAATCATATCATTCCAATAATTATTTCAATAAACATTACTTAATTAAGTTATAAATAGCAAATATAACCTAATTAAGTTAAAATAGACTTGCTAACTAACAGGTAAGTCCACTGTTGCAATCAGTTCAGGCAGATGATATTATCAAAGAGACAGATTTCAACTCAACAAACCATTTTTTGAACTACGAGTTAACCAAAGAGTATAACCTGATTTTTCTGGGTGTAGAAGCCAGCTTTACATTAATCGACTTTCTGCTATTCTTTTCAAGCTTTTTATTAGGCTTTGTGTTCGCTCTGTTCTTTCTGATTTTTGCGGTGGCCGTACTCCAGAAAATTTTCTCTCGGTATGAGTTTGAGTTTAACACCGATGAGTACACCATCACCAAGTATTATAAATTTTTCAGTTATTTCCGGTTTAGGTTGCGAACCATAAGTTTTGGGGAAGTGGAAGAATTTTTACTCTCCAATCATGAAACTGGGAAAGCCCTGTTCAGCAAAGGCATGGAGAATAAGGAGTGGTTCACTTTCGATATTATGACGGAAAATGGATATATCAGGTTGGTTAAGTCCGACAAGGAAGAGTTAGATGAAGTGTATGAGATTTTCCAAGAGCTGGAAGAAAAGCTCGATATCTATTTCAAATTCAAAGTGGAATTTATAGAACCGCTGAAATGATTAGTGATTTAGTATATATGTTAGCATAGCGACAAGTCAAAACTTATGATTTCACACACCCAGGTTATTATTTTACGGGTTATCGATTACCAGGAGTCGAGCAAGATTCTTACGGTACTTTCTGCAGAGCACGGCAAGATTGCCCTGATAGCTAAAGGAGCAAAGAAGCCAAAAAGTAAACTGGCCGGCATTCTCGAAATTGGCGCTGTTCTGGATGTGGTTTACTATTACAAACCGAACCGGGGAGTACAAACTCTTACCGAAGCTTCTGTACAGTATTCAACCGATCGGTTTCGAAAAGACTTTGAGAAAGCGGCCATTTTATACTCCACCCTGGAAATTGTATCACAATTAGTTCACGATAATGAGGTTAACAAACCGGTATTTGAGTTCAGTAGAAATTTTATTGAATGGCTGGGCGATTCCAAGGAAACTTATCCTTCCGTATTTGCGTACGTTCAGCTCCGTTTGGCAGAAATTTCAGGAATTGGTTTAATCAGTGGATTGACCGAGATTCCCGATCAGGCTTACTTGAATGTGTCGAGCGGAAAAATTTCGGAACAGTCGGAAGATGAATTGTCTTATAAACTAACAGCTGCCCAAACGCGGTTTTTAATTTTAGGAATGTCCACAAAAAGTAAGAATATTTTTAAAGTAGGTTTAGAGAATGGAGAGCTCAGGCAACTTGTTCACCATTTAGATGTTTATTTTAAATACCACATTGAAGGATATCAGGAACGAAGGTCGGATTCCATTTTTGAACAGATGCTATAGGTGACACTATGAAACGTAAAGATTTAATACTCACTGCCATTTTGCTGATAATGATCGGGATTACGGCCGGCACGCTTATCGCGTTATACACCATCAACGAAGAATTAGCTCCTCTGGCAGAAGTTCGGACTACAGAAATCACTCAAGGCAACGAACCTTTTATCACTGATGAAGAGCTGGAGGGTGCCGATGCCAGGTTCCTCTTCAAAAAGATAGCTGAAGAAGTCACGCCAACGGTCGTTTATATAGAAGCTATTGTTCCCATTGACGAAGCCGTACCCCAAGACGAAAACCATGAATTTGATGGGGAAGAAAATGATGGGGAAAGCATTTGGGATCGGTTGATGCCCCGCCGGGCCCGAACTGTTGGCTCGGGTGTATTGATTACCACCGATGGGTATATTCTCACCAACTATCACGTAATTGAAGGGGCGGTAGAGAAAGGGCTAAGGGTAGTATTAAATGATAAGCGAGAATACCCAGCAAAAGTAGTAGGCATTGATTCGAGTACGGATTTAGCGGTTATTAAAATTAATGGTGAGAATTTACCCAAAGTAACTATCGGAGACTCAGAAACGCTGGATGTGGGGGAATGGGTGTTGGCGATTGGAAATCCATTCAGGTTAAGATCTACGGTAACGGCCGGTATTGTAAGTGCCCTAAGCCGGGATGTGCAGATTATTGATGACCGAATGAGAATCGAAAGTTTTATTCAAACGGATGCTGCCATTAACAAAGGAAACAGTGGCGGGGCGTTGGTCAATACCAGCGGACAGCTGATTGGCATCAATACGGCGATAGCTTCTCAAACCGGCGCCTATCAGGGATATGGATTTGCGGTACCCAGCAACCTGGCGATTAAAGTAGCCAAAGACCTGATTGAATATGGGGAGGTTCGTCGCGCGCTGTTGGGAGTATCTATCGCTGGTGTGGATTATGATCGTGCCATCGAAAAGGGAATGGAAACCGTAAGAGGAGTTGAAATACTGGGTACATCAGAAGAAGGGGCAGCATCCCAAGCCGGTATTATTCCGGGCGATGTGGTACTCAGCGTAAATGGGAAAGAAGTTTATGAAGCCAATCAACTTCAGCAACAGGTTGCTGTAATGAGCCCGGGAGAAGTGGTAACTCTGAACATTCTTAGGGATGGAAGAGAAATGGAAAAGGACGTAACGCTGAAGTTACTGGAACCCGAGCCCATTCCGGAAATTTCCGCCAACGAAACCCCGATAGACCCGCGTGAGATTCCGGAGGGTAATAACGAGGGGGTAATGTACCAGGAGTTTGATTTGGGATTCCGGGTGATGGCCCTTGCCAAAGCCGAAGATGTTCAGAAATTTGATTTAATCATTGATCAGGTTTACAAATATTCAGAGGCCTGGAACAGGGGGCTTCGGCAAGATCAACAGATTATAAAAATAGAAGAAGAAAAGGTTGAAGATCTCTCCAGTTTAGAAGAACTTATGCGCCGATATTTAAATGAAAAAGGATCGGTGACGCTGGAAATCATAAACGAAGAAGATGCCCGCGGTTTCATCGAGTTAAAAAGAAATTAAATGACTCATTTTTTTAAGGTATCAGTATTCATATCAGCTCTTTTAATTGGCTTTACAGCCTGTTCTTCCTCAGAAAAAGCTGCTTCTACATCATCGCCGGCTATGTACCCGGCTTGGTACAGCACTGCAGCCTTTGACGCTGATTCAACATCTTTTCATGGTTTTGCTACTGCTATTTCAACCGACTCAGTAGTTGCCATTGCAAACGCGGAACTCCAGGCCCGAACAAATCTCGAAAGTGCCATAGCCTATAAAATGGAAGAAGTGCGTACCGCATTGGAGGAGGAAGGAAATTCAACCGTTACGAATTCTGACTTTATACTCACCTTGCGCAACGCTCACAATCAGGTGCAGGAAACAGCCAGTGTTTCAAACGGCGCATCCCGTTCGGATGAAGGCTATTACAGAGGATATGCCAAAGTTTCGATTACTAAATCGGATTTTGATCAACTTATGAAATCAGCTTTTTCCGGAAAACCAGACTACTGGCAATTATTCAGCTCTTCTGCCGCTTATGCGGATGAGATGAATTAAGAGCTTTATTATTTACAAAATTTAGATCGGCCCGCCTTTTTTAATACCCAATTAATTCAGTTATTTCGGCACCTAAAACCATAATCAGTACAGGTGCTATGAGAAAACACATTCTATTATTGGCGTTGTTGTTTTTGGGTACGAGTATGCAGGCAATTTTTGCCCAGACTACACCCGCACACGCGCTAAAAAATATTACTATTCATAATGCTGATGGTTCTGTAACCGAGTCTGCCACTATTGTATGGCGGAATGGAGTTATAGAAGCTGTTGGTACCAACGTTAACATTCCTTTCGATGCTTTTGAGATAGATGGAGGAGACAGTCTCCATGTTTATCCGGGCCTTATCGATGGATTTTCCATTTGGGGAAGTCCTGATTTGCCTCGAAATCTTGAAGAGTTGGATAACCCCGGAGACCCACCTTATGACCGTGCCGGAATTCAACCCGAAAGGAAGCCAAGTCTCTTATTAAAAGAAGACAAAGCTTTTGAAACAGGTATGAAAGCCGGTTTTACCACAGCAGCCCTTTATCCGAACGGCTATATGCTGCCCGGGCAGGTAGAAGCTTTTTACCTTGCACCTGAATCTGATAAGGTACGTTTATTGAAGGAAAGCCTGGCACTTGCCGGTTCCTTTGATGAAGCTCCCGGTGGATGGGGCAACGGAGCCTATCCATCTACGATGATGGGAGTGATGGCTCAGTTCAGGCAGCTTATGTTTGATGCCACGGCTCTGCAGCAGCACATCAAGTACTACTCTCAGAATCCTGAAATGCCGGCTCCAAACCGGGATAAAGTACTGGAAGCGTTATTTCCACTGGTAAATAAAGCAACACCGCTTTATTTCGAGGTGGATTCCAAAGAGCATATGGAACGGCTATTCAAATTACAGGATGAATTTGGGTTTAAAGCCGTCGTTGTTTCCGGTAAGGAAGCCTATGCAAAGTCAGCTGAACTGAAGCGGAGAAATATTCCTGTACTGGCAAGTATCGATTTTACTGAAGCCCCGGAGTGGTACTCCAAGATGAAGAAAGCCGAAGAAAAATCGGAGGATGAAAAGGAAGACTCCGATGAAACTGAAGAGAAAGAAGAAGAGATTTCGGAAGAGGAACAGCAGTATCGTGATAAGCGACTGGCTGCATGGAAAGCTGAAGTCATGAACATCAGGAAGCTGATGGATGCAGGTGTATCTGTAGGATATGCTTCTGCCGGACTTGATTTGAAAGACCTTTCAGAAAAACTGGAGATTTTGATGGATGAAGGCGGACTTTCTGAGGCTGATGTTGTCAAACTCATGACGATCAATACAGCTTCCATCCTTGGTTTAAACAACACATTGGGAAGTTTGGCTAAAGGTAAGAATGCCAGCTTCACTGTTTTTGATAAAGCCATGTCAGAAGATAAAGTTAAAGTGCTGCACAGCATTTCGAACGGCACAATTCACGAATTTAACGGAGAGTAAACGATGAGTAAACTATTTAATCTATTTAGTTTAAAGAACCTTCGAGCGTGCAACGCTCCTCGAAGCGTTCAGGTTTTAATAAGAACGGTTGCTCAACGCTCGCAGGACCTTCGGACGCTGCGAGGTTTTACATTGGTGTTACTTATTTCCTCAGTATTTGGACTTTCGGTTCAAGCTCAGGAAAAAGGCTCGGTGCTGATACAGAATGCAACGGTTATCACGATTACTGACGGAGATCTCGAGGATACGGATGTGCTCATTCGTGACGGTATTATTCGCGAAATAGGAAAAGACCTGCGTGCCCCCCGAGGCGTTGAAACTATTGATGCGTCCGGAAAATATCTGATGCCGGGTATTATCGATGCCCATTCTCACCTGAATGGAGTTGACATCAATGAAGGGCGCAATCCGGTTACTGCAGAAGTAACCATGGAAGAATCGGTAGATCCTAATGAAGTGGGAATCTATCACGCATTAGCCGGCGGTGCTACCAGTATTCACCTGATGCACGGCTCTGCAAATGTAATAGGAGGTCAGGGCGAAACGCTTAAACTTCGCTACGGTGCCTCACAGGAAGGCATGAAGTTTGAAGATGCTCCAAGAACCATCAAGTTTGCTTTGGGTGAAAACCCGACTCGTGTCCACGGACAGGGCAACGGCATTCAGCCCAGAACCCGAATGGGGGTTGAGCAAGTTATCAGAGGCCACTTCGATGAAGCGATCGACTACAAACGTAAACGAGAGGCTTACCTGAAGGCAAAAGAACAATACGATCGAAGAGGTCGTGGAACTCCTCCAGTACCGGTAGCAAAAAACCTTCGGTACGAAGTGTTAAATGATATCATAGAAGGGGAGATTCTGGTTCATTGCCATTCGTACCGATCTGATGAGATTCTCATGCTGATGCGTGTTTTCAATGATTATGGTGTCAAGAATTATACCTTCCAGCATGCCAACGAGGCGTTCAAGGTAGCACCTGAATTGGCAAAAAACGGAGCACACACTTCGGTATTCTCTGACTGGTGGGCGTATAAGTTTGAAGTGTATTATTCTACCGCTTACAACGCTTCCATTTTGAATGCCAATGGAGTGATTAATTCAATCAACAGTGATAACGATCAGTTGCTCCGAACGCTGAATCATGAAGCAGCAAAGGTAGTCCGATATGGAAATACATCCGTAAACGATGCCCTGAAAATGATCACCTTGCATCCGGCTATTCAACTGGGTATTGATGATCGTGTGGGAAGTATCGAAGAAGGGAAGCACGGTGATGTTGTAATCTGGGATGGACACCCTTTCAGCATTTACAGCAAGGCGGTAATGACTTTCGTTGACGGTAAAAAATACTTCGATCTTGAAAATGATCCTGATGACATGCGTATCCAAATAAATCCGGGAACGGATTTTGAGGACGGTGCTAACCACCGCGAAATCATATCAAGACGAAAAGATGATTCCTGCCTGCAGGATGTATTCATTCTATTTCAAAACTAAACAGGAGACAGAATCATGAAGAAACTCAATATTTTTGTTTTTACAGTTGCTCTGCTGTTTGGATTGAATGCCACAGCGGAAGCACAAATCACCGAAAAACCTGAATTTGGTAAATTTGCCATTACAGGAGCCACCATTCATACCGTAACTAATGGAACCATTGAAGGTGGAGTCATTTTGATTGATGGAGAAGAAATTGTCCAGGTAGGTCAGAATGTAAGAATCACAAACGAATACCAGCGTATTGATGCCTCGGGTAAACACGTTTACCCAGGGTTCATTGACGGCTGGTCAGCTTTAGGATTGGTTGAGGTTTCTGCTGTTGCCGTAACCGTAGATAACCGTGAATTAGGGCGTTTCAACCCTCACATGTATGCATTTACGGCCTTCAACCCGCATAGTGCTTCTGTTCCTGTAACCAGAGTGAGCGGAGTCACAACGGTGATGACTCACCCAAGTTCGGGAAGTATAGCCGGTAAAGGTGCGGTTATGGATTTGTGGGGATATTCTCCGGACTCTATGGCTGTGAAGAAAAGCGGAGCGCTAATCCTGAATCTTCCATCTTCTCAGGGAGGAGGCTGGTGGGATAACCGCTCGGAAAAAGAGATCAAAAAACAATATGAGCAGAACATTAAAGAGATCAATGAGTTCATTGACAAAGCCAAATTCTATCACGAAATGATGGAAGCTTACAATGCAAATCCCTCAGGCAAAACAAAACCTGACTTTGATCCGCGTATGGATGCCATGCGAGAGGTGCTTTCAGGAGATGTTCCGGTTGTGATTCCCGTAAATCGCGAGCAGGAGATACTTGATGCCATAGAATGGACGAAGTCTCATGAGAACATGAACTTTGTTTTCGCGGGCGTTGAAGAAGGCTGGCGGGTAGCGGATGAAATTGCTGAAGCCGGCATCCCGGTTTTAACAACCACTCTTTACACTCCGGCCCGTGACTACGATAACTATCAGCGTCCCTATCAAAACCCCGGTTTGATGGCTGCAGCAGGAGTGAAGGTAGCTATCGTTTCTGACGACACTGAGAATTCACGGAACGCTCCATTCGAAGCCGGATATGCCGCTGCATATGGCTTGGGTAAAGAAGAAGCGATCAAAGCTTTAACTATTAACCCTGCCGAGATTTTTGGTGTGGATGATGTACTCGGATCATTGGAATCAGGTAAACAAGCGAACTTGTTCATCTCTGATGGCGACCCGCTGGAGCCTATGACCAATATTGAGCAAGTATTTATAAAAGGGTATAAAATCCCTATGACAAGCCGCCACACTCAGCTTTATGATGAATTTTTGAATCGTGATGCTGTGAACAAATAGCTTTTTAAGCTTTCGTTATAGTCTCCTTAAGCCCGTTCCAAAATTTGGGATGGGCTTTTTATATCATAGTCACTTATGAAGGCACTTTTTTATAAGGTTGATTTTGTTATTTTCTGCTGTTTAAAAATTCTAAGGGTGTTTTTTACCACATTAAGTCTGATGAACGCGGATTGACATCCAATCCGGAGATTATTGGTTATCAGATTAATTCTGAAATGGAAGCAGGCATTGAGTATGAAATTGAAGGTTAGTAGTTTTTTCGCAGCTGTACTTTTTTTACTGCCGGTTTTGATATTTGCTCAACAGCGTACACCATCCATCAGCCTGCATGAAATTAAAAAGGAAATAGAGCAGCTGGAATCTCAGGATGATAAACTGAGAACCTATATTGAAATGAGTAACCGGTATTTCCGTAATGCTCCGGACTCATTGCTGGTCATTGCAGACGAAATTAATGGGCTTGAAGGCGTTGAAGGAGAAAAGAAGGAAGCGTTCATATCATTCTTGAATGCAAATGCCTACAGGCTGATGAATGCTGATTCAGCTATTTTCTATGCATCCAAAGCGTCCGGTATCCTGCGGGAACTGAAGGAACACGATTCTTACCTGATGATGGAAAACCTTCAGGCTATGCAATATGCCCGAAAAGATCAGTACCTGGAAGCGGAGTCGTTATATCTGGATGCCATTTCTTATCGGAGTGAACTTGAGGATCAAATTGAGTATCCCGTCCAATTTTTCTATGGAAATCTCGGGAATTTATATGTTACCGTTGGGGCGCATGATCTGGCGATAGAGATGTTTGAAAAATTTTTGGAATATGAAGACAGTCCCCCAAACCGATGCAATATCCTGTCTAAGCTGGCAAATAGCTTTATGGAGCTTGATAATATGGATAAGGCAATTTCTACCTTAAGTCCGTGTCTGGAGTACGAAAACCTGCCGCCGCCGATAAAAGCTATAGTTCGTTCCAATTTAAGCACGATGTACAAACAAAAGAACGATATTGACCGTGCCACACAACTCATGGAAGAAGCTACGGCAATCAGTTCCCGGTATCGGATACCCAATATTGGGAACGGGCATTTATATCGTCTCGGTGACCTTTATTTAGAGCAAGGAATGGTTGCAAAAGCGGATTCTGTGGGAAATATCATAAACACTGCTCCGCCTACTGCTTTTTCCAGACCCAATGAGGACATTGTAAAGCATGAGTTTCTTTCAAGATTACATTTTGCCAAAGGGGATTATGAAAAAAGCCTGGAATATTCAGACCGGGCCATTGAATTGGCAAACACCCATAATCTCTTCCAAATGATGAGGAATGTTTATGCTCTGAAAGCCGAAGCCTACGAGGAAATGGGTGATCTGAATAATGCGCTTGTGAATGAGCGCCTTCAACGAAAGCATGAAAAAGAAGTAAACGACAGGAGGAAAGAGCGTAACGATGCCATGCTTTCTGTACGTTATCAGCTGCAGAATAAAGAAGCTCAGCTAATGGACGCCAACCTGGAGATAGAAAACATCAGGCTGAGAAATATGCTGATTATCGTCGGGTTGATATTAATTACCGGCTATATTTTCTATCGATACCGGTTGTACTATCTACTTAAAGAGGAGAAGACCAGGAATCAGATTGCGCGTGATTTACATGATGATTTGAGCGGGACATTGAGCAGTATCAGTTTTTTCAGCGAAGCGGCGCATCGGGTCAATAAAGACCGGGGAGACTCCGAAAGGTTTCTCAATATCATCACCAAAAGTGCTGTTGAGGCCAAGGAAAAAATTAATGACATCATTTGGGCGATCGATCCATCCAAAGATGACTGGTCGGTATTTCTGAAAAAGTGCAAGCGCTTTGCCGCTGATGTGCTGGATAGCAACGACATTGAGTATAGCTTTGATATGGACGATGATTTCAGTTTCCCCGTTGAACTTCAATTTCGTCAGAATTTGTGGCTCATTTATAAAGAGTGTATCACAAACCTGAGCAAGCATGCCCAAGCCACGAAGGTTGAAATCTGCTTAAGAGAGAAGGGGGATCATGTATTTCTTAGTATTTCTGATAATGGCTCCGGTTTTGATCAGGAAAGTCTGAAATCAGGAAATGGTATAGATAACATCCGGTATAGGGCTGAACAAATACAGGGCACAGCCAATCTTAAATCAGCTCCCGGAGAGGGCACGAAATGGACCTTTACGTTCAGTCTATCCTGATTGTACCATAGAACTGCCTGATCAGGTGGTTACTTTTTCTGATTTAATGGCTATATAGCATTAAAAATCCGGCACATGATTAACATTGTAATAATCGAAGACAACAAATATATGAGGGAAGGATGGAAAACCATCCTCGATTTTGAGCAAGACTTGTGTGTAATTGCTGAGTACGAAAGCTGTGAAGATGCCTTTGAAGGTACTCAGCTCGCAAAGGCCAACGTTGTTCTGCTTGATATTCAGTTGCCGGGGATTCATGGCACAGAAGGGGTGAAGATCATCAGGGACAAGTTCCCCCACCTTTCTGTATTGATGGTTACCATTCACGATGATGACGAACGAATATTTAAAGCACTCAAAAATGGGGCGATTGGCTACTTATCCAAGAAAATCTCTCCTGATGAATTAATTGAGGCCGTACATATTGCACAAAATGGGGGATCTCCCATGAGTCCGAATATTGCTCGAAAGGTCATCAATTCTTTTCAGGCTTCGAGTGACGTTGATATTGAACTCTCAGATACTGAGACTCAAGTTCTTACCTTACTTGCTGAGGGCTGTTCCTACAAAGGCATATCCAAAGAGGTGTATCTTTCAGTTGACGGAGTGCGCTATCACATCCGTAATATTTATAATAAGCTGGAAGTGAGCAATAAAAGCGAAGCCGTTGCAAAAGCTTTGCGTGATAAACTTATTTGACGGATATAATAGGTTTATTAAAAAAACCTAATAACTCGAATACTGCATAAGTATGTAGTGTTTGATGAAGAAAAAATATCGATCATAGTGTCGTATCAGAGTTAAAACTGGTTTGGGTTTTTCGGGGTACAATTTACCAAACCGAGTTTTTCTGATTTACTAACCTAAAGAACTGCTAAAGGCCTGTCTTTGAAATGACGGGCCTTTTTGTTTGTATAGCTTATCCAATAAAAGCAGTGAAGAGCAATGAAAACTGAGTTCTTACTATCAGTTACATTCACCGTTACCATTATCCTGATGATATACCTGGAATAATATTACATGGGTTATAAAGACATAAAAAAAGGGCTGCCCGAAAGCAGCCCTTTAAAGTTACTATGTGTTTAACTAAACGCTGAGTTCTATTTTATCAGCATCAGTTTCTTCGTTTGAACGAAGTCACCGGCTACGATTCGGTATATATACATACCACTTGCAAGGGTAGCGGCATCGAACTGTACTTTGTACGTTCCTGCACTCTTACGATCGTTAACCAGGGTCATTACTTCCTGCCCAAGCGTATTGTACACTTTCATTATAACATCACTTGCTTCCGGGATGCCATATTGAATAGTGGTTGTTGGGTTGAATGGATTCGGGTAGTTCTGATCCATATGGAATTTTTCAGGAATAACGTTTTCCTCTTCATTCGAAGTAACAGTAGGATCAATTCCAACAGTGAATGAAACCGCATTCGCCTGGTTGGAGGCTCTGTCCATAATACCGCCTTCGTAATAATTCTCGATTTCGAAATCATCTTCTCTACATACGGTTTCACATGTTTTCAGAGAATCCTCATCGAAAACAAAGTCACCGTTATGCACTACGAACTCGTAACCGGAAACTTCAAGTTCCTGGTTAAAAACAAC
The DNA here is from genome assembly GCF_024320785.1 of Gracilimonas sediminicola. NCBI lineage: Bacteria > Pseudomonadati > Balneolota > Balneolia > Balneolales > Balneolaceae > Gracilimonas > Gracilimonas sediminicola. Next base: position 119,906 of record NZ_JANDBC010000003.1, read on the forward strand.
TTCAAAATACAAGCCCATTGAATCACTTCGGCTGCCTTCACCCATTATGAAATCTCCTTCACTATACTGCTTAAAGTATCGCTTGAAGACATCCTGACGGTAGTGCCATGTTCCTGAAGCAGTATCATAGGCTCCATAGCGCTTGTCAGGTTCAATCAGGTAAACATCTACAAAGATTTCGTCCAGAGCTACTCCGGATCCGGTTTGATCGCCGGCCATTGCATCTCTTACTTTGAACGAAAGGGTGTTCTTATGACCGGATTGAATCATATCTACGAACTGAATATCCTGAGATATTACAGGCTTCTTCTTATCAACTATGAAATCGTAGGTAACATCAAGGCGGTTGCCATTGTTATTAGTTATAACAAAGCGCACAGTATGCAGACCTTCATTTAGGTTGAGGTCTTCGATATCATAATCTGATTCAAGTCTGAGTCCGTTTTCTAATCCATCAGGGAAGTTAGTGTCATACTCCACAATTGAGCCATCAACTATCACCCAGTATTCATCAAAGCTATTTACTTTATCATCTGAAACGGTGATAGAAAGTAAATGATCTTCGTTTACATAAGGTGCATCACTGTCAATGGAAGTATTTACAACTCTCATTGAACCTGGGTTATTGACAATAGCTCCTTCAAGTACCAGGGCAAATCGCATGGCATTGGTAGGGAGGTAGTCCATTGTGAAATGGAACATATTATTGTCGGTATCAATCTGCTTATCAAGAATACCCTGGAAGCTTATATCGGTGTCTCCAACATCGGTAAATCCAACGCAGAGGGCAGCGATTTCATCATCAGTGGATCCATTTTCATTTAGGTCCATGATGTCAGCCGGGTTGTAAGCAATAGAGAAGTTCACTCTACGTCCTTCACGTACAGCATTACTTGTAAATGAATTCAGGTAATAAGCCGTGCCGATCTGACCGTATTGAGCTTCACTGTCGTGCGTAAAGAACAAGCTTGAAGGATCTTCTTCAATCATAAGATTGGCATTTCTGTCAAGCGTATTCTCCTGTATGTCAATCATAAAGTTACCATCTTGCGAAGTAACAGTGCCGCCATTTTGGGCAGCTACACGCTGTACTTCAATGATTTCGCGAGTCATGATGGTTTCACCGGTTGGGAGTACCGTAGTTACGTAAGCAAAAAACTTACCGCCACCGGTAATATCAATGTCATCATCCAAACGAATGGTATTTCCATCAGCTTTGAATCCAAGATAGTTACCATCTATCGCTTCAAGCGGACTGGAAATTCCAAACCACTCTGTATCGGTATAACTGGCCCAGCGTGGGAAAATAGCCCATTCCAGATCATTTAACGTAGAGAATGTATTCTCATCGGCTAAAAGGAACAGACTTACATTGTCATTGGCATTGATCGGTGCGATTTCCACGCGTATGTCGTTGATCTCACCCTTTGCTCTGTAGAGAGAAAGGTCGATATCATCCGAGGTAATAGGGGTGAAAACGCCCTGCATTTGATTTACCTCAGGCCCAGCCTTAGCTCGTACATCTGAGCTTTCGGAATGGTTGATCATGATGGTGGTAGAGTTTTGATACTCCGACTCGTACAACTCTTCATTTTCACCGGCTGTTAATCGGAACATCAGGTTACCTAACGGTAACTGGAAATCTTCCAGGTTCATCATGGCCTGTTTGAAGCCATCATAGCTGGCGCTGGTATAGTAATCGAAATCACCATCTTCGATGACCGAAACCTGCTCATAGGTAGCTCCACTATCGGTAGAAACTTCCAGAATGGCCGTTTGTGTATGTGGAGTTGCCTGTACGTAAATATCACCGTGTTCGTCACTTAAACCGGTAATGTGAGCTCGAGGACCAACAGCTGTAAATTCAACTGTTCCCGCTTCGTAGCGGTTTCCAAAGTCATCGATCAGGTACATGGTAAGTACATAAACAGCACCCGGATCTAAATCATCCACGTCCAGTTCATATGTTGCTCCGGCACCTGTCATAGTAGCTATGGTTTGATCCTGAGAAGAACGGAAGGCGTCATAATCGCCCGGTTCTCTTGCAGCACCTCTTCGGATATCCAAAACAGCCCGATTGAAGTCGTTTTCTTCTTCATCCAGCTCAAAACCGATCGTTACCATACCGCTCCATACGTTGAAGTCTGTGAAAGACTGAGAATCCCAGTCATCAGAATTAACAGGAGAGGAAGGGTGCTCAATCGACATGCCGTTAACTGCTATGGTTCCTGATGGGGAGATATCGTCATAGAAAACTTCGATAGTGGCTACCGCCATCGGGTCATCCATATTACCAGTGATATTCTGATAAATACCCGCTGAGTCAAAACCAACCGCACGGAAAGTGAATACCCCTTCCACATTGTCGATATCGAACAGGGTTTCCAGTGTGGCCTCATCTACATCGGTTGTGAAGATGCCATCGGTTGTTTCCACAATAACAGAATCAATAAGAACCCAACTGGTATCCGCGTCTTCTTCTACCATAGGATTGGTGGCAACGAATTTACCTTCGAAAAGGGTACCGTAGGCATCTCCGCCATTTTCTGCTGATAACGTAATATCCTCGCTGCCGTGCAAGGTATTGTCCGGCTGTTCAAGAATAGCCACACGTTCGGTTGTGCCGTTATGTGTGTTGTCAATACGCAGGGCATAGGAGGTGTCCGCAACGGTTACCTGGGTGCCATCAAATCGATCATATTCAAAACCGTATGTGACGGTTCGAAGGAGGTAATCACCATCAGCCAAACCTGTAGTCAGGAATGGATAGGTATAATCACCGGCTCCATCCAGAGAATCTACCGGCAACGTCACCAGCTCAGAATAAGTAGTATCCGTTTCGGTATAGGTACCATACTGGATCATGACGCTGTCAACCAACTCGCGGTCGCTTTGCAGATCAAGATCCAGTTCAAGCGTATCGCGAACGGTGTTATTAGCAAAACCATCAAGTAATGCTACCCATGGTTGTGCATTATTAAAAATCTGGATAGTTCCTACATCAGGAGTACCGATGTAGTTTTCATTCTCGTTACCAAACACGTCAATGAAGTTAACGGTGATGTCACCAGACCCTGGAGTCAGGTCAACATCTACGTCCATATCATTATCCGGAATGGCAAACTCTACTGTGTAGGTATCCGATGTTTGAGCGGTGATTTCTCCAACAATAGTTTCACCACCGTAATCTAATTCAAATTCGGCACCATCGGCAGCAATGTCATCCGCATAATGGGTGAATTCAAGCGTAAGTACACCACCGGCATTAATCGGAGGGTAATTGCCGTCCGCGTTATCGGCGAGGATGTCAATACCGTTTACTTCCGAAAGAATATAGTCAGCCGATACGTTATCTACGTTGACCGGGAAGTACATAGGCATGCTGTTATTGCCCAGATTATCAGTAGAAATAACGCGGAATACGACCATGCCATCAAACAACTCGTTAGTCAGATCTCCGTCATAATCTTCCGAATCGAAAGAGAAGCGGAAAGGATATTCCGTAAGAAAATCGACATTGAAGAAATTCGTGGTAGAGTCGATAAGTACCCGTTGCACATCCACATCCAATTCGTTCAGATCATCATCTGTTGAGTTGAATTGAACTCTGGTGTTGTCACCGGTTATATAATCGGTTCCGCCAAAATCAATAGCATCAAGCAGAGCCATTGTGAGTGAGGGTGCTGTAGTGTCGTAAAAAACCGGGTTGGCCCTGGTATTAAATGTAGAACCATCGGCATCGGAAACGACCGCCCGTACATAATACATGCCGCCATCGGTAAGTCCGAGGCTCGCCGGAGTATCAAACACATCATTCAGAACAGCATCATCCAGGGTGTAGGTCGTATCAATATTACCTGCACCAAAGTTTGGATCGGATGAAAGCTGAATGGTTGCTCCGGTGTATTCACCTTCTTTGTCCGGAGTAAGCTGAACCGTCAGATTATTATTGAAAGCTGTATGTGGATAAGGCTGCATCAGGAAGTAATCATCGGTATTGAAATCGATGATATCCACATTCTCGGTATCAGAGCCGCTGTTTCCGGCAGCATCGGTAACCTCCAGGGTAATATTGCCATTACTTTGAGTATAAGGCTTAAGATTTACATTGAAGATAAATAAGGTATCACCCTGAACGGTTAGTCGTCCGGCATCATCATGTTCTTCGATAGTACCTGAGAAGAGATCGCCAAACAAGGTAAGGTCTAAGTTGTAGTCATCTCTTAAGCTGTCTGAACTTAGGTAAGTATCCCGCACATCATAAATGAGCGTATTTACCCCGGTATTTGCATTAGGAACAACATCAAAACCGGGAGCGGCTCCATCAATAGTAAGTAATTGAACCGTTGGTGCGGTGTTGTCGTTAACCAGAATTGTTTGACTCTGAACGGAGGTATTTGCAGCTCCATCGGCCACATCAAGGTCGATATCAACACTCACAGCAGACTGAGGTACGTACTCAGTAAGATCAACCAGGAAGGTAAAGTCATAATCCAAAGAATCATTTCTCGTGGTATCAATAAGAGTGCCATCGGTAAGGAACTCGGCGATTGTACCGGTCAAATGAAAAGTAGTATCCGTTGTCCCATTTTCAAAAATGGCTAAATCGAGCTCAAAATCAGAGTTTGAGAAATCAATGAAGTCATCCTGGATATTTACTCTAAGAGTATCACCTCCAATTCGGGGTTCGTTAATACCAGAATAGTTATCAAGTCCATATCCTGCCAGAGTTGGAGCATCAGTATCTACATATACATCGATGTATATTTGTCCGTTTGCAGTCTGATCACCACCACCGGAAGTATTGTCATCATCTGTATAAGCAATTAGTTCTACAGTATAATAGTTGGAAGGATCAGTAAGTACGCCTTCAATCTCATCACCATTCAACAAGAATGAGCTTGGAACATCTGATTCTAAAGGTGCTACGTTCGGCGAACCTAATGTTTTAATTAATACGGAAGTTAATGTATCACCTCCTTGTTCAAAAACTCTTACTTCTATGTAATCCAGCGAGTCAGCGGCTGGATCTAAAGAGTAAGAAAATGTAACATCGCTTCCTGTCGGACCTAAAATTATATTTGCTGAAGGTGCCGTAAAGGAACTTGTAAATACTCCATCCTGGGCGAAAGCGGTTCCGCTTCCCAGAATAAGTATAAAGATAGCATACAGAAATGGTAGAATTCTGGATCTCATGGTATCCCCTTGTATTTTATTATTTGTTTAGTAACCCCTAATCGATCGAGATGAGCGTACCCACTTTTTATTCGCTCTCTATGTATAGATTAGATTGTGATGTTATATGTACCGAAAAAAAATTAATTGATCACCGCCTGTTTATGCAGTATTCAATTAAAGAATTACTGTAATGTGTGAATCTTATTTCAATGAGTCAAATTATATATGTGTTACCGCTACTTTAAGTAAAATAAAGCAGGTGTAATCTTTGGTAACTCATGCCAGCTTCTCTTTCTCTTGATTTATTGAGGATTTACAGCGTACTTCAAACAACATACCTATGCGGTGAAAAAAGTATTATTTATCCGCTTTTTGTTTGCACATTCAACAACAAATCTGAAGATGGGGTAATATTTATGAAAAACTATGTATTGGTGTTAATGGCAGTATGTTATTCGGTGAGTATTCAAGCACAGGTTAAAATGGATAGCTTAGTAGTTGGAGTAAATCCTGATTTTGTTCAAACTAATACCGTCAACTACTTTAATGGGGATGGGCCTGATAATTTTAAAAATTCTTTAGAAACAGACGTCAACGTTTACTTATCAAAGAAGTTTTTGATCTGGAGAAGATCATTACAGGGAGCTTTTAAGAATGAAAAAGAAGGAGTGTCCTCTGAATTACCGATTGGTGATACAAGAGAAATAGTGAATTTTGAGCTTGATGATAATTTAATCATTGAAATGCCATTTGAGGCCTTTTTTGAAAATGGAGAATATGTTGGAGTTAAAATTGTTTTTGGTCATGCTATTGAAGCAGAAAAAACAGCGATAATTTTCAAAAATGATGAAACAGTTCAAATAGTCTTTACGATCATAGGGATAGATGAGAGTCATAATTTTCATATACAGGGGCATATTTGTAATCCTTTGGACACAGAGTGTGACTAACATCATAAAAGCCCTTACTACTATTAGCCCATGAAATTCATCAAATTAGCAGTTGGAGCTTTAGCTTTAATTTGCAGCACAGCCCCATCTGTTGGTCAAGGTTTTTCGTTTCAAACGTACTACTCGCCGGAATTTTATGGCCAGTCTGGACAGAAAGGCCACCCTCAAAACTGGACTGTCTACCAAGATTCAAATGGATATATTTACACAGGCTCTGGTAATGGATTAAATTTTTTTGATGGTTTAAATTGGGGTTTTGATCATATAGGGGAAAGAGGAAGAGGGCTTTCTTTTTTTGAATCATCGAATAAGAACATCTATGTAAGTGGCTCAACAAATTTTGGGAAACTCATTCCTGATTCACTCAATCGGATAAAGTACCAGTCTATTTCAGATCATTTTTATAGTAAAAATGCTGAGCACCCTTCAGTTTGGAGCATTTACGAAATTGATGGCAAGATTTACTTCTGTCATTTAGATGGCATTGGAGTGTATAATCCCTCTGAAAAAACTTTCTCAAATTTTCAGGCAAATGAGAGGTTTGGGAGAGCCTCTTTTCTTAAGGATAATACCATTATTATAGATGGAGATTCAGGTTTGTGGGCTTTCAATGGTAGCTCTTATTCCAAGGTTTCAGGCTCTGAAGTATTAGGAGAAGCGCGTTTACTTTTTGGGATAAAAGTCGGTGCAGAAAAATATCTTCTTGGAACTATAGATAAGGCTGGTACAAAAAGCGAGTTATGGGTTTATGATGGAAAAGAAATACAATCTTTTGATACCGAAGTTTCTTCTTATTTGGAAGAAAAACTACTTTTTGATGCCATTCTAATTGATAGTCAAACCATTGCTATAGCTACTATTTACGGTGGAGTAATTTTTACAAATGAAGACGGAGAGATTCTCAAAGTTTTTAATGAAAAGACCGGGCTTTACACTAATTCTGTATTTGACTTGTTTCTTGACCGTGAAAAAACTCTTTGGATGGGGTTAGCGGAAGGAATTCAAACCCTTCAATTAAATAGCCACATTCAAAACTACTCGGAGTGGGCAGGAATTGAGGGAGATGTAACCGATATAGCTGTTGAAGGAGACAATATGTTTGTATTTGCCTATCCACATATTTACAGAAAGGAACTGGCAGTCCCGGAGAACGTCCTATTATTTAAACCTATTGATTATCAGGGACAAATTGCCGGCTTTGTCACCTTTAGAAACCGTGTGTATCTGTATGACAATACAGGACTTTATGAAATTGGTGTAGATGGAACCTTAACCAGTTTATATCAGGGACCGATTTTAGAGCACATTGAGAAAGCAAAGGAGGAAGAGACTGTTTCATTTATTACGCCTACAAACATATTGATTTTTGATGGGTTACGGTTCAGAAGCCGGGAATTCTCAGCCGGAAATGAAATCGGATACGCCGTGAAGTATAAGCAAGAGGTCTTTGTAACAATTGGCCACAAAACTGGAGGCACAGGAATAGCAAAAATCCAGGACGGAAAACTGAATACAGTTCCTGTTAAGTTTGACAGTTCCAATGTGATAAGAATTATTAAGATTGGAGTTTTCGACGGTAAACTATATGCCGGTGCTGAGGGAGGTGGTAGCAATTCGGGCTTGTATGAATATCATTCTGATGATCAGGTATTCCGGAAAAGTGAATTTCTTGGTGAACATCCTGATTTTCTAAACAAACAAGTCTATAATTTTGAGCAGTGTTCACAAGAAGTGATATGGTTTACAGCGAATAAGAAAATATTGAAGGTCAAAGAAGTACAGAATGAATGGAGAGTTTATGAATCTCCCTATCAACAAGTAAGCAAGAACCCGAAGTATACGATGAGGTGCGCAGAAGGCGGCATTTGGATTGGAAGTACAAATAACTTGTCCTTCATTCCCAATAAAGAATGGAATTTTAAATCTGAATTTCGAACCAATATTACTGGAATCTATATTCGTAATGACTCGCTGATTTATGGAGGCTTCGGTGAACCGCAGCAGCCCATTGTTTTACCCTATGCCAATAACGAGCTCAGGTTTAGTTATGCAGCTGCCAGTTATGTGGCCCCTGACCGGAACCAGTACCAGGTGAAGCTGGAAGGATTTGATTCAGACTGGAGCACATGGACGTCCGAAACCCAGAAAGATTATACCAACATCCCGGAAGGGGAATATATGTTCAGGGTCCGCAGTAAGAATGTGTATGATGTAGCAGGGATTAGTGATGCTATTCCGTTTGAAATCCTCCCACCCTGGTACCGAACCTGGTGGGCCTATTTGTTATACACGTTTACCATTGCAGGGATTTTATACCTGGCTTATAAAATCAGGATTAATCAGATTCTTCGGGTACAGCGAATACGGAATAATATTGCCAGCGATCTGCACGATGAAGTAAGCGCCACGCTTAGCAGCATCAGTTACTTTGCAGAGGCTATTAAAAGCGATAAACTGAAAAAAGACAAAAGCCGGTTTGTTAACTTAATTGCCAACAGCGCGGATGACGCCAAAGAAAAAATCACCGACATCGTGTGGGCTATAAACCCGGAGCACGACGATTGGCTGTCTTTTCTTTCAAAGTGCCGCCGTTTTACGTCAGATCTGTTGGAAAGTAAAGAGATGGACTATAGCCTCAAGATTGATGAGTTCATTCCCGGTAAGCTGGACATGCAATTACGTCAACATCTGTGGCTGATCTTTAAGGAAATGGTAACCAATGCCGTACGTCATTCACAAGCTACACAGCTGGATGTAATCATGAAGTATGAAGACGGCGAGTTAAAACTGGTGGTTCAGGACAATGGAGAAGGCATGGATGTGGACAACGTTCGAAAAGGGAACGGGCTGGTAAACATCCACAAACGGGCTGAGCAGATAAACGGAGAAATTTCTCTGAAAACATCCGAAGGATTTGGAACCCGTTGGATGTTAAAAGTTCCTCTTTAACCAAGACCACATAAGTATGTAGTATGTTTTTCGGTGGAACGGGCTATATTTAAAGCAGTAAACATCTTACAAAGTAACAAGGGCTTATCGTGATAAAAGTTGGTATCGTAGAAGACAATGAGTACATGCGGGAAGGGTGGGAGACCTTCATCGACCATGAAAGGGATTTAACGGTAATTGGAAGTTTTGGTTCGTGTGAAGAAGCCTTTGAATCAGATGCCATCAATAAAGTGGATTTGATGATTATGGATATTGGTCTGCCGGGAATGACCGGCATTGAAGGAGTTAAGTACATGAGAGAAAATCATCCTGATGTAAACATTATCATGGCAACGGTTCATGATGATGACGACCACATTTTCGATGCTTTGAAAGCAGGGGCCGTTGGGTACCTGATGAAAAAAGTTACTCCTGATGAAATGGTACATGCTATTCGGGATGCTCATGAAGGCGGTTCTCCAATCACCCCAAACATAGCGCGAAAAGTGATAGCCACCTTTCAAAAGGCAGCAGATCTGGAAGAGGAATTGTCGGATCGGGAAATTCAAATTCTGAAAGAGCTGGCCACGGGTCGCTCGTATGCCGCCATTGGGAAGAAGATATTCTTGTCAGTGGATGGCGTCCGGCATCATATCCGGAACATTTACCAGAAACTGGAAGTGCATTCCCGTTCCGAAGCCATCGCAAAAGGCATTACCCGCCATATCATTGATCCTGACAACGACTAACAGCTCTGTATTCTGTTAGAACCACATTGTTATGCGGTTACATTTAGAGCCTCCCTTTTTAGCTTGGACGCAGTTAGTCCTTCCAGACTATACTAACCTAATACACTAAAGCTCTGTCTTTTGATAAAGACGGAGCTTTTTTAATTTCACATGCAGCGAAAATATCCCGATATTCAGCGCGAATTTCAGATGTATAAACCACGCAGCTTTTTATGAAAGATTTTATTCGCATCGCATCGGGACAAGGCTTTTGGGGCGATCTGCCCAACGCACCCGTCAATCAGGCAAAAAAAGGGCCCATCGATTACCTGGTGATGGATTACCTGGCGGAAGTAACCATGTCGATCATGCAAAAACAACGCATGAGAAATGCTGATTGGGGATATGCCCGCGATTTCGTGAATGTTGTGGAACAGGTTCTTCCTGAAATCAAAAATGATGGAATTAAAGTAATCAGCAATGCCGGGGGAGTGAATCCGATGGCTTGTAAGGATGAAATCCTGAAAGTAGCAAAAGAAAAAGGCTATACCGGTTTAAAAGTTGCCGTTGTAAACGGCGATGATATTCTAAGCAATATTGATGAATTGATTTCAGACGGTCATGAGCTGAAAAATATGGACGATGGGCGTCCTATTTCTGAAATAAAGGATGACCTGCTTAGTGCTAACGTATATTTTGGCTGCCAGCCTATCGTAGAAGCTTTAGAGGCCGGGGCTGATGTGATCATCACCGGAAGAGTAACTGACACCGGGCTTACACTCGCGCCCATGATCCATGAATTTGGATGGAAAGCGGACGATTTTGATAAAATGGCGGTAGGAACTATTGCCGGACACATTATAGAATGCGGAGCCCAGGTGTCGGGCGGTAATTTCACCGATTGGGAAAAGGTGGATGATTTCACAGATATCGGATTCCCCATTATTGAAGCCTATCCGAACGGGGACTTCTTTGTTACCAAGCATGAAAACACCGGCGGACTTGTAAGTGAGATGACCGTGAAAGAGCAGTTGTTGTATGAAATAGGAGATCCTTCAGAATATATTACTCCGGATGTAATTGCTGATTTTACTTCTGTTAAGGTTGAAGAAACCGGAACAAACCGGGTAAAAGTGACCGGTATCAAAGGCCGACCCGATACACCTACTTATAAAGTATCAGCCAGTTATAATGACGGATTTAAACTCTCCTCAACATTGGTTTACTGCTGGCCGGATGCTTTGAAAAAAGCCGTAAAAGGTGCTGAAATCCTGGAGAAAAGAGCGGAAGCACTTGGGCTGAATTTCGATGAATTCAACAAAGAGTACATTGGCTATAACGGAAATACAGAGGCTCCGGTAACAGAAGAAGCCCTAAATACAGAGTTCGATGAAATCCAGATGCGGGTCTCGGTTTCGGGAAAAAGCAAAAATGATTTAAATCGCTTTGGGATGGAAATAGCACCTCTTATCTTAACAGGCCCAAGCGGTGTAACCGGTTTTGCGGGAGGGCGGCCCAAGGCAAGCGATGTGGTAGCTTACTGGCCGGCTTTATTAGACAAGGATGCTGTGAGTCCTAAAGTCACCTTATTCGAAATTAAATAATTAATCATCATCAAAGCGCAAAATCTGATGGTTTTGTGCAAGAGTTAAAAAAGAAAAATAATGAAGATTGCGGTTATTGGAGCAGGAATCTCAGGATTAACAGCCGGACGTGAGTTAGCAAATGCCGGCCACGAAGTTGTTGTATTTGAAAAGAGCGGAGGCTATGGAGGCAGGCTGGCCACTCGTTATGCCGGTAAAGATAATGCCCAAAAGCTGGATCACGGAGTATCATTCTTTACAGCGGAGTCTTCGGAATTCAAAAAACTGGTTACCGAACTGGCAGCGAAAGATATTATTACAACCTGGGAAGGCAGCTATGCAACCAGAAATGAAAACGGTAAGGTAACTTTTCGGGAGAATAACTCGCCTTATTACTACGCGCCCAAAGGAATGAACACCGTTGGCAAATATCTGGGAAGGAATCTCGATATCCGACTAAATGAAAAGGTGGGTGGGCTTACACATATTGGTGAAAACCGCCGCAAGAAGAAAAGCTGGATGCTGAATTTCCCCACCGCATTAACAGAAAGTGCGGATGCGGTTATCATATCAGCACCGGCCCGCCAGGCTTATGCACTCCTTAATACCACCATCGATGAAATCGAAACGCTGAAACTGGTTCGTGAAATTGATGAAGTGGAATACGAGTCTCAGTTTACTTTGATGGCCGGTTTCGATGAAGCAGACATGCCTGAATGGAATGCGCTTGATTGTGAAGATGATGTAATTGAATTCATTTCCAATGAAACTACCAAGAGAAATGAGGGAGAGGTGAAAACACTGGTTGTTCATACTACCTCGGAATTTGCGAAGAAGCATATGCATGGCGACCGTGAAGTGGTAGAAGAGCTGATTACGGATAGACTGACAGAAATATTAGGAGGCTGGGCAGCCCTCGCTGATTGGAAACAGGTGCATTTTTGGAGATACAGCCGGGCCGTAAATCCCTTGCCGCACGACTTTATGGAAATTAGAGGAAACGACGACACTCCATTAGCTTTGGTTGGGGCTTATATGAACGGTAACACCGTTGAATCGGCATACCTTTCAGGATTGAAGCTCGGAAAACACTGGATTCAGCAATTCGCCGACTAATTAAATTTGAAGCCATTAAACCGGATTAGGTTTGGGTGCTATAAAACAACTTAACAGGTACCTTAAAAAGTACAAGGGCACGATGATACTGGGTGCCCTCTTCCTGACTGCATCTAATGCATTTCTTGTCTGGATACCGGTGCTCATCCGGCAAACCATGGATGAAGTAGAGAGAATAGGAGCAGAGGGATTTGATGTGCCCTCCAGCATCGTTCAAACCCTCTTTACCACCGAAGCGTCCAAGCTGCTTGCAACCAATTCCCTGATTCTTATTGGTGCGGTTGTGATGTATGGTATTCTGCTATTTGCTACCCGTCAAACCCTTATTGTAACTTCACGAAGAGTAGAGTTCGATATTCGCAACGATATTGTTGAAAAGCTGATGAAACTCCCACAGCGTTATTTTGCGGAGAATTCTTCCGGTGAAACCTATGTGCGGGCAACGGAGGATGTTGGTAAGGTCCGTGATTACTACGGGCCGGTTATCATGTATAGTATCAACACTATTACACGTGCCGGTTTTGTATTGACCATGATGTTTTTGGTGAATCCAACTCTTACATTGTGGGCACTGATTCCTCTTCCGCTCATTTCAATTTTTGCTTACTGGATTACCGGGTTCATCCACACGCATTCCACCATTATTCAGGAGCAGTATTCTTCCTTAGCCGGCAGGGCAAAGGAAACCTTTTCAGCCATCAGGCTCATAAAAGCGTATAACCGCATTGATAATGAGCAAAAGTTATTTGAGAATGAAAGTGAGAAATACCGAAAGAAAAAGCTCCGGTTAGACATGATTGAGTCCATGTTTCATCCTGCGCTCAACTTCCTTATCGGGATCTCTTTACTTATTGTGATATGGAAGGGAGGAGAAATGGTGATTGCCGGAACCATTACCGTTGGTAATATCGCTGAGTTCTTAATTTATGTGGCCTATCTGATTTGGCCGGTTGCTGCTCTGGGTTATACCACCAATCGTTTTCAGCGTTCACTGGCATCCTGGAATCGCATTGAAGAGCTGATGAATGAACCGATTGAAATTAAGAGCTCGGACGACCAGATTGATCGTGAAATAGAAGGGCACATTGAGTTCAAAAACATAGGCTTCAAATATCCGGATACCGATGAAATGGTGCTCAGGAATGTCAGCTTCGAGATTAAACCCGGAGAGAACATTGCCATTGTAGGCCGAACCGGTTCAGGTAAAACAAGTTTGGTACAGCTGATCCCCCGTCTTTTCGATCCGGTGGAAGGGGAAATTTTGATCGACGGGGTTAACTTGAAAAACTGGTCGCTTGGTCGTTTGAGGGAAGCCATTGGTTTTGTTCCTCAGGAAACATTTTTATTTTCGGATACCATTGGAGAAAACATAGCCTTTGGGGTAGATAACGCTTCGGATGAGCAGATTGAAACCGCTGCAGAAAAAGCGCAGGTTAAAGAGAATATTTTGGATTTTGAGAAAAAATTTAAGACTATGCTTGGCGAGAGGGGTATCACATTGTCAGGTGGTCAAAAGCAAAGGACAGCAATAGCAAGAGCACTGATTAAAGACCCCAGGATTTTAATTTTTGATGACTCACTGAGTGCGGTAGATACAAAAACAGAAGACGCAATATTAAAACACCTCAGGCAAGAGTTAAGCGGACGCACAACCATCATGATTAGTCATCGTATTTCTACTATAAAGGATGCTGACAAAATATATTACATAGAGGAAGGACACATTGTAGAGGAAGGCACACACGAAGAGTTGTTGGCTAAAGATGGCAGATATACCGCTATGTACAACAAACAGATATTAGAACAAGAATTGGCAGAAATATAAGTTATCAACCGGGGCCAATTGTATGAAAGCAACGCCCCAATAAAGAAAACATACATTACGGGAGATCAGAAAAATGATTGTAGTACCTTTAGGAGTAGCTTCAGCAACCCCAACCGCTGTAAGACACTTACCCTCAGTAGCTTTATGGAGAGAAGGAAGTGTATTCCTTTTCGATTGCGGTGAAAATGCACAAATGCGCATGCTTCAGGCAGGGATAAAGCGTTCAAAAATTGAAGCCATTTTCATTTCACACTTTGACGTGGATCACTTTTCAGGCTTACTTGGCCTGTTGGCAACCCTTCAGCTTCAGCGTCGGGATAAACCCCTTACCATTGTTGGCCCGAAAGGCATCAAAGAATATGTGGAATGGAATCTCAAGTTTTCACAAATAGATCCGGTATATGAAATCAACTTCCATGAAATAGAGGAAGATATTGAAGAAGTGGACCGGGTATTCGATGCAGATGAGTACTATGTAGAAGCTCGCCCATTGAACCATACCAAATTTTGTGTGGGTTTCCGTTTCCAGGAGAAAGATCGACCCGGAAAGGTTGATGCCGAAAAAGCAGAGAAAATGGGCATCTCCAAAGATGAGCAATACAAAGCTCTGAAAGCAGGAGAGGATGTAACCCTGGAAGATGGCACTGTGGTGAAATCTCATGATATTGTTGGACACCCGCGCCCGGGTGATAGTTTTGCGTATGTAACGGATACGGAATACACACCCAATGCCGTGAAGCTGGCGATGAACACCAATATTTTATATCACGAAGCAACCTTCGGTAAAGATCTTGACGACAAAGCCCGTGAAACCGGTCACTCGTCAACAGCTGATGCTGCGCGGGTAGCAACGGAAGCCCAAACCAAGCTTCTGGTTATTGGACACTTCTCGGCCCGATATACAAATGCACACGACTTACTCCAGGAAGCCAGGGATGGATTTTACCCGGCCTGGTTGGCTAATGAGTTACGCCCCATTTTCACGGATCCAACCCATGAGCGTGGAATTATCACGCCTAAGGTGGAGATCAACGAGCTGAATAAAAAGTCCGGTGGCGGCGGTAAAAATTACAAAGGCCGTAAGAGCAGCAAAGGCGGTGGGAAGAAGAATTTTCGAAGTCGAAAAGGCGGAAGTTCCAGCCGTGGAAAAAGCAGTTCGCGTGGGAACCGAAGCAGCAGCTCAAATCGTTCTAATAGCGGAAAAAGCAATTATAAGCGCAAAACGTACGGAAGCAGTACGTACAGCGCGAACATTAAAGACAAAAAAGACGATTCTGATTCAAGCTCAAGGCGGAAGATCACTCCGAGATCTTCCTATGATGACTTTGACAGATTCTAATCAACATAGCTTGTGAGCAATAAATCAAATTCTGAAGCCGTCGATACCACACTGATTCGGCGGCTTTATTTTTTTCTAAAACCCTACCGAGGATACGTACTACTCGCCATTGGCCTTACACTTTCGGCTTCCTACCTGGGGACTATCCGGCCTAAACTTACCCAAATAGCCGTTGATGAGTATATTGCTACCGACGATTTTGAAGGTTTATGGTGGATTATCACGCTTCTGGGAGGGGCTTTGTTGGGTGAATTCATCCTGCTGGTTTTTAATACCTACCTGACCAGATGGTTTGGGCAAAATTCACTGTACTCCCTTCGTAATACGGTGTTCAAAAAAATACAGACGCTCAATGTTCAGTTCTTTGATAAGAATCCCATTGGCCGGCTGATTACCCGAACCACCAGTGATATTGAAGCCCTCAGTGAACTCCTTTCAGATGGCGTAGTTACCATAATCGGGGATATGTTTCGGATTATCTTCATCCTCTATTTTATGTTTAGCATGAACTGGGAGCTAACGCTGGTCACATTAACTGTACTCCCTATACTTTTCTATGCTACCTTTTGGTTTAAGGCCAAAGTCAGGGTTACGTTTCTGGAAGTGCGAGACAAAATCGCCCAGCTGAATTCTTTTGTCCAGGAACATATCAACGGGATGGATGTGGTTCAGCTTTTCAACCGGGAGGAAAAGCAGCAGGAAAAATTTAGAAAAATCAATGCAGGTCACCGTGACGCATACATTGAAACCATTTTCTACTTTGCCATATTCTGGCCCATTGTTGAAGTAACAGCCAGTTTGGCTATGGCCCTCATTGTATGGTATGGTGGTGCCAGGGCGTTAATGGATGGCGTAACCTTTGGTGTGCTGGTAGCTTTCATTCAGTATGCCCGTCAGTTTTTCCGTCCTATTCAGGGATTGTCTGAGAAGTTTAATACGCTGCAATCGGCACTGGCTTCATCGGAACGCATATTCAGTGTACTGGACACGGAAACCAAAGTGAAGGAGACCGATAATCCCAAACAGATTGAGAAACCTCAGGGTAAAATTGAATTTGAAAATGTTTGGTTTAAATACAACGAAGATGAAGAATGGATTCTCAAAGACATCTCGTTTGTGGCGGAACCCGGAGATGATATCGCACTTGTTGGCGCTACGGGAGCCGGGAAAACGACTATCATAAACATTCTTATGAGGTTTTATGATATCCAGAAAGGAAGCATAAAACTGGACGGAGTAGATATCCGTGATCTGACCCTTCATGATCTGAGATCACATTTTGGGTTAGTACTTCAGGATAATGCGCTGTTTTCAGGTTCCATACTGGATAACATCACTTTGGGACATCCGGATATTACCAGAGAGCAAGTAATTGAAGCCGCTCACAAAGTGGAGGCCCACCGGTTCATAGAAAAACTACCTGAAACATACGATTATGTACTGCAGGAACGGGGAGCTTCACTTTCAATGGGACAAAGACAGCTGATTTGCTTTGTTCGTGCTCTGGTGTACGATCCTGAAATTTTAATTCTGGACGAGGCAACCTCCAGCGTAGATTCTGAAACCGAAGCACTGGTTACCGAATCGAGCCGCTTGATGATGGAAGGGCGAACTTCAATTGTTGTGGCCCACCGCTTGTCCACCATACAACATGCCGACCGCATTTTGGTAATGCATAAAGGGGTGATCAGAGAATCAGGCAGTCACCAGGAGCTTATCCTTCAGGAGAACGGTATCTATAAAAAGCTGTATGAGCTTCAGTATAAAGATCAGTTGGTGGCCGGTTAACGATTTCACGGAACAACAGGTTTTATGAATTGTTCAATAAGGTAGGCGTCCTAAAATTAGGCCGTAAATCACTCGAAAATTAAGCACGCGAATTTGTATTTTCAGAAAAACCAAAGGAGGTAATATTATGGCTGCTTCAAAGAAAAATTCTAAGACCAAACGCGATATCGAAGAGACTATTTATGACACTACGGAGGCTCTTCAGAATAAAGCAGAAGAAACATATGACGTTTTGCTCGATCGTTTAAAGTATGAGCGCGACGGCCTCGAACGAGAATTAAAGCATGAATACCGAAACGCCCGCAGATACGTACGTGCCCACCCTGAGCAAGGGTTAGGGATCGCATTTGTAGCCGGGTTGCTGGTTGGCGCCCTGCTTACCAGAGGCGGTAAATAAAATATATTCAACAACACAGATGGCAATAAATACAGATCACCTTAATGAACTCTACGAGCGTGTGGACGCGCTCAGGGGGTATCTTTGACTACGAAAAAAGAAAAGTCCGAATAATAGAACTTACCGAACAAACCCAGGATCCTAACTTTTGGAACGACCCGGATAAAGCTCAATCTGTAATGAAAGAGCTAAATCATGAAAAAAGCCTGGTGGAAGGCTGGGATAACCTGAATGACCTGCGTGAAAGCATTAACGTATATCTCGAATTTCAGGAGATGGGCGAAGAGGTGGAAGATGACCTGCAAGCTGAGTACAAAAAGCTTGAGAAAGCCCTGGAAGACATGGAGCTTCGCAATATGCTCAGTGGTCCAGATGACCATCGTGATGCGATTGTCACATTTAACCCGGGAGCTGGCGGTACGGAAAGTCAGGATTGGGGTGAAATGCTTTACCGCATGTACACCCGTTGGGCTGATAAAGCAGGATTCAAGGTATCGGTTGTCGATTATCAGGATGGCGATGTAGCCGGACTGAAAAGCGCCACCATCGAGGTGCAGGGAGATAACGCCTATGGATTTCTGAAAGCGGAAAGTGGGGTTCATCGCTTGGTACGGGTTTCTCCATTCGACAGTAATGCACGCAGGCATACCTCATTTTGCTCCGTTTTTGTAGCTCCACTGATTGATGATACCATCGAGTTAGATATCAACGAAAGTGATGTGGAGTTGCAGCGTTTCCATTCAAGTGGTGCCGGTGGGCAGAACGTGAATAAGGTAGAAACCGGAGTTCGGCTGATTTGGGAAGGTGAACTTTCAGACGGAAGGACCGAACGGGTAGTAGCTGAATGCCAGCAAGAGCGGTCTCAGCTTCAGAATCGTGAAAAAGCCATGGTTTTGTTGAAGTCCCGAATCTATGAGCTGGAAAAAGAAATACAGGAAGCGGAAAAAGCCAAGCTTGAAGGTTCCAAAAGTAAAAACGAGTGGGGATCTCAAATCCGCAGCTATGTTTTTGATGATCAGCGCGTTAAAGATCACCGTACCAACTACGAAACCAGTGATGTAAGTGGGGTGATGGATGGCGATCTGGATGAATTCATAAAAGCTTATCTCTTACAGGATGCCGAAGTATAGCTACGATTTCTTGGTGATTGGCAGTGGAATTGCAGGGCTTAGCTTTGCACTGAAGGCTGCTGAACACGGAACCGTAGCAATCATCACTAAGAAAGAGATGATGGAAGCCAACACGGCTTATGCCCAGGGTGGAATCGCCGGAGTTCTCAATAAGAAAGATTCCTTCGCAAAACATATATCAGATACGCTGGAAGCCGGAGCAGGTCTATGCAATCGTGAAGCTGTTGAATTAGTGGTTAAAGAAGGCCCGGGGCTTATTCAGGAATTGATAGATTACGGGGTTCAGTTCACCCATAAGAATGGAGAGCTTGATTTAGGCAGGGAAGGAGGTCACTCCGAAAACCGCATTGTCCATGCTGCCGATGCGACCGGTTTCGAGATTGCAACGGTGATGGTGAATCAGGCACGGAACCATCCGAATATTGAGATTTTTGAGCACCATTTTGCGATGGAGTTGTTGACCGAGCATCACTTGGGTCAAAAGGTGAAGACACTGGATAAAATCCATTGTTTTGGAGCGTATGTGCTGGACGAAAAGGGAGACCAGGTAAAACGGATGCTTTCCAAAGTGACCATTCTGGCTTCCGGAGGTGCCGGTGAAGTGTATCTTCATACCACCAATCCACCGGTAGCCACCGGAGATGGAATAGCAATGGCGTACCGTGCAAAAGCCCGGATTGAGAATATGGAGTTTGTCCAGTTTCATCCTACCAGTTTAGCTGTTCCTGAAGCCGGTTCATTCCTGATTTCTGAAGCTGTTCGTGGTTTTGGGGGGATTTTGAGGAATTCGGACGGCGAGGCCTTTATGGAAAAGTATGATGACCGAAAGGAATTAGCTCCCCGGGATATTGTAGCCCGCGCTATCGATGATCAGCTTAAGAAAAGAGGGGATGATCATGTTTTTCTGGATGTCACTCATTTGGATGCAGAGGCGCTCAAAGAAGAATTCCCAACTATATATGATACTTGCCTGAAGTATGGTATTGATATCACGAAGGAGCTGATTCCTGTGGTTCCTGCCACCCATTACACTTGTGGAGGCGTTGCCACAAATCTTGACGGACAAACAACCATAGAGCGGCTTTTTGCTTGCGGCGAAACAGCCTGTACGGGATTGCACGGTGCCAATCGGCTTGCGTCAAACAGCCTGTTAGAGTCGCTCGTATTCGCAGACCAGGCGTTTAAGCGATCTGTTCAGTTTTTTAAAGAGCTGGATTTTAACGATGAGATTCCCGAGTGGGATGAAAGTGGTACGGCCAATACCGAGGAATGGGTATTGGTTTCTCACAACCGGCAGGAATTGCGACAGGTGATGTGGAATTATGTTGGAATTGTTCGCAGCGACTTAAGGCTTGAAAGAGCAGCACGCAGAACGGAATTACTATACAAGGAAACGGAAGACTTCTATCACCGAACCAAGGTAAGTGTACCGCTATGTGAACTCAGAAACCTGGTGTGTGTGGGCTATCTGATTGTCAGATCAGCGATGCAACGCAAAGAAAGCCGGGGGCTGCATTACACAACCGACTATCCGGAAACCTCTGAACAGAGAATAACAACGGTGATTGATTAGCTTTTTTACTTGCCCTGAGAGTGAATAAATGTTTACTTCCGTTATGGATAGAAATAAACTTCTGGCACATCTGAAAAAAAGAGTCCAACAACTCTCTGGTGAGGAGCTAAACCTTGCCTTGATGTTTTTATACAACTGGACTAAGGGCCCGTGGACTCCGGCTTCTCTGTCTGATGAACAATTATCTGTTCTTAAGAAAAGGGTGAAGGAAATAGAAGATGGTTAAACTTTTTTTAAGTAAACAAAAGGTTGGCTGCAAGAAGCAAGAAAGAAAAGTCTCTCCTTGCGAAGGAGAGACTTAGAGAGGTCGAAGTTCAGGTATCTAAGTTTAGATTGGCTTTTTTATCAGTTGTTGGTTAAACGCTTTCATAATAACAACTTAAATATCTTGTTCAAATATGGACCTCATCTGTCTTCTCCTTGATAAGGAGAAGGACGCGTAACAACTAATTCAAATTATGATAACCAGTACGGTCTTCGGAAAATCGGTTTTAAATTCTTAACTCTGAATAGATATCAAACTTTTCATAATGATTAAAGCAGGCATAACCGGAGGCATAGGATCAGGAAAAACTACTTTTTGCAAGGAATGGGAAAAGCTCGGGGCTTTTGTACTGTATGCGGATGATTTTGCCAAACAGCTGATGCAGGAGGATGAGGAACTTCAGCATAAAATAAAACAAGTTTTTGGGAATGAATCATATGATGCCAACGGAAACTTGAATCGCCCATATCTTGCTCAGGAAGCATTTCAAAAGGGAAGGGTTGAGGAATTGAATAACTTGGTTCACCCTGTATTGTGGGACCGTGCCGCCGAACTGGCCAAAGAAAAAGAGCGCGAAGGTGTGGAGGTATTCACCAAAGAAGCAGCTATACTTCTCTCCAAAGGCCGGCCCGAGGATTTGGATTATGTGATCATCGTAATGGCTAATGAGGACGAAAGAATAGAGCGGACTTTGGAGCGTGATCATGCAACGGAACTGGAGATCAGAAACCGTATGGATAAACAACCTGATTTTGAATCATTGACGCACCTTGCTGATTTTGTGGTTCTCAATAACGGTTCTGAAGATGAGTTGAAAGATAAGGCGGTACAAATTTTGGAAGAGATTAAATCGGTTGGCTGATTAGAATTTCAAAAAACGGGAGATTTTCTCTCATAAACATTCTTATCTTTTAAAAAAGCGCTTCCAACAAGAAAAGAAATATGGTGAGTACAAAAGAATCCAGACTGGTAACCTTAGAAGAGTACATTATCCAATCTCAGAACAGGTTTCCGGGTGCAACAGGAGAACTTTCACAATTATTAAGGGATATTGGTCTGGCCGCAAAGATTATTTCCCGCGAAGTGAATAAAGCCGGTATTACCAACATCCTTGGCTACGACGGGTCCACCAATGTTCATGGAGAATCGGTTAAAAAGCTGGATCTTTTTGCTGACCAACAGCTTATCTCTGCCCTCGATCGCTCACTGATCACGTGCATGGTGATTTCTGAAGAAAATGACGGCGTCGTGAAACTGGGCAGCAAAGGCGGGAAATATATTGTATATCTCGATCCCCTTGACGGCTCCTCCAACATTGATGTGAACGTGTCGATAGGGAGTATTTTTTCAGTATATATGCGGGAGCCTCGATTTGATCCGGCTGTTCGGGAAGAAGATGCCTTACAGGCCGGTGTACGTCAGGTAGCGGCAGGCTATGTGCTTTACGGTTCCAGTACCATTCTGGCTTACACAACAGGATTGGGAGTATCGATTTTTACCTTAGACCCAAGCATCGGTGAATTTATATTGAGTGATCGTGGAATTAAAATGCCGGAACATGGGGCTATTTACAGCATCAATGAGGGAAGCTATAATTCCTGGGATGAAGGTCTTAAAAAATACATCAAATATTGCCAGGAGGAAGATTCGGAAACCAATCGCCCGTATTCGGCCCGATACATCGGCTCTATGGTGGCTGATATCCACCGAACGCTGATAAAGGGCGGGATTTTTATCTATCCACACAGTAAAAGATACCCTAAGGGTAAACTGCGGCTTATGTATGAGTGTAACCCGCTAAGTTTTATTATTGAACAGGCCGGCGGTATGGCCACGGATGGACAAACGCGGATCATGGAATTACAGCCCAAAGCTATTCATGAGCAAACTCCAATTTACATCGGCTCAAAAAAGAATGTACAAACCGTGATGGAATTCCTGGAAGAGCACGCAACTGTTGAACAGTAGGAGTTTCTATTTGTAAAGGGCTGTATCCTTTTGCTGATTAACACCTAATCCTTCCAGAGTTAAAACCATATGCTCGAGTCAAACTAATTGCCGTAACTCTGGAAGGGTTATTTGGTTAAAAAAGCTCGATGTATTCCAGTACGTAAGCGAGTCTTTCACGGCATCGCATTTGTTAAATTAGAGTATAGTTCTTCCCATATCAGGTACTTTAAAGTTCATTCTTAATTCAGAATTAATTATGAGAATCATAGCCATTCAAAAAGAAGCGCAAGATCTTTCGAAGCGGGATTTTGTTCCTCATTTAAGAGACGAAGCCCGGCGGGGATGGGAGCTATATAAGGAAGGGGTAATCAGGGAAATGTATTTTCGGGATGATAAGCCGGAAGCCGTGCTTATCCTTGAATGCAAAGATGTTGAAGAAGCTGAAGAAAAACTTTCAACCCTTCCCCTTGTTCAAAAAGGACTGATTTCATTTGAGCTGATTCCACTTCGCCCTTATCATGGTTATGAGCGATTATTCGAAAAAGAGTAGCCTGAAAACCTCTTAGAACCGAATTCGCATTCCTTCCTGAATATCATTGGAAACACAATACCCTCCATTGGTCTCAACCACAAACCTGGCAGGCTTTTCGGAAGGCAGCTGTTCACTGTTAAAAGGGGTGGTGTTGTGATGAATTCTCACAATGGTGCTGTCGGCATTCACAAAAATGATATCGAGCGGAAGAGGGGTGTTTGCCATATAGAAACTTCGAGGTGCTTCATTGGGGAAAATGAAAAGCATGCCGGCATCTGGAGCCATTTCGGTGACGTCCATCAGCCCTTGATTTCGTTCTTCGGGTTCATCTGCCAAAGCTACTTTCACCGTAGAAATCGCTTCACCCTCGGGGGTGAGAAAAGTAACCTCTTCCACTAAATCCAATTGCCTTCCCTGATTAGGAATTTCTTTCTTCTTGTTGGGATCTTTTTGGGAGCAGGAAAGCACAAATAGCGAGCAAAATATGGTGCAAAACAAAAGGGAAGACAATGAGTACTTCATGAATAAAAATCAGGTTGGTGGATAAACTTGGTATGTGTCAGTTTTTAAGGCAGTCAGGAAATTAACTCCAAAAACATTGAATCAAAAATGAATCTATCTTCAATCGGTTTGTTTCATTGAAATTTAGACGAAATAGAGCTACCTTTGAAAAGCAGTGAGCGTCGCAAGGCACTCGCTTTTTTTTGTTTCAGAATTTGATAGAAATGCAAATAGATATCACCCAAAATATTATAGACTTAGCGGCTCCTCTTGCCGAGGAACACGACTTGTTTGTGGTGGATGTGGAATTAAAAACACATTCCGGTCAAACCGAAGTATGGGTTCTTTTAGACACTGAGAAAGGCGGAGTGAATATAGATCATTGCTCTGAAATTAGCCGAGAACTCGGATTTTTGATAGAAGCGCATGAGCTTTTTGATAAAAAATATCGGCTGAATGTTTCATCTCCGGGATTGAGTCGCCCACTGAGTGATCTCCGGCAATACAAAAAAAATGAAGGTCGGGTGGCTACTATCAAATTTAAAAATACAGACGGTGAGTATAAAAAAATTGAAGGAGTCATCACCGGCATTGAAGACCAAGTGGTGGCTATAACGGATGAAGAAGAAGTAGAAACTCAGATCCCGTTCGACAACATCGTTGAAACCAAAATAATCCCCGTAATTTAATAAGCTATACTGATGCAGAACGAATTATCAAAACAGATTATCTCCTCGTTTGCTGAAATTGCACACGAGAAAGGCATTGAGCGTGATATGCTTCTTTCCATTCTGGAAGATGTTTTCCGTACCATGATTCGCAAGAAATATGAGTCGGATGATTCATTTGAGGTAATCCTGAATGCTGATCGGGGAGAGATACAGATCTTACACGTACAGGAGGTTGTTCCTGCCGATGAGCTCACTGATGAAGTTGCTGAAATTACCCTCGAAAATGCCCAAAAAGTAGATCCGGATATTGAGCTATATGACGAACTTGCTCAGGAAATTCAGATTACAGATTTCGGCCGCAGAGCCGTTACAATGGCCCGCCAGCAGTTGGCACAGCGAATCCGCGAGATCGAGAAGGATAATATTTATGAAGACTATACCGATCGCGTTGGGGAAATTATTCTCGGTGATGTGTACCAGGTTCGCCACAATAAAGACATTCTTGTAAATCACAATGGAGTTGAGCTGCTGCTCCCCAAAAGTGAGCAGATTTATAAAGATCGATACCGCAAAGGTGATACGATCCGCGCAGTAGTGACGGGTGTTCACATGCGTAATGGTAACCCGACAGTGATTATCTCAAGGACTTCCGAATTATTCCTGGAGCGATTATTTGAAAACGAAATTCCTGAAGTATTTGACGGCATTATTGAATTGGTGCGAATTGCACGTGCACCGGGCGATCGTTCTAAAGTTGCTGTTCTCTCACATGATGAGCGCGTTGACCCGGTTGGCGCCTGTGTAGGGATGAAAGGAATTCGTATTCATGCAATTGTGCGTGAATTACAGAACGAAAATATTGACGTGATCAACTTCACCCCGGATAAGATTGACTTCATAAAACGTGCACTTCAGCCGGCAGAAGTATTGAAGGTTGAACTGAACGAAGAAGCCAAACACGCCAATGTACTGGTTCCGGCCGATGAAGTATCAAAAGCCATTGGTAAGGGAGGGGTTAACATCCGCCTTGCTTCCAAGCTGGCTGAGGTCGAAATCGATGTATATCGTGAAGTTGAAGCCGAAGATGATATCGATATCGACGAGTTTGAAGTTGATTTCGGAGCAGAAGTAATCCAGATGCTTCATGATATCGGCTGCGACACTGCACGCGCAGTACTGGAGTTAGATGCAGATGAATTAGTAAGCAGAACGAACGAAGAAATAGATCCCGAGCTTGCTGAGAAGATTATGAGTGTAATTGCCTATGAATTCGAAGACGAGGCTTAAGTCGGCAATTCCATTTAAAAATTCTTAGTTTAACAAGCTCACATTCAAATATTCTATATGTCTAAAAGACCCAAACCATTATTTAAAGTAGCATCAGAGTTTAATGTATCTACACAAAGTATTGTGGATACCTTAAGTGAAGATGGTTTTGACGTAGCCAATCGTCCTAACTTCAAAATAACGCCTGAAATGTATGAGGCGCTGGATGAGGTGTATGGCGAAGACCGGGCAAAGAGTGCAGATCACGAAAAAGCCCGTGAAGAATATGAGAGCCGCCGAAGCCAGATGATGAACCAACGCAACGACAGCGTTACTCTGGATAACGTGTTGGAACCTATTGAAGATGAAGTAGGGCTGGAGCCGGAAGACGATACTGAAGACCTTGAGCCACAAGATGATGATAGTGGTGATGAGCTTGATTTAGAGCCTATCGAAGAAGAAGATGAGGCTGATGAGCAGGCCGAAGAAGAAGCAGCTAAGAAAAAAGCTGAAGCAGAAGCTAAGGCGAAGAAAGAGGAAGAAGAAGCAGAGGCTAAGAAGAAAGAAGAAGCTGAAGCTAAGAAAAAAGCTGAGGCAGAGGCTAAAGCCAAGAAAGAGGAAGAAGAGGCTGAGAAAGCTGAGAAGAAAGAAGCCGAAGCAGAAGCTAAAGAATCCGAGCAAGAGGAGGATGATGAAGACGACGAGGAAGATGAAGACACTGAATCCAAGAAGTCTGACGATGATGAGGACGAAGAGGATGAAGATGTCATCCGCGGATCTGCCGGTAAACTAAAAGGAACTAAAGTATTAGGTAAAGCATCTTTCACTACCGAGCGTAAACCTCGTAAGAAGAGAAAGCGTCGTAAAGACCGTAAAGATGATTCTTCAAGCTCAAAATCTGATTCGGATAACAAATCCAAAAAGTCTCGCAAGAAGAGAAAGAAGAAGACAGAAATTGACGAGACTGATGTAGATAAGATGATGCGCGAAACCATGAAGAAGATGCAGTCTTCTAAAACCGTGGGAAGCAAGCGTCAGAAACGTCGTAGAGAGCGTAAAGAAGAACGTGAGGAGGAACTGCAAAAGCAGGCGGAACTCGAGGAGCTCGAATCAGATGTTGTCGAGACTACCGAGTTCATTACAGCTAATGAGCTGGCCGATCTGCTTGGTGTAGGCGTAAACGATATTATTTCGGTATGTATGTCTATCGGGTTGATGATTACCATTAACCAGCGACTGGATGCCGGTACCATCGAATTGGTTGCCGAAGAGTACGGTAAGGAAGTGAAGTTCATCGAAGCAGAAGAGATGGATGAAGACCTGACCATCCCTGAAGATGACGAAGAAGATCTAAAACCACGTGCTCCGATTATTACGGTAATGGGTCACGTTGATCACGGGAAAACATCATTGCTTGATTACATCCGTGAAGAGAAGGTAGCAGCCGGTGAGGCCGGGGGTATTACCCAGCACGTTGGTGCGTATCAGGTAGTACATAATGATAACGAGATTACCTTCCTGGATACTCCGGGTCACGAGGCCTTTACCGCTATGCGTTCTCGTGGTGCACAAGCTACCGATATTGTAATTCTGGTAGTAGCCGCTGATGATTCCGTGATGCCGCAGACTATTGAGGCGATTAATCACGCGAAAGCAGCAGGCGTACCTATCGTTGTAGCCATTAACAAGATTGATAAAGAGGGAGTAAATCCCGATAAAATTAAAACGCAGCTTTCTGAGCACGACGTTATTGTTGAGGAATACGGCGGTAAGGTTCAGTATGCTGAAGTTTCGGCTCATACCGGACAGGGAATTGAAGACCTGCTCGAAAAAGTATTGATTGAAGCCGAACTGCTTGAACTGAAAGCAAACCCTGACCGACGCGCTGATGGTGTTGTACTTGAAGCCCGTCTGGATAAAGGAAAAGGTATTGTATCCAACATCCTTGTTCAGGGTGGTACACTCCGGGTTGGAGATCCGTTTGTAGCCGGTCCTTGCTTTGGGCGTGTACGAGCCATGGAAAATGACCGTGGTAAACGTGTAAAAGAAGCCGGACCATCTACACCGGTACAGCTTATGGGTTTTGATGAAATGCCTCAGGCCGGTGATAAACTGATTGCCGCAGAAGACGAGAAATTAGCTAAAGAAGTAGCTAACGAGCGAATGCAAATCCGCCGTGAGCAAGCCATGCGAACAACCAAGCACATGACGCTGGACGATATTTCACGCCGACTTGCCCTTGGTGAGGTTTCTGAGCTGAATATCATTATCAAAGCCGATGTGGACGGTTCTATTGAGGCTCTTTCAGGTTCACTCCAGAAGTTGAGTACCGATGAAGTAGCGGTTAATATTATTCACACCGGAGCAGGAGCCATTTCTGAATCCGATGTGCTTCTGGCATCTGCATCCGATGCGATTATTATCGGTTTCCAGGTGCGACCTACTACCAGTGCCCGTAAACTGGCTGAGAATGAAGAGATTGACATCCGACTGTTCAGCGTTATTTATGATGCTGTGGATGAAGTTCGTGATGCCCTTGAGGGTCTGTTATCACCTGAGATTAAAGAGCAGATGATGGGTGTTGTTGATGTTCGGGAAACCTTCAAAGTTTCCAAAGTGGGAACCATTGCCGGTTGTTATGTAACCGAAGGCAAGATTGAACGAAATAACCCAATCCGACTTGTTCGCGACGGTGTCGTTATTTATGATGGCGAAATCGATGCTCTCAAGCGTTTCAAAGATGATGTGAAAGAAGTTACTTCCGGCTACGAGTGTGGTATCAGTATCCAGGGATATAACGACATCAAGGTTGGCGATCAGATTGAGAGTTACAAGATTACTGAGCAGAAGCGTACTCTTGAAGATTCTGCCGGATAATCGATATCTGACGGAATTAGAAGTCTAATTTTATACTTACCTGATTATGGGTTTCAGACCAGAACGATTGGCGGCGGTTATTAAACGTGACCTCGGCCAAATTATACAGCGATCTTACCAGCCAAGCGGAACATTTGTGACCGTAACCAATGTGGTTATGACCGATGATCTTTCCATTGCGAAGGTCTATTTAAGTGTGTTCTCACCCGGCCGCGATGACAAACCGGTTTATGAATTTATTGACGAGCACATAGATCAGATTCGATACGATCTGGCTTCAAAAATTAAGAACCAGGTTCGGAAGATCCCTGAGCTCCATTTCTACGAAGACGATACTGCTGAGTATGTCAATAAAATGGAGCAGCTGCTTAAAAAGGTAGACATACCTGAAGAAGACCCTGACTCACCCTCCGAAGACTAAAAATGGCCCGAGCTCTTCCTTTGGATGAAATTCCGGTTTTCGGTAAAAATAATTTACCGGATAAGGATACTAATTTATCTGACGGAGCTATTTTCCTGATCGATAAGCCCCTTGAGTGGTCCAGTTTTGATGTGGTCAAGTTCCTGCGAAAACGCATCCGTGTAAAAAAAGTAGGGCATGCAGGTACGCTGGATCCTCTGGCAACAGGAATGCTGATTTTGTGTTGCGGAAAGGCGACCAAATCCATTTCTATGATTCAGGATTTGCCTAAAGTATATACAGGTGAAATCACCTTTGGTAAATCTACAACTACCTATGATGCAGAGGGAGAAGTGACCGAAGAAGCGAGCTGGGAACACATCACCAAAGAAAAGATTGTTGACGTTCTTGGTAAAGAATTCACCGGCACGGTAGAGCAAATTCCGCCGATGTATTCAGCTCTTAAATATGGCGGCAAGAAGCTGTATGAGTTAGCCCGAAAAGGAGAAGAAGTGGTTCGGCTGCCACGGCAGGTTACTTTTCATGAACATGAGATCCTCAACTTTGAACCGCCCAGGCTTACCTTGAAAATTAAGTGCAGCAAAGGAACCTATATCCGGTCTTTGGCACGAGATCTGGGAGAGGCTCTTGACTCAAAAGCATATCTGAGTGGGCTGGAACGAACGGCCATCGGAGATTTTTTAGTGGACGATGCGCTAACGCCTCATGAAATGGGAGATCAATTAAAAGAGATATGGCAGAGTTAATTGAACTGAAAAATATTACCCGTGAGCCCAACACCGTAGTAACCGTCGGTACTTTTGATGGTGTGCATCAGGGGCACCGGGCACTGATGGAAGCGGTGGTTACCAAAGCCCGTGAACGAAATGCTCGTAGTGTGGTGGTGACGTTTGATCCTCATCCGAGAGAGATCATTAATCCGGGAAAAGAAGGAATCAAGCTGCTTACAACGCTCAAAGAAAGAGCGGAGATATTGGAAGATCTCGGCGTGGACGTGTTATTGGTGATTCCGTTTGACCGGGATTTTTCCCTTCTATCATCCGAGGAATTTGTACGTGATATTATTTTCAGCAAAGTAGGCGTATCTGAGTTTGTAATTGGCTATGACCATCATTTTGGCCGCGACCGGAAAGGTACCATCGATACTATAGAGAAGCTGGGGGAGGAGTTAGGTTTTGATTCGTATGTGGTTTCCAAGCAGGAAATGGGAGAGGTAACCATCAGCAGTACCGTAATCCGGAATACCCTGGCTGAGGAAGGCGATGTTAAACAAGCCGCTGAATATTTGAACCGTCATTATTTATTAAACGGAATAGTGATGCACGGGGATGAACGCGGCCGCACCATCGGTTACCCAACGGCCAACCTGAAGCCGGAACATGAGAATAAAGTGATACCGAAAAACGGGGTGTATGCTGTCAAAGTTAGGGTGAACAACGAATGGTATGGCGGTATGATGAACATCGGTGTTCGTCCAACGTTCGGGGAAGACGAGAGAACACTGGAAGTCAATATCTTTGATTTTGACCGGGAAATTTATGGAGATACTATACAGGTGCGGTTCATAGATAGAATTCGGGATGAGAAGAAGTTTGATGGGGTGGAAGTGTTGAAGGCTCAATTGGGAGCGGACAAGCAAACAGCACTGCAAATTTTATCAGACTGAATCAATTTGGGTATTACCACGTAGGTCTCGGTTAGCCCTTTTTTATTTCAGGGGACTAAACCACAACCAATTCCGAACCCATGCGATTACTGATCACTATTCTTTTTTTAAGCCTTTCCTCCACAGCTTTTTCCCAGCAGTATATTGTTGATGAACTTGCCTCAGATATGGAAAGAAGTAAAGCCATGTCTCTTTCCTATATTGAAGCGATGCCTGCTGATAAATACAGTTTCAGACCTAATGAGGACGTCCGCACTTTTGCAGAGCAATACTTACACCTCGCTCAGGGACTTATCGGACTTTCATCAAATGGAACAGGTGCTGCGGGAATCTTTCCGGGAGAGAATCTGGAAGCAACAAAAGCCTATCATACCAAAGCCGAAGTTCAACGAATAGTTACCGAGAGCTATGATTTTGCTATAAAAAGTATCAATGAAATGGATGCCGATAAGTTAACGGAGATCGTACAAAGAGGGCAATTTGAAGTAACCAGGAGAGGGTGGATTCACAAAGCGCTGGAGCATAACACGCATCACAAAGGGCAAACAACTATTTATTTAAGAATGAACGGGATTACGCCACCACAGTACCAGTTATTTTAACATGCTTATTGAGTCTTTTTATATTCTTTGCCGTTTTTAAATACGGAGACCACGGTTCTGATATGTTCGATGTTTTCTAAGGGGTTACCAGATAGAACAACAAGGTTAGCTGTCTTTCCAACGGCTATAGAGCCATGAGTATGCTCAATTCCGATGGCCTTAGCATTATTCAACGTTGCAGCTTTAATTGCATCTATATTTGACAAGCCGGATTCTGTAAGCAGGATGATTTCGTCCTGTACCCATTTGATACTTAGGTTGAAATCGGTGCCTGCCGCTATTGTAACTCCATTTTGATAAGCTGTTTTTGTAATTCTGTATGCCCAATCGTTCAGAGCTTTCGGGTCGAGCCTTTCTGCTGCACCTGACAGATGTTTAGTCGGATTCTCTTTTTGATTTTGTGAACTGATTTCAGACACCTGAGTACGTTCTTGCGTTTCCCAGGCTGAAAGTGTTGGCTCAAAGATCACGTTTCTTGATTTCATTTCTTCAAACAAGGACAAGAACTCTGACGCTATAGCATCGGTGTTTTTAAAGTCTTGAAGTGGAACAGATTCACGAATGGCCTCATTGAAGGAGGCAGGCATATTCTCTTCCAATTCAAAAATCATTCCTACACTATGGGATAATACATCCACTTGAGCTTTGACAGCATCAGAAGGCCGGCTGGGAAATACGCTGGAATGACTCCACATTTTTAACCCGTTTTCGCGGGCAATTTCACTTAGCTTTAATAATAATTCAGGATTAACATTTGAATAGACCTTCAGCCCGGTTACCCCGGCTTCCTTGGCGTCGATAACTACTCTTGTTAAATCAGTTTCTTCAGTAATCAGCCGCATCCAGGGAGCTGAACCCGGCTCAAAACCCAGTGCAGCGAATTTGGTTCTGGGATCTTTTAAGAAAGTTGGGCCAAATACATTTGCTGAGTAGTATATATCAGGACCCATTAGATTTCCCTTGCTGATTTCCTGATTCAGAGATTGGTACATTCTTGCATCACCACCCATATCACGCACAGCAGTAACTCCTGAGTAAAGCAATTCCGATAAAATGTCATTGCGATTCTTTGGTCTGAAAAGGTGAACATGGGAATCAATTAACCCCGGGATGATGTAGCTTCCATTTACGTCAACTATGCGTTCAATCCATTCTAAACTCACAGAATCACTATGCAGAATTGATTTAATTATGCCATTCTCAATAAGTATGGTTCTGTTTTCAATTTGTTGAGAACGCTCAACATCAATTATTGTGGCATTCGTTATCGCAAAAGATTCCCCTGAACTTGTTTGAGAAATCACGCTATTAAAAAGAGTAGTAAAAAGTAAAAGTGCTATAGTAGCTATTGTCTTTTTCATTGTCCTGCTTTCCCGAATTATTTAAATGAATTTTCTCAATTATATCAGAAACAACATTCCCGAATTTTTTTAACAACAGAATAAAATGAAGAAAGCGGATTCAATATCAAAGCAATAAGATGGGTGCAGTTATACTTTATATGAACCAAATATTCTCTTCTGAGCAGGAAGTTTTTAAAGTTGCTCAATTATAAAAATAGGGCAGGATGATAATCTCTGCATTCTTAGGTTAAAAATCATACATCCAAACATTGTCCATTTCAACAAAAACCCCTATCTTTCAAAACTATAAATCGATTTATATAAGTACTAATTAAACCATTGCAATGAGCATAACCGCAGAAGAAAAGAAAGAAATCTTTAAGAAGTTTGGAAAAAGTGAAACCGATACGGGTTCCACAGAAGGACAAGTTGCCCTTCTTACCAAAAGAATTAATGACCTGACTGACCACCTGAAAGATAATCAACTGGATCACGCATCACGACGAGGATTGTTGAAAATGGTAGGTAAAAGAAGAAGGTTGTTGAACTACCTCATGAAAAACGATATCGAGAAGTACAGAGAACTTATCAAAGAACTCGGTATCCGTAAGTAAGTTTATTCGTTTAAAGGCTCCATTGTGGAGCCTTTTCTAATTTATCCTGCCGCTATTTTCCTATCTGTTGTTGGCGGGATTTCGCAAATCAATAAAGACAAAGAAGACAAATGAAAGAAGAAATAAGAAGTGTAGAATTTGCACCGGGTAAGGTGCTTTCAGTAGAAACAGGCCGGATTGCCAAGCAAGCCGATGGCGCTGTAGTGGTTCGAATGGGTGATACCCAGGTACTTTGTACCGCCGTAAGTGCTAAAGAACCAAAACCGGGACAGAATTTTTTCCCATTAGTTGTTGACCACAGAGAAAGTTTTTCAGCCGGCGGCCGTTTCCCCGGTGGTTTTATGAAACGTGAAGGACGTCCTTCAGAAAAAGAAATTTTAGCGAGTCGTCTCATTGACCGTAGCTTGCGTCCTTTGTTCCCAAAAGGATACTTATGTGAAACCCAAATCATCTCAAGCGTTGTTTCTTCAGACGGAGAAAACGATGGTGATGTTCTGGGTGGATTTGGTGCCTCAGCTGCGCTACATATGTCCGATGTACCTTTTGACGGACCGATGGCTGAAGTTAGAGTAGGTCGCGTTGATGGCGAGTTTGTTATCAACCCAACCCTGTCTGAACTGGAGAAAAGTGATATCGACATGATTGTTGGTGGTACAGCCGACTCAGTATTGATGATGGAAGGAGAGATGGATGAAATCTCTGAAGATGAGATGTTAGGAGCTATTAAAGCTGCCCACGCTTCTATTATCACATTATGCGAATTTCAGGAAGAACTTCGTGAAGAATATGGACGCGAAAAAAGAGATTTCACTCCGGAATCAAATCCTGAAGAAATTGAGAATAAAGTCCGTGAATTAGCTACCGACAAAATTAAAGAAGTAGTTAACATCGGCCTTGGGAAAGAAGAATATTCTGCCAAGCTACAGGAAGCCAAAGACAGCGTGATTGCTGAGCTTGAAGAAGATTTTGAAGAAGAAATGGATATCGTTAAGGATATTCTGAGTACTGTTGAGAAAGAAGAGCTTCGCAACATGATTCTGGAGAAAAAACGACGTATCGATGGTCGTGCTCCTGAAGACATTCGCGATATCTGGACACAAGCCGGATACCTCGCACGCACACACGGTTCTTCCATTTTCACCCGTGGCGAAACACAGGCTCTTGTATCTGTGACCTTAGGTACCAAAAAAGATGCTCAGGCAGTAGATACTCTGTTCGATGAAGAAGAGAAGAAATTCTACCTGCATTACAACTTCCCTCCATATTCTGTAGGTGAAGCTGGTTTCCTGAGAGGTCCTGGCCGACGTGAAATTGGTCACGGTCACCTTGCCGAGCGTGCACTCCGTATGATGATGCCATCCTTTGATGACTTTGGATATGTAATCCGTGTGATTTCTGATATCACGGAATCGAATGGTTCATCTTCCATGGCTTCCGTTTGCGGTGGTTCTATGGCGCTGATGGATGCCGGTGTGCCTCTGAAAAAACCGGTTGCAGGTATAGCAATGGGTATGATTGTTGGAGAAAACAACTCTGTTGTTCTTTCTGATATCCGTGGTGAAGAAGATTTCATGGGCGACATGGACTTCAAAACAGCCGGTACCGCAGATGGTATCACGGCTTGCCAAATGGATATGAAAGTTAAGGGCATTTCTTTTGAAGTTATGGAAGAAGCCCTTAAGCAAGCTCATACCGGAAGAATGCACATTTTGGGTAAAATGGCTGAAACCATTTCTGCTCCAAGAGAAAGTTTATCCGAATTCGCACCTCAGTTCGTCAATATGACGATTGATGGCGACATGATTGGTGCTGTGATTGGGCCTGGTGGTAAAGTGATTCAGACTCTTCAGAAAGAAACAGATACTGAAATCTGGATTGAAGAAGATGACGAAACCGGCAAAGGTAAAATCACTATTTCAGCTGACAGCCTCGACAAAGCAAAAGATGCTGAAGACAGAATTAAAGCAATTACAGGTCAGCTTGAAGAAGGCGCGACTTATAAAGGTACGGTTAAAACCATCAAAGACTTTGGTGCTTTCGTAGAGATCGCTCCGGGACGAGATGGACTCCTTCATATTTCTGAAATTGATCACAAGCATGTTAAAGACGTAACAAATTACATGAGTGTGGGCGATGAGATTGAAGTTAAGCTCCTCAAAATTGAGCCGGGAAATAAGCTTCGATTATCCAGAAAAGCATTGTTGGAAAACGACGAAGAAGAGTAAGTCTTTGCCAACAAAGCTGTTTATATTAGGCGCTCTTTCTTCGCGAAAGAGCGCCATTTTTTTGAGATTAAAATCGTGAATTAGAAGTAGAACTTTTCCAAAGTTAAGAGGATCGAAAAGGATAAACGATATCGTTGTAACTTTGGAAAAGTTACTATATAGAAGAGGAAGAGATAAAAAGGATTGGAAAACGTGAAAGAAATTGATTTTGTAAGCAAGAGTACGCTACCTAACGGACTTCGAATTGTTACCGAAAAGATTGAGTCTGTAAAAAGCGTATCGATTGGAATTTGGGTAAAAACAGGAGGAAGACATGAAACAGCTAAACAAGCCGGAATTACTCACTTCCTTGAACATATGCTGTTTAAAGGAACTGATAAGCGTTCTTCTTTTGACATTGCGCTGAGTATGGAATCGGTAGGAGGATACCTTAACGCCTTTACTTCATCCGAATATACCTGCTATTACTCACGGTGTTTGAATACCCAATTAGACCGCGCATTGGACGTGCTTTCCGACATGGTACTTCACCCCGCTTTCCCTGAAGAAGAAATAGAGAAGGAGAAGAAAGTGGTAATCGAAGAAATGAAGATGTACCGTGATTCTCCGGATGATTTCCTTTTTGAAGAATTCAATTCAAAGATCTTTAACGGACATGAATTAGGGCGGCCGGTTTTGGGATATGAAGAAACGGTATCTGACTTTTCGCGCCAGGATCTTTACGATTATATGAAAGATCGATATTACCCGGGCAACTTACTGGTTTCCGTTGCCGGAAATGTAGATCACGACAAAGTGGTGCAGCTTGTTACCGAGTATTTCGAAAACCTTGAGGCTAAAGACCACGATGAATCGGAGCAACCACTGCCTGAGTTCAAACCGGAAGATGTCACGCTGACCAAAGCCATAGAACAAACCCATTACATTTATGGCCGCAGAGGGCTGAATTTTGATCACAAGGACAAATACCTGCTACTGTTGGCTAACACCATTCTGGGTGGTGGAATGAGCTCCAGGCTGCATCAAAATGTGCGTGAGAAGTACGGGTATTGCTACTCCATTCAAACCTTTAACCAGTCGTACACCGACACTGGTTTATGGGGAATTTATGTGGGAACCGATAAGGAATATGTTGATCACGTTCGTGAACTGATCAAGAAAGAACTCAAACAAATGCAGGATGAACAGGTTCCTGAAAAAGAGCTGGCCGAAGCCAAGTCGCAGTTAAAAGGGAAGTTGCTGCTGTCTCAGGAGAGTACCAGTAATCGAATGACCCGATTGGCTAAGAGCGAGCTATATTTTGGCCGATTTGTTACTTTGGACGAACTCGTTGAAAACATCGATTCGGTAACCGCAGAAGAAATTCAGCGCTTCGTAAAAGACTTCTTCACCGAAGAAGATTTTATGGAAGCAATCCTGTTACCCGAAAATTAGCTTCTAAAAATTCAAAATCTATAATCATTAATTCCTCATTCCAAAAATGACCTACATCAAGAAACTCGCAGATCACGTTGATAAAGAAGTAACCCTGAAAGGGTGGGTATATAATTTCCGAAGCAGCGGAAGTTTAGTCTTTATCGAGATGAGAGACGGAACCGGAATCACACAATGTGTGGTAGCCAAAGATGATGTTTCAGAATATGTATGGGAAGCCGCAACTTCTCTCAAACAAGAAAGCTCGCTGGAAGTGGTTGGAACCGTTAAAGCCGATGAGCGAAGTATTGGCGGCCATGAAATTCATGTATCAAATGTAAAGGTACATCAGGTGGCGGAGAACTATCCCATCACCCCAAAAGAACACGGCGTTGAGTTTCTGATGAATAACCGTCACTTGTGGTTGCGAAGCCAGAAGCAGTGGGCGGCCATGCGTGTTCGGAATGAGATTATTTATGCTATCCATACGTTTTTCCAGGAGCGGGATTTTGTGCAGATGGATTCCCCGATTTTTACCGGCAATGCAGCTGAGGGTAGTACAACCCTTTTTGAAACGGACTATTTTGAAGATAAAGCCTACCTGGCTCAAACGGGTCAGCTTTATGGCGAGGCCATGGCGATGGCACACGGTCTGATTTATACTTTTGGTCCAACCTTTCGCGCAGAGAAGTCCAAAACACGCCGTCATTTAACAGAGTTCTGGATGATTGAGCCGGAAATGGCTTATTACGACCTGGATATGAATATGGATCTGGCCGAGGATATGATCAAAGCCATCGTATCTACCGTGCTGGAGAAGAGAAAGGATGAGCTGGAGATTTTGGAACGGGATACTTCCTCACTCGAAAAAACGGCCACTGAACCTTTCGAGAGAATGACTTATGATGAGGCAGTGAAGATCCTTAAGAGCGACGAAACCGCAGATATGCTGGATGAAATGGCTGAGTCGCGCAGACAGGAACAGGTGGATCTCGAGAAAGAGTGGGAAGAAATTAAAAAAGAACATGGATCAGCTAAAAAGTGGCGAAAAGCCCAGATTGATCAGCGCATAAAAGAAATTTCAGCCCGCATCGATCAGATTGAGGAAGATCTTCGAAACATCCCAGGCTGGAAAGAGTCGGCACGTAATTTTGAGTGGGGGAATGATCTCGGTGGCAGTGATGAAACCGTTTTGATGATGCAATATGATGTACCGCTGATTGTAACACACTGGCCGGCTGAAATCAAAGCCTTCTATATGAAGCGAGACGATACTAATAAACTTGCTCTTGGAATGGATGTATTAGCTCCTGAGGGTTACGGTGAAATCATCGGGGGAAGTCAACGTGAGGACGATCTCGAAGTGATGGAAGAGCGCATCAAAGAAGAAGGGCTGGATAAAGAGGTATTTGAATGGTACCTCGACCTACGCCGCTTTGGCTCCGTTCCGCATTCCGGCTATGGTCTTGGGTTAGAGCGAACCGTAGCGTGGGTGTGTGGCTTATCTCACGTGCGTGAGACGATTCCATTCCCGAGAATGATGGGTCGGTTGACGCCTTAATTTCCTACATAAGAATAAACCCGGGCAGGAGTGCTCACCAATTCTGCATCTTTCTTTAAAGCGGCTTGCAGCTGTTCGGGTACTATTTCTACGGCAATGCTTTGCACGTCGTCTTCTACCTGCTGAACCAGGACGATATCACCCAGGATGACTGCAAACTCATCAAATTGCTTGAAAAACTGAACCAGGTTATCTGCTGCATTCTGCAGTGATGAGTTGGCATCTGTATTTCCTTTGTTGAGTAATGATGTTTCCAGGCTTTCTTTTCCTTCTTTGTACAAATCCCTGATGTCATTTTCCGTGTCAGAGCTTTTTCGTACGTACGTCAGCTTTTGGTAGAAGGAATCCAGAACCGGTTCGTCAAAGATTTCGAGTTCAAATCCAAGTTCCTGCATAAAGTTCTCGCAGGTTGACTTGATTTCATCAGCTTGGTCTTTGTCCGTATCAACAGAAGGAATTCCAATTAATACATTTCCTATAAAACGAGATTGAGGCGCTTTTTTCTCTTCCTGCCCAAAAGGAGAGGTGGGTTCAGGTACTTCTTTAACTTCACCGTTTGTCTCTGAATCCGAGATGGCTTCTTTTGCTTTCTTAACGGCTTTTCTGATTTCAGGACGCTTTGGCTCTTTGGTGAGCTTGGCGTTCATTACATCGACATCCGGCCCAACGCTTACAATCCCGATTACCTCGGCATCCTCGTTTACTGAAATTTTCTTGGAAAATATAAATCCATCAATCACAGCTGTGGAGGTAACCTTAATATGATCTTTAATTCGGAGTTCTCCGGTAAAGCGCCCTTCAAGAATAGCTTCCTGTGCAACCACAGATCCTGTTATTCGCCCGGTATCGGTTAGAATCAGTTTTCTCTTAGCGTTAATATCGCCATCAACAGTTCCGGCAATACGGATATCTGATTCTGTCTGAATGTTAGCTGAAACCCGGGTGCCCTTCGTAATAGTAGTTACCGACTCCGCCTTGTTAAGTTCGTCCACGAAATACCAATTAGTTAACCTTGATCGAATCCTTAAAATATTGAATACAGATCAATTTATTTATATCGAAAGCAAAAAAATAAATCGGGTCTAAGTATCGGTTTCTTCTTTCTTTTTATCGCCAGCTCCTGTCTTTCTAACAATTTGTGATCCGTTAGCTGGGATTGATACATTCGGCCCAACCTGAAAGGAACCTTTTACCTGTGCACCGTTCTCGATAGTCAGCTTTTTGGTAAATATTTTTCCATCAACAATGGCTGACGCTCTCAGCACCAGTGATTCGAAGGCTTTTACATCTCCGGATACGGAACCGGAAATATCGGCATCAGGGGAATGAATACTGCCATTCACTTTGCCGGATTCGGTCAGCATCACTTTCTTTTTGGATTCGATTTTACCATCAACGGTGCCGGCAATACGCACGTCATCCTCACAAAACATATCCGCCGTTATCTCGGTGGACTTAGTAATGTAAGTGATGGAAGGGGCGGAACCACTTTTGGAATTAGAGTTATTGTTCGATGTGTTTTTCACGGGAGTAGATTTTCTCTTAAGCATAGTAACTGTTCCAACTATACACTAAGGTAAATGTTCCCATATATCAATTAAGTTTTTGGTTAAAGCATCAGGCGAACGCTCCAAGATCTGATGGACGCTTGGAGGTTCTTTCTTCAAAAGAAAACACCATTTTGATAGTCATGATTTAGAGTTCAAAACCGAAGAAACAATCAAAAAAAATCCACAGTATCCGTTTTATCCGTGTTCCATTAACTAAAGCCGATATAAGGAATACAGCACAAAAAAAACTCCAAAACAGAATGGAATTTGGTGCACGTTATTTGGAATTTCCACCGCGATGGCACGAAAACCAAACAGTAACCAGATTTATCAGCAGGTAGTCGGAGAAATTAACTCCGGTAACCTCAAACCCATCTACTATCTTTACGGAGAAGAGGATTTTTATCTGGACCAGCTGCTGGAACGGTTCTCGAAAATCATTCCCCCTGAGCAAAAAGATTTTAATTTCGATTTGCTATACGGACAGGAAGTTACGCCGGCACAAGCTCTTTCCATTGCCCGAAGCTTCCCTATGATGGCCGAACGAAGAGTTCTCATTATCCGCAACTTCCTGCAATTAAGTAAGGGCGGGAGTGAAGACGGCTCACCGGCGGGGCACATAAATGATTTTATCTCTTATATAGAACAACCCAATCCCTCCACAATCCTGGTTTGTTTTGATACAAAAAAACCGGCAGGCAATACCAACATCGGTAAAGCCCTGAAAAAAGATAAGAAGGTTGGGTTCCATGAATTTGAACGCATGGCCGATTACCTGATCCCGGATTGGGTGATTGATTGGGTTCGTAGCCATCACTCCAAAGAAATTGAGCCGGCAGCAGCCCAGTTGTTGTCTCAGTTTGTTGGTAATAACCTGCAGTTACTGTCCACAGAAATAGATAAAGTGTGCACTTTTGTGGACACTTCTGATACCGTTTCAGAGGCCGATGTAAAAAAAATAATCGGCTCATATCGCGAATTTACGGCCATAGAGCTCAAAGAGGCCATTGTTAAGCGAAATCTGGAACAGTCGTTTTATATCTCGGAACAGATGTTGCAACACACTAAATCAGACACGGGAGAATTAATTCGTCTCGTGGGGTTCTTTAACAGTGTGTTTGTAAATATCTGGCAGATTTTGAGGCTCTCCGAAAAGGGGTTTGCTAAAAATCAGATCCAGAGCGAGTTAGGCATCGGCAGCAGCTGGTACTTTAACAAACTCTGGGAAGATGCCTCAGCTTTTCGCTACAGCGATATGCCCCGGATATTTGAAGCCTTGCTGGATGCAGATCGCTCCATCAAAGGGTTCAGCACTTTAGACTCCACTTCGATTTTATTCTTCCTGGTCAAGCGAATCATCGGGTAGTATCGATTCGCTCATCATAAGAATCGAAACTAAAATTGTGGAGTTTACTAATGGAAGCGTTTCAAGCGGCATCGGTCAAAAACTATGACGACGAAGATTTAATGGAGTATTTCCAAAACGGAAAAGAACTGGCTTTTAATGAATTGGTGTACCGGTACCAGGATCGTCTTCACAACTTTTTGTATCGCTATACTCATAACCATCAGGACTGTGAAGACCTGGTGCAGGAAACGTTCCTGAGAGTTCACAAGAGCAAGCATTCTTACGAGCGTATTGCCAAATTTTCGACCTGGATGTACACCATTGCGCTGAACCTTGCCAAGAGTTTGTATAAAAAGAAGCAACGAATGTATAAGGTGTCAATTCACAAAGATGA
The DNA here is from genome assembly GCF_024320785.1 of Gracilimonas sediminicola. Taxonomy (NCBI): domain Bacteria; kingdom Pseudomonadati; phylum Balneolota; class Balneolia; order Balneolales; family Balneolaceae; genus Gracilimonas; species Gracilimonas sediminicola. The sequence goes on from NZ_JANDBC010000003.1 coordinate 161,640, forward strand.
ATCTGACCCCGATGATCGAGAGCTTCTCCTGGAGGATGCTACTATCCTTCAGGACGATGCTCTTCATGAGAAATTATGCATGGAGCAACTGGAGAAAGCCCTGATGGAACTACCGGAAGATTTCCGCGAAGTAATCATACTCAGAGACCTTCAGCAACTTTCCTATGAAGAAATCTCTGATATCACGGACATTCCGATGGGAACTGTGAAATCACGAATTAACCGTGGAAGGGCTCAAATCCAGGCTTTAATCAAAGATTATGTGCAGCTGGGAACAAATGCTGCATAATTGAATTAAAGGGGAGTGAAGACTCATTTAGCAAACTCCCCTTATGGATAATTTTTTAGACAAAGAATACCATCCGGTAATAGAAGATTTCATCACCGATTATGTGGACGATGAAATGGGCTCGGTCGAGAGAGCTACTTTTGAAGAAGTGCTGGTTCATGATGATGACCTTCGTGAACTGGCATTTTCTGCGAAAGAAGGAAAAAAACTGCTTTCACAGTTCAGGGAAGTGAAAGCCGGAGAAGATTTCATGGAAAAGCTGATGAAGAAAATCAGTTAATCAAAAGCTCAGTGATACACTTATTCCCGGAGCTTTTTCTTTTGGGAAATAAGTGGGAGCGAAGGTGAAAAAAGGCTTTTCATATTCACTATTGTACTCTCGTACATTCTCTGCTGATTTAAAATAATCGTGTACCCAGCTGTAGAGAATAATTCCTGCTCCGCCGATTACCAGACTTTTCGGGAAAAAACCGATGCTACGGTCTCCATCATCCGAATGAGGGGAAAAGATATATTCAAAAAGTCCTAAATAAGTTCCTACTACCATCAGTCCAAAGCCACCAGAACGGAGGCTTATTCCCTTAACTACAGATTCAAAGTTTTCGGCATATACGTTTCCTGCTGAAGGGCCAAAGACAATTCCTGTTGTAATCATGATAAAGCCGAAATCTGATTTTCTGAAAACAGAACCAATCAAAATGGCTGCCGATGGAACAGCAACGGTTAACATTTTTGCTGTTTTTTCACTCTTAGGCTTAAATGATATTAATTCATCCGGAGGAGGAGGGGGAACTTGATTAACACTGGGTTTTTCATCAACAAGAGGATTGTATTGTGCAGTTGCTAAAACAGGCAGAAGTATTGCAACAAGTAAAGGGATTATAAGTCTCTCCATAACATCACCATGTTGTTTAAATCAATACCAAGATATTAATTCACTGAAAAGAATCCACCCGGTACGGGAAATTATTGGATGGTGAAACTCTGCTTAAAATCACTTTACTTAGAGCCAATCATTAACTAAAAAAAAATTCCCTTGGCCTCAGGTTCAAAAAAAGTTATTTATGCCGCTCTCATCGGTAATGGACTCATTTCAATCACTAAATTTATCGCTGCTGTAATTACCGGCAGTTCGGCCATGATGTCGGAGGGGATCCATTCGGTGGTTGATACCGGAAATCAGGTTCTGCTGCTGATGGGATTGAAGAAAGCCGAAAAGCCGGCCGACGCCGACTTTCCTTTTGGTCATGGTAAGGAAGTCTATTTCTGGAGTTTTGTGGTGGCTATCATGATTTTTGCAGTGGGTTCCGGTATTTCCATTTATGAAGGAATTCACAGCCTGTCCGATCCCCATGAAATTACCAACCCCATGGTGAATTACATTGTGCTGGGGCTGGCCATGATTTTTGAAGCCTTCGCCTGGTATTTTGCCTGGAAAGAGTTCAATAAGACCAAAGGCGACCGAAGTTATTACGAAGCCGTCCGCAAAGAAAAAGACCCAACTACTTTTGTGGTTCTGTTTGAAGATTCCGCCGCTATGCTGGGACTAATGGTGGCTTTCGTTGGGGTATTTCTTTCTCAGGTTACCGGTATACTCATCTTTGATGGAATAGCGTCTATCGTTATTGGAGTGATTTTAGGCGGAACTGCAATCTGGCTGGCCCATGAAACCAAAGGGCTGCTGATTGGTGAGAGTGCCGACCGTGAAATAATAGAAAGCATACAGAAAATGGGGAATGCAATGAACTCCATCCACATGGTGAAAGAAGTGCTTACGTTACACATGGGGCCTCAGTACATTTTGGTAACGATTAACGCTGATTTTGTATCTGAGTTGAATTCGGATCAGGTTGAGTCGGGCACGGCAGAACTATCTACGGAGATTAAGAAAATGTACCCACGTGTGAAGCGGGTTTTTATTGAAGCTGAAGGGGATTCTAAATAAGTACGATAAAGAAAAAGATAATCTGTACACAAAGGGTGTAGAAGGAATAATTGTAGTACCGGTATTTCTTGTTGGCTATAGAAGAAATTTCATAGATCTGATGGAGCAGGTCGCTTTGCAATTCTTCATCCGAAGCTTCCCGAAAATCAGCTGCATAGGCCGCTCGGTTCGGCCTTGAGATAATATCCTGATGATATACAAGCCTTGAGGTATCATTACCGCCATGAGTAGTTTTTCGGGGCTTGATGGTCAGCGAGGCAAAAGCCAAAAAGAGCACAAAGGAACCCATAAACAAAATTTCGGAAATATTGATGGTTTCCAGCGTTTTGGATTCAGTAAGTATAAAAGTAGCCGCCACACTACTTACCAGGAATAAATACCGGATTTTGTTATCCGCTAATTTGATGAGCTCTTGTTGGTGAAGGAAAATATTCCAGCTGTAATTGAGTCGGTCAATGCTCTTTGTATTTTCCATAATGTTGGATCCCTGTTTAGTATTCAATGAGTTTACTAATCAACTTGTCCAGTTTTGAATGGGCCATGTAGCCGCCTTCAAGTCCTTTATCGTGGGGGATGGGCATGTCTAAGGAAGCACAACGCATTACAGGTGCATCCAGCCATTCAAAACATTCCTCAGAAATGATTGCGGAGATTTCGCTCAATGGTCCCAGCGTGAGCGAAGGTTCCTGCAACAGTAAAACTTTTCCTGTTTTCTGAACCGATTCCCGAATAGCCTCTTTATCCAGAGGAAGGAGGGTGCGTAAATCAAGCACTTCCAGTGAAATACCTTTTTTGTTATATGATTCAGCCACAGAAAGTGCCCATTGAACACCCATTCCATAGGTGATGATGGTTGCATCCGAACCCTCATTTCGGACTTTAGCTTTCCCCAGAGGTTCATAGTTAGCGGTATCAGGGATGTGGGCCTTTAAGCTTCGATATAGCTTTTTATGCTCAAAAAACAACACCGGATTAGGATCGTGAAGGGAGCTGTACATCAAATTCATGGCATCTTCCACCGTGCCGGGCACCACAACTTTCAGCCCCGGAATTTGCATAAACCAGCCTTCAACCGATTGAGAATGAAAAGGCCCGGCTCCAACTCCTCCGCCATGCGGCGCACGAATGGTGATATTGAGAGGAGGAGACCAGCGATAATGTGTTTTTGCGATGTTGTTCACAATTTGATTGAATCCACAGGAAATGAAATCGGCAAATTGCATTTCCACCACGGGTTTAAAATCCGCCAGCGCCAATCCCAGGGCAGCGCCTAAAGCACCGGATTCAATAATCGGCGTATTTCTGACTCTCTGATGCCCGAACTGCTCTAAAAAACCTTCCGTAATTTTAAACACGCCACCATACTCGGCAATATCCTGTCCCATGATGACGAACTTACTGTCTTCTTCAAAAGCTTGACGTAATGATGCCTGAATGGCATCCACGAAGCGATGTTCGTAGGTAACTCCATCTTTATGCGGAGGGGTATCATAGGGCTGAGGGGCATACACTCTTCCAAGCTCCCTTTCTTCATCAAATTCAGGATCAGGTGCTGCCAAAGCTTTGTTAAGATCCTCCTTAAAGGACTCGTCAATTTCTTTGGTAACCTTTTCAAGCTCGCCCTGGGTGAACAAGCCTTCGGATTCCATATACAGCTCAAACCGATGAATCGGGTCTTTTTCTGCCCAATTTTCAAATAATACATCCGGTACATAATGCGTCCCTGAAGCTTCTTCATGACCACGCATGCGAAATGTATTAGCTTCAATGAGTACCGGTTCACCCTTTAATGCCAATTCCCTTGCTTTACCAACCGTATTCATGACCTCAAAGATATTGTTGCCATCAATATTGAAACCATGCATGCCATAGCCTTTGGCGCGATCAGATAAATGCTCACAGGCAAATTGTTCGGAAGTTGGAGTGGAAAGTCCGTACCCGTTATTCTCAATAATAAATACCACCGGCAGTTTCCATACGGCAGCTAAGTTCAGGGCTTCATGAAAATCACCTTCACTGGTGGCTCCATCACCACAGAAAGAGAATGCAACGGCATTTTCATCCCGCATTTTCATTGCCAGGGCCAGTCCGTCAGCAACGGGCATCATGGCGGCCAGGTGAGATATCATCCCAATAATTTTGTGCTCGGGAATTCCAAAATGGAAGGAACGATCCCGTCCCTGAGTAAATCCGTCAGCCTTGCCAAATAACTGGCAAAAAAGAGGGTAGAAGGGAACATTTCGAGCCGTAAACACTCCCAGGTTGCGGTGCATGGGAAGGATATAGTCATCAGGCTCTGAGGAGAGTGAAACTCCAACCCCAACTGCTTCCTGGCCTATTCCCGAGAACCATTTACTGATCTTATTCTGCCGGAGCAGCATCAGCATTCGTTCTTCGATGCGCCTGGGCAGCATCAGGTTTTTATAGATGTATAAAGCTGTTTCTGCAGAGATCTTTTTATCAGTAATAGCCACGCAGTAAGATGATTAATTAGCAGGTTACCAACCCAACAGATAAGCAAAAATAAGCGGAGCTACAATAGTAGCATCAGATTCTATTATGAACTTTGGCGTGTCTATTCCAAGTTTGCCCCAGGTTATTTTTTCGTTAGGAACGGCTCCAGAGTATGAACCGTAACTGGTGGTGGAATCACTGATTTGGCAAAAGTAGGACCAAAGCGGTACATCTGATTTCCCTAAATCCTGCTCAATCATAGGTACTACACAAATGGGGAAGTCGCCGGCAATTCCGCCTCCGATTTGGAAAAAACCAACTCCGTTGTCTGAGTTGTTCAGGTACCAATCAGACAAATACATCATGTATTCTATGCCTGACTTAATCGCGATTGGCTTTGTGCGGCCCTCAATACAGTGAGAGGCAAAGAAATTACCGCAGGTGGAATCTTCCCAACCGGGAACAATCACAGGGATATTCTTCTCCGCTGCTGCCATAAGCCACGAATTTTTAGGATCAATCTGGTAGGAATCTTCAAGGTCTCCGCTTAAAAGCAGATCATAAAAATACTCATGGGGAAAGTGTCGGTTTCCTTCTTCGGTTGCCTTTACCCAGCGCTTCACCAAATGATCTTCAATACGGCGCATGGCTTCTTCTTCTGGGATGCAGGTATCGGTGACGCGGTTAAAATGTTGATCGAGGAGGTCTTGCTCATCCTGTGGACTCAAATCCCGGTAATTGGGAATGCGTTTGTAATGATCATGAGCCACCAGATTGAATACATCTTCTTCCAGGTTAGCTCCAGTGCAGGTGATGATATGCACCTTATCCTCCCGAATCATTTCAGCCAGCGAAAGGCCTAATTCTGCAGAACTCATAGCTCCGGCAAGGGTGATCATCATCTTGGAGCCGGACTGTAGCTGATCTTCATAGGCTTTGGCTGCATCAACTACAGAAGCGGCGTTAAAGTGCCGGAAATGATAGGTTAGGAATTCAGAAACAGGTCCTTTGTTACTCATGAGTTGGAAAATTTATAGCTTAGCATTTTATAGTAAAGTTTGGCCGCCAAAAACTGCGGTGCCGTGAGTCCTTCAATAGGGGCAAGTTCCACAATATCGAAGCCCAGTACATTTTTTTGTTGAAATACTTTCTTGAGGTATCGGATTGTCGTGTTCCAGTCCAGCCCGCCAGGCTCTGGAGTTCCGGTTGCCGGCATGATGGAAGGATCAAATACATCCAGGTCTAAGGTGATGTACACTTTATCAGTCATTTTGGTAATAGAATCATCCATCCAGTCGGTCTGACCATACATGTCTTCAGCAAAATAGCATTTATTGCGATCCAGGTATTTAAGTTCTTCCGAATCCATACTTCGGATGCCCACCTGAACCAGGTTTGCATTTTGGGACGCATCATATACTGCACAAGCATGATTATAAGGCGAACCGTGAAATTGAGAACGCAGATCGGTATGTGCATCCAGCTGAAGGATGGTGATATCGGGGTAGGCTTCGTAAAAAGCTTTGATGATCCCGATGCTAACCGAATGTTCTCCCCCGAAGAAGGTGAGAAATTTTTCTTTTGTCAGAAGTTCTTTTGTGCCCTTATAAACGGCTTCAAACATCGCTTCCGGGGAGGATTTCTCCAGTATAGGGTCCAGAATGTGTACGCCTTGTTTATAGACCTCACTATCCGTCTCGATATCATAAATCTCCATGTTTTCAGCAGCATCCAGAAAGGCTTCAAAGCCCTGATCGGCTCCTTTCCCCCAGGTACTGGTTCCATCGTAAGGGATAGACTGTAAAAGTACGTTGGCTCGATCAAAGGCATTATGATCTCCTTCAATTCCAGCAAAAATTGGGTTATTCTTAGTCATTGTATCCCAGAATGTTAAGCATGTTATCTACCGTTTGTTCATCGCGATATACGTAGTCGAATAAATTTCCGTCTTCATCAATATCCACCACAATGTGCTTGGGCGAAGGGATGAGGCAGTGTTTGATGCCGCCATATCCGCTTATGGAATCCTGGTAGGCTCCCGTATGGAAGAACCCAATGTAAAGTGGCTCCGAATCATCATCCGAAAAAGTGGGGAGAAGTACTTGCTGGTTCAGCTCCTCAGAATTGTAGTAATCGGAATGATCGCAGCTGATACCGCCAATGTTTATTCGCTTGTATTGGTTTTCCCATTTATTGAGGGGGAGAAGAATGAATTTCTCGTTGATGGACCAGGCGTCTGGTATGGTATTCATCAGGCTGTTATCAACCAGGTACCAAAGCTCGGCGTCATTTTGTTGTTTTTGTTCCAGCACCTGGAAGATAACCGCACCGCTTTCCCCGACCGTATATTTTCCAAATTCGGTATATATGTCCGGTTCTTCAACGTTTTCATCCTTGCAGGCTTCCTGAATATTCCGCACAATTTCGCCGGTGATGTATTCATAATCAAAATCGAAGCTGAGGCTGTTCTGGATAGGAAATCCACCACCGATATTTAAAGCATTTACCGAGGGAGCAATTTTCTTGATTTTTGTGAACTGGTTCAGTGCCTTCTTGAATTCATTCCAGTAATACATATTATCGCTTACGCCGGAATCCACGAAAAAGTGAACCATAACCAGTTCAACCTGGTCGTTACCAATGATGCGCTCCTTTACAAAGTCAAGAATTTCACGCTTGTTGATACCCAATCTTGAGGTGTAATAAGCAGCTTTAGGGTCTTCCTCAATCGATATCCGCAATCCAATTTTGATGGGATGATCAAGGTTAAGCTCCATCAGCTGATCCAACTCCCGGGCATTATCCAGCACACAAATAGAGTTTTTGAATCCTTCTTTGTTGAGCCGGCCAATTTTCTTGATATAATCGTCCGTTTTATAGCCATTGTGAACAATGGTTTTATCACTTGAGAAAACACCTTTGTTATACAGGTTTTCAATCAAGTCGATATCAAAAGAAGAAGAGGTTTCCAGGGAAACGTTTTCTTTAAGAGCGGTTCTTACAACATGATTGAAGTGACAGCATTTGGTGCAGTAACAAAACTCGTAGCTGCCGGAGTAGTTGTTTTCAGCAATGGCTTTATTGAAATACTCTCTGGACTGCTTAATTTTTTCCCTGATCTTCGGAAGGTAAGCCAGCTTAAAGGGGGTGCCATATTTCTCAATAAGATAGTGAAGATCTACATTGTTAAAATTCAGCGTGCCATCAACCAGGCTAAAGCCATTTTGTGGGAAATGATAGGTCTGGTCAATAAGTTCGTGATAGGTATTTTTCATTAAATAATATGGAATTAAGAACGAAAGAAGTAAATAATTGGGCGACTAATATAAAATATATTTGGCTGTATTTTTTAGAACGAAAATATGTTTTTCTTTTCGACAAAGAAGAAATTACGACCTTTTTCAATTATTACTAAACGAAGAGTTCGTTAAATTTCTATTGATGGAATAGTATTAAATGGGTTTTGTAAATATGACTTTAGGATTCCGTACCCAGATCATCCCCATCGATTCAATGCACAAGTTTTAAAAAGAGTGTAGATTCAGGTATGTCCTTAAAATCAGGTGTTACCTTTTTATTTCTTTTGATCCCGGTTCTGGCGGTTCCACAAAACCGATCTGCGGAATTTCGGGTTTACGAAAACGGTGAAAAGGTTGTTATTCCGGATAGTATGGAGACCGAACTGGCTAACAATTCCTCTCAAATTGAGCAAAAACTTCTTCGATGGTTTGTCTCGGAGGGATTCTTTGATGCGGCTGTGACATCAACTACCGATTCGACTGCACAGGTGACCAAGGGCTGTAAATATCGGCTCGACAAAATGAACGTGCTTTATTCCGGTCAGATTGACTCATCCTCAACCATTGAACCTGATAAGTTTTACACAGATCAGAACTTACGTACAGAAATTGCTGAGCTTATTTATGGGATGGAAGAGGATGGATTTCCTTTTGCTGAAGCCATCATCACGTCCATTATCCCCATAGAAGAAGAGTGTCGGGTTGATGTGGAAATTGAAATCCGAACCGGTGATAAAGTAACCCGGCCGGATATATACTTCTCCGGAGCAAAAACAAACTCACAGGATTACCTGAGAAAGATTTCGAGGTTTAATACAAACAGACAGGTTTCACCTGATTATCTCAGGGTTTTACGCTCGAATTTGAATTCAAGTGGTCTTTTTAATGCTGTTGAACCGGCCCGTATTTATCTTCGTCAGGGAGAGCCGGTTATCGTTTTTAGTGTGGAGGAGCGGTCGCTGAACCAGTTTGATGGTTTACTCGGTTATGTGCCGGATGCTGCCGGAAATGGGCAAATTGCAGGGGATGTGGAGCTGTCGCTATGGAATGTACTTACCCAGGGAAACGGCGTTGATTTTCGTTATCAACGACTACGGCCGGAAACCAGCCAGCTGAATCTGAAAGCTTCCCAGGATTGGATTGGGGAAATTCCGGTGGGCATTTCAGCCGGAATGCAGCTCTACCAGAATGACACCACTTACCAAAGCCGGGATTTTGATCTGGACGGATATTTCCTGGTGGGCTCAGGCGTAAAACTGATAGGAGGAGTGGGTTTCCAAAGTACTACGTCGGGCAGTAATCTTCCGCAGGTTGTGGAGCCGGATGGACAAAAAAGAACCGCCCGATTAGGTTTTGAATTCACCAATGTAGACCGGTTTGATGTACCGACCAAAGGCAGTTCCATTCGACTGATACTTGGTATCGCAAATAAAGATTTAAGCGATGATTCCCTCACGTCATTCACGCAGAATTCTCTTGAATTCACTGCCCGTAACTATATGCCTATCTTTGATAAAAGCGTAATTGCCACTTCTTTACATGGCTTTTTGCTGGAATCTGATAAAGTAACCACCAACGACTTAATCCGGTTTGGAGGAGCTAATTCCTTCCGTGGCTATGCCGAGCAGCAGTTCCGGGCCGGAACCATGCTTTGGGGAGATGTTGAATATAGATTCTTACTCAACCGACAGTCTTATCTGTTCGGTTTCGGAGCGGCGGGAGGTTTTAACCGACCAAGACTACTTACCGAAACCAATAACGACTTCCAAATAACGAAATATCTTTTTTCCACAGGTTTTGGGCTGAGTTACCAAACCCAAATCGGCCGATTGAAATTTACCTACGCTATTTCTCCCGAAGAGTCTATAGGTAACGGAAAGGTGCATTTTGGGATTAGGACGGAGCTTTGATTATGATTCAAAAAGAGAGTATTGATTAGGTTGGGAGCAATTTTGAAATTCGACTTAGCCTTTAACAATTATAGTAACTCAGTATGTCACAATCACGAAAACAAAAATTAGAAGAGAAAGAAGATGTCACCAGTTTTCTTGAAACAAAGTCAATCAATTCTAAAAGCTTAATTCAAGATGAAAGCCCTGATTTTGTTATAGAATATGAGGGTCTCAATTTAGGAATTGAGCATCAAAGACTTTTTCAACCAAAGGATAGAGAAGATTTAGTACCTCAGAACCAAGAAGCTTTAAAAGATAAGGTTTTACTAAAGGCTAAATCGAAATACAATGATAAGAGTGAAACGAATGTATTGGTTTTTGTCGACTTTGAAGAGGTCCAAACTTATAATAGAATTAAATTCAAATTATCCAATAAAGATGTTGAAAAACTATCAGACCAAATTTCCTTGTTGGTTCATTTCAATAATAGAAAATCAGAATCAAAAGTTTTACTCAATAAAAAATTCTTTAACAGTATTAAGGATGAAATAAAGGTTGATGAAAGAATTAAAGCAATTACAATCTGGAATAATGATTCTTATGGTAGGTCGTCTTTTGAAAGAGTTAGAGGTGGAAAAATTCCAATATCAAGTCCTGAGTTTTTACAAAAAAAAATACTTAAGAAAGATCAAAAGGTTACTGAGTATTATCAAAAATGTGATTTGATTTGGCTACTTCTAGTAGTAAAGCCACTAACATTTGAAAGGTCTTTTGATTTATTAGACTCTAATAAATTCTTATCAAAAAATTATGAATCAAATTTTGATAAAGTATTCTTGTTTACAAGAGATACACAAAGTATTTATGAATTAAAATAGACCTAAAACTTACTCTCGTTTCAGTACTCCGCTCCGGAATTCCAAATCTAAACTCAGCCTCAAGCAATCGGACCATTTTAATCTTATGAAGATTCATTGCTATTGCTCTGAATGACTTTTCTTATCAGTGACTATCTGTCTAATCCTTGTCATCCGTGTTCCATTCTTATAAGTTGCTCAGCGGCTCAACAACTATTATATTCAAAACGCAATTTATTGAATGCTTATAAAGAAAGACCGAGGGATGGGCCCGATGACGTCTTGGCAACCACTTCTAAAAAGGGGCAGGTGCCAAATCCCACTAAGTACATAACCCGTTATGTGCTTAGAAAGATAAGCGAGCTAATCACTCACGCTCTTTCTGTATAAGCTAATCCAACATCGAAAGAGTGAATATAGAACAAGCATTACAAGACCGAATCCTGATTCTCGACGGTGCCATGGGTACCATGATTCAGCGCTATAAGCTGACAGAAGAGGATTTCCGGGGCGAGCAGCTCAAAGATCATGCAGACGACCTGAAAGGCAATAACGATTTATTAAGCCTTACCCGTCCGGATATCATTCAGGCCATCCATGAAGAATATCTGGAAGCGGGAGCGGATATCGTGGAAACCAACACTTTCAGCGGAACCACCATCGCTCAGGCTGATTACAACCTGGAGCACATCGTGTATGAACTGAACCGGAAGTCGGCTGAAATCGCGAAGAAAGCCACGGACAAATTCTCCAGGCAGAACCCGGATAAACCACGATTTGTTGCCGGTTCGATGGGACCAACCAATAAAACGGCTTCTATTTCGCCTGAAGTCACCGATCCCGGCTATCGCGCTGTTACTTTCGATGAACTGGCGGAGGCTTATAAAGAACAAGCCAAAGGACTGATGGATGGCGGAGCGGATTTACTGCTTATAGAAACTATTTTCGACACACTGAATGCCAAAGCAGCTCTCTTTGCGATACAGGAATTGTTTGATGAGCGGGGAGATAAGTTACCCATCATGGTTTCAGGAACTATTACCGATGCTTCGGGACGAACGCTTTCAGGACAGACGGTAGAAGCGTTCTTAATCTCTGTTTCACACGCTCCAATTCTCAGTGTTGGATTCAATTGCGCCCTGGGGGCAAAGCAACTACAGCCTTACCTCCAAAATTTGGCTGAAAAATCAGATTTTTATGTTAGTGCCTACCCGAATGCGGGGCTTCCGAATGAGTTCGGGGAATATGATCAGGGGCCGGAACTGATGGGGCAGGAAGTGGAGAAATATTTGGAAGATAACTTGGTGAATATCCTCGGGGGTTGTTGTGGAACTACTCCAGCACATATTTCAAAGATGGCAGAACTGGCCCGGAATTATGAACCTCGAATTGCTAATAGCAAAGGTGCAAAGTTCGCAAAGGATATCAATTAAACATGGAGAATTCAGGCAGAAATATACTCCCAACGCACCAATCAGTTAGTAAACTTTCCGTTAATCCTTTAATCTTTGCGCAACTCAGCGCGCTCTGCGATTAATTATGCAATCATTACCTCTAAAGTTAAGCGGACTCGAACCTTTAATTATAACAGAAGATTCCAATTTTGTTAATATTGGGGAACGCACAAATGTAACGGGTTCAAGGACTTTTCTTAATTACATAAAAAATAAAGAATATGATAATGCGCTGAAGGTAGCCCTTGATCAGGTGCAGGGCGGGGCACAGATCCTGGACGTCAATATGGATGAAGGGATGCTCGATAGCGCCGAGGAAATGACGCACTTCCTGAATTTGATTGCCTCCGATCCCGACATTGCCCGAATTCCGATTATGGTGGATTCCTCAAAGTGGGAAGTTATCCTGGCCGGACTCAAATGCCTACAGGGGAAAGGTGTCGTAAATTCTATCAGCCTTAAGGATGGCGAGGAGGAGTTTATTCGCAGGGCAAAAATTATTCGTCGATTTGGAGCGGCTGTAATTTGTATGGCTTTTGATGAAGAAGGTCAGGCCGATACCTTGCCCAGACGTAAGGAGATTTGTGGTCGTGCATATAAACTACTGACTGAAGAAGTAGGGTTTGATCAATCGGACATTATTCTGGATCCGAATATCTTCCCGGTTGCAACAGGAATGGAGGAGCATCGCCGGAATGCCATCGACTTTTTTATGGCTGCCAAGTGGATTCGTGAAAACCTGCCCGGAGCTCATGTAATAGGCGGGGTCAGCAATGTATCGTTCTCTTTCCGTGGGAATAACTGGGTTCGTGAAGCTATTCACTCCGCTTTTCTGTATCACGGGATACAGCACGGCATGGATATGGGGATTGTGAATCCCACTCAGCTTGAAGTGTACGATGACATTCCGAAGGATCTGCTTGAACGAGTGGAAGACGTCCTATTTGACAGAAGGGAGGATGCCACCGAACGTTTGCTTGATATTGCCGGGGAGTACAAAGGTGAATCTACTTCAACCCAAAAGAAAACAAGCGATGAATGGCGAAATAAGCCGGTTGAAGAGCGATTGAGTCATTCACTGGTTAAAGGGATTAATGAGTATGTGGAAGAGGATGCAGAGGAAGCTCGTGTGAAATATGGGAGTCCGTTGGAAGTAATCGAAGGTCCGCTTATGGATGGTATGAATGTAGTAGGCGATCTGTTTGGTTCCGGTAAGATGTTTCTCCCGCAGGTTGTGAAAAGTGCCCGCGTGATGAAACAGGCCGTTGCCTATCTGACGCCATACCTGGAAGAAGAAAAAGCCAAAAACAAAGATACCAGTGAGCAACCCAAGGTTCTTTTAGCCACGGTTAAGGGAGATGTGCATGACATTGGTAAGAATATCGTAAGTGTGGTTTTGGCTTGTAATAACTACAATGTGGTGGACCTTGGGGTGATGGTTCCGGCTGATAAGATTCTGGATGAAGCCGAGAAGCACAATGTGGATGCTATTGGATTAAGTGGACTAATTACGCCTTCCCTGGATGAAATGATCCATGTAGCCCGGGAGATGAAGAAAAGAAAGATGGATCTGCCGTTGCTCATTGGCGGAGCAACAACCTCCCGGCTTCATACCGCCGTGAAAATTGATCCTGAGTATGATGGCTCCATTATTCATGTGCTGGATGCTTCAAGGGCGGTTTCGATTGCGGGTGATGTGATCAGTAAAAAAAGAAGGAATGGCGTTCGGTTGGAGGTGAAGAAAGAGTATGAGGAGCTTCGGAAGCAGCATGAAAGCCGGCAAAACCGAAAAGAACTGCTCAGCTATGAAGAAGCAAAAACCAATAAGGTAGAAATTGACTGGGAAGGCCATAAGCCTCCAAAACCCTCATTCTTGGGTACTAAGACATTTGAGGATTACCCGATTTCAGAGTTAAGAAATTATATTGACTGGTCTCCCTTTTTTCGAACGTGGATGCTCACCGGAAAATACCCGGATATTCTGGAAGATGAGGAAGTAGGAGAGCAGGCACAGTCTCTTTTTGATGATGCTCAAGTACTCATCGATCGTATTGTGGAAGAAGATTTATTACAAGCAAAAGCTGTTATAGGCTTCTATCCTGCAAATAGTTACGGAGATGATATAAAGCTGTATGAAGATGAGAATCGATCGGAGCAGAAAAGCGTATTCCACTTTTTAAGGCAGCAAAGCAAGAAGAGAACGGGGCAATCAAATTCTTGTCTGTCGGATTTTATCGCACCGGAACAAACAGGAATTCCTGACTACATCGGATTCTTTGCCGTTACGGCCGGGCTGGGTATTGAAGCCATCATCGAGGAATACAAAAAAGTGAATGACGATTATAATGTGATATTGGTGAAAGCCGTGGCTGACCGCCTCGCTGAAGCCTTTGCCGAACGTATGCACGAAAGAGTTCGGAAAGAATTTTGGGGATATTCGGACGAGGAAAATTTCAGCAATGACGAATTGATAGCTGAAGCTTATTCCGGAATTCGCCCGGCACCGGGATATCCGGCCTGTCCCGATCATACCGAGAAACGCATTTTATTTGACTTGCTGCAGGTAGAAAAGAATGCAGAAATCAAACTCACCGAATCATTTGCTATGTACCCGGCATCATCGGTAAGCGGGATTTACTTTTCACATCCTGATTCCCGGTATTTCCGTGTGGGAAACATTGGTGAAGACCAGGTTATTGACTACGCAGAACGAAAATCATCTACGAAAGAGGAAGTCGAAAAGTGGCTTTCTCCAATTTTAGACTACGAGCCTACGAAAGAATGAAAGTAACTGAACACATTGAAAAAGCGAACGGTGATACGCTGTTCTCATTTGAAGTTTTACCACCGCTTAAGGGGCAAAATATCCGGTCCTTATTTGATCATATGGATCCGTTGATGGAGTTTAACCCACCTTTTGTGGATGTAACCTATCATAGGGAGGAGTTCGTGTATAAAAAGCGCGAAAACGGGCTTCTGGAGCGGAAAACGGTGCGTAAACGTCCGGGTACCGTAGGGATTTGTGCTGCCATTCAAAATCATTATAAGGTTGATGCCGTGCCGCATATCATCTGTGGCGGTTTTACTAAAGAAGACACCGAGAATGCACTCATCGACCTGAATTTTCTGGGGATTGATAATGTGCTGCTCATTCAGGGTGATACACGCAAGCCCGAACGGGAGTTCAAACCGGAGCCGGGCGGACATGCCTATGCATCAGAATTGATAGAGCAGGTAGTGGATTTGAACAACGGGGTTTACCTGGATGAAGAGCTGGAAAATGCCAAGCCCTCGGATTTCTGCATCGGGGTGGCCGGCTATCCTGAAAAGCATTTTGCGGCTCCAAACATGCAAACAGATTTAAAATACCTGAAGCTCAAACAGGATATCGGTGGAGATTACATTGTTACCCAAATGTTCTTCGATAACAAATGCTATTTCGACTTTGTGCAAAAATGCAGGGAAGCCGGTATCACCTTACCAATTATTCCGGGGCTAAAGCCCATAACTTCCAAAAAGCAGCTCACCATTTTACCTCAGCTATTTCATGTGGATTTACCCATGGAGCTTTCCAAAGCCATTGAAGAGTGTAAGACTAAAGAAGAGGTGGTTCAGGTTGGGATTGAGTGGACCATTCAGCAGTCCAAGGAATTGATGGCGTTTGGTGTTCCCAGTCTTCATTACTACTCTATGGGGAAATCAATCTCGGTGTATGAGGTGGCTAAGGAGTTGTTTTGAGTACAGATTCAGGGATCGTGGGATTTTACAGATTTCTTTTATTCTTTTCTTATGGATCAGAACCAATTCCTGAGGGTTATAGTGATTATAGCTTCGATGTATTCCAGTACACAAGCATGGGTTTCAACCCTAGCGCTAAAATATTCCAAGGGGAAATCAACCTCGGTGTATGAGGTGGCTAAGGAGTTGTTCTAATACTAATCTGCTTCAATTTTTTGGGCAAGACATTCCTCAATAAAACGATGAATGTTACCCATCTGTTTGTGTCCCAGCTTTTGCCCGAAATAAGCAACCAGGTACAAGCTTAAAAACAACAGAAGTAAAACCGGAACCAGCCACAGAATGGTAGCCGGATTTCCCAAACTCCACAATGAAAGGCCCACCATCAGAATAATCATAGTGGCAAAGCCGATGGCCGAGTAAAAGAAAACAAACATGGTCCATACCGATGGTTTTGGGCCGTATAATCCCCTCACCAAATTACCGTCTTCGTTTTCTTCCACGGTGATGGTGAGCTGTGGTGACCAAAAATGCTGTTCTTTCTGAGGGGGATAAATAGTGGCAAAATCTTTGGTCGTTTGCCCTTCGCAGGCAGCATTATCGGAATTCAATAAAGTCCTGATTCGCCGATGGATGTCCTCTGAACTCATTGTGGTTTGTACGCGGATACGTGGCCGAATTCTGCGGAAATGTATTTGCTCATCCATGGCCGATCAGATAGTTTAAATCCACTCTTGATCATCTACAGCTACGGAACCTTCTGCTTTGGTTGAGCCTGTGTGCAAAGTTGATTTAGGTTCCATCAACATCACCCAGCATTCTTGTTCGGCAACAGGAAAGTGTTCAACCCCGGCCGGCACAATGTGCATTTCACCTTCTTTGAGAATGACTTCTTTATTCCCTCTGAATTTAAGCTTGAGCTGCCCCTTAACTATATAGAATAACTCGTCTTCATGGTCATGGCTGTGCCATACAAATTCGCCTTTCAGCTTGGCCAGTTTGATATACTGATCATTCAGCTCTCCGACAATCTTGGGTGTCCAATACTCATCAAAGAGCTTGAACTTATCAGCAAGGTTTACAGGTAGCTTCATTTCAGAATCTCAGCTAAAGTGCGGTTGAAGTTTTTTTCCAGTAGAGGTTCAAATTTGCTACCCGTCAGCATTTCGAACAGCTCGGCATACCGATGATAAACTTCCATGCGGAATTCATCAGGGAGATCGGGGAGGGTTTGTCCATCCAATCCCTGGAAATTATGTTCCATCAACCATTCACGTAAAAACTCTTTAGACAGCTGTTTCTGAGGCTCGCCTTTAGCCTGACGTTCCTCATACCCGTCTTTATAAAAATACCGGGAGGAATCGGTGGTATGCACCTCGTCAATCAATGTCAGTTCGCCGTTATAAAGGCCGAATTCATATTTGGTGTCCACAAGAATAAGCCCTTGTTCGGCTGCTACCTGGGTTCCGCGCTCAAACAGTCGGAATGCTGCTTCCTTTATTTCATTCCAAAGATCTGGTTCAACAATTCTGCGGGAAAGGATTTCATCTTCGGAAATATCCTCATCATGGCCTTCCTGCGCTTTGGTGGCCGGAGTTAGGATGGGGGCAGGGAATTTGTCGTGCTCTTTCAGTCCGTCGGGCATTTTTACTCCGCAAAGGGTTCGCTCGCCGGATTTATATACTCTCCATGCATGTCCGGTCAAATATCCGCGGACGACCACTTCTATGGGAACCGTTTCGCATTTTTTGGCGATGGTCACATTAGGGTGTGGAACGTCAATGATATGAGTGGCTACAATATCCTTTACCTTCTCAAAAGAAAAAGCCGCAAGTTGGTTTAGAATCTGTCCTTTAAAAGGAATAGCCTGTTTCATGATGTAATCGAAAGCCGAAATTCGGTCGGTAACCACTATTCCAAGGCGTTCATTTCCTAAAGGATACACTTCACGAACTTTGCCTTTATATGGCTCGGGAAGTTCGGGTACTTCTGTTTGGGTGATGCAATGGTCCAGGGCTTCCCGGGTAGTAAAATCAGAACTCAACTTATTTTGCCTTTTTATTTTCTGTTGAACCTCGCTTAACAAGCACCGGATTTATAGTAGTTTGATATAACTCATCACCCGGCTTCTTGATGATCTCTGCCAACCGCTTGGTCGCCTGAACACCAATGGTATACATTTTTTGGTCAATGGTCGTCAGTTCAAGGTATTTACTTAGTTTGATGTTGTCGTACCCCATGATAGCGACGTCATCCGGAACTTTCATCCCAAGTTTTGATAGGGCATAAATAGCACCCACGGCTTGTGTATCATTCGAACAGAAAATAGCGTCCGGAAACTTCCCCTGTTTATCAAATTTGTAGATGGCCTCGAAACCGGACTCTTCCGTAAATCCGCCATGCTTGGTTGAATCTCCGCTCTTGAACAGGGATTGATCAATCTTCATCTTATAGTTTTTCAGAGCGTCTTTAAAACCTTGAATACGTTGTAAGGATGCTCTCGACTCAACCACGCTGGTAATCATGCCCAATTCTTCAAAGCCTTGCTTCACCAGATGTTCTCCGGCCAGGTATCCACCCTTATAGTCGTTTAGCATGAAATAATCGTAGGAGGGATGGGAGGCATTCACCAATACAGCCGGTGTTCGGGTAGCTTGAATAAGCTTATGTACCTTATCGCTCACATCAATAGATAAAAGAATTACGGCATCAGCGGTACCCCGGTCAAAAAAGTTTTGAACGGCTTCTTCGGGATCTTTAGAACCGGTATTATACATAATGATATCAAGGTCCATTTTCTTGATCTCATCTTTAACACCTTTCAAAACCTCGTTAAAATATGGTGTTGTAAACGAAGGAACGGCAATGGCAAGCATCTGCGGTTCTTTACTGGCAAGCTTCCGGGCATTAACCTGAGGGCGAAAATTGAGGTCATCAATGGCTTTCTCAACTTTCTCTTTCGTTACTTTCGATACATTCTCCGAACCATTAAGTACCCTCGAAACGGTAGATATCGCGACCTCCGCACGTTTGGCAACCTCATAAATTGTCACTTTTTTATTCATTGCATCTCAATTATTTAGCAGTATATACTCGTATAGCTTAAAAGATAATAGAATAGAATTAACCCAATATAAACAAATAGAAGTCTGAAGTATAAACATCTTCTTTTCAAAATGTCATAACAGGGAAGAGATAAATATTTAATTACGGCGGGAACTTTTTCAGACTAATAAAAGCTTTAGCAGAAGAGAAAGAAATTATTATGATTACCAATATCTTCCGCATACCATATTATGTAATACGCCCGCTGTACGAGCGAACTTCATTCCACAAATCTGTGATTGAAGATCTGCAGGACGATCAGTTGAAGGGGGCCTATTCCCATTGCCGGGGTATTACAAAAAAGCATGCCAAGACTTTTTATATGGCCACACGCTTTCTGCCAAATGAGAAGCAGCGGGGAATTTTTGCCATCTATGGCTTATGCCGGTATCTCGATGATTTGGTTGACGAAGCAGAAGATTTAATTCACGACCAAAAGATTACAGTAGATCAGGTAGATGAAAAGCTGGAGATGTTTAAGCAGCGCCTGATCGATGTGTATGACGGGAGGATTGTAGATGATCCTATACTCACTGCCTTTTCTGATACCCTCAAGAAATATCAAATTTCAATGGATCTCCCTTTTCTGCTGATGGACGGGGTGAAGACAGATTTAGTAAAAAGCCGATTCAAGGATTTTGAGGAAGTATATGATTACTCCTACAAGGTGGCATCGGTAGTTGGATTGATGACCAGCGAAGTTTTCGGTTATGTGGACGATAAGGCTTTGGATTATGCAGTTGATCTCGGTATTGCCATGCAGCTGACCAATATTTTACGTGATATTGGGGAAGACTTACGTCGCGGCCGCATATATATTCCGCAAAATGAGCTTGACGAATTTGGGATAAAGGAAGATGAACTCTTCTCTTATACGCTCGATGAAAAATTCAAAAGCCTGATGGAATTTCAGATTAATCGGGCCCGGGAATACTATGCTAAGGCCGACAAAGGAATTGCTCTGCTCTCAAGCGACAGCCGGTTGCCGGTATATCTCGCCCGTCACAACTATGGCCGCATCCTCGACAAAATTGAGCAGAACGATTACAATGTGTTTGATCATCGCGCCTACCTCAATTACACCGAAAAACTCTCCATTTTACCCAAGGCTTTTATTGATTTGAATACGGCCGGTTAAAATCTGCTTTTTGCTTGGAGAATCTTTCCGTAAAGTCCTATCATTAGACAAAAAGTAAACAGGATTTTATGGCGGATATAAAAAAAGTACTGATAGCTAATCGTGGAGAAATTGCACTACGGGTAATTCACACCTGTAAAGAACTTGGAATCCAAACGGTGGCGGTTTATTCTCGCCCCGATGCTCATTCGCCACATGTGCTTCACGCAGATGAAGCGGTATTTATCGGGGAAGCTGCTTCTTCAGAAAGTTACCTGGTGATTGATAAGATTATTGACGCTGTGAAGCAGACCGGTGCCGATGCAGTGCACCCCGGGTATGGGTTTTTGAGTGAAAACGCGGGTTTTGCCGAACGCTGTAAAAAAGAAAATATCATTTTTATAGGTCCTGAGCCCAAAGCTATCCGCCTGATGGGCGACAAAACCGAAGCCCGGGAATTGGTTACCCAAGCCGGAATTCCTACGCCTCCGGGACTTAAAAGTGAATTGAAAGACATTGAGGAAGCCCGAAGCGTAGCCGACGACATCGGCTACCCGATCCTGGTTAAAGCTGCCGCCGGTGGTGGTGGAAAAGGGATGCGCATCGTTCATAAGAAAGAAGAGTTTGAAGCGAGTATCAAAGCTGCAAAATCAGAAGCCCGAAATGCTTTTGGTGACGACCGTATCTACATAGAGAAATATCTCGAGGAACCTCGTCATGTTGAGTTCCAGATTATGGCCGACACTCACGGAAACGTGCTCCATGTGTACGATCGAGAATGCTCGGTTCAGCGTCGTCACCAAAAGGTAATAGAAGAAGCTCCATGTGCGCTATTGACTGATGAACTTAGGGCTGATATGGCCGAAGCTGCCATTGGCGCCGCCAAAGCCGTGGATTATGTGGGAGCCGGAACCATTGAATTCCTGGTAGATAAGCACCTCAATTTCTACTTTCTTGAAATGAATACGCGCCTTCAGGTAGAGCATCCGGTTACGGAAATGATTACAGGAGTAGATTTAGTTGCCCTTCAAATATTGGTAGCTGAAGGAAAAGAGCTTCCGATCAAACAGGAAGATTTAGCTATAAACGGGCATGCTATTGAGTGCAGGATTTACGCGGAAGATCCCACCGAAAACTTCCTGCCAAGTACCGGCCTTCTAAAGAAACACCGGGTACCTACCGGCTCAGGCATTCGCGTGGATGCCGGAGTGGAAGAGGGGCAGCAAATTACCATTAACTATGACCCTATGATTTCCAAGTTGAGTGTGCATGGACCGAACAGGGAAATTGCAAGGAAACGAATGCTCCGTGCGCTGGACGAATACGAGATTGCAGGATGCAGAACCACCATTCCGTTCTGTGAATTTACCCTTAAGCATCCGGCCTTTATTGAGGCAAAATATGATACGCATTTTGTGCAGGATCACTTTAAGCCGGAAAACATGCAGGAAGATCAACCTGATAAGGATGTAGCCCTTGCCGCATCATTATTGAAATTCAAAAAACAATCACAACCGGAGAGCGAAGCTTTGTTGGAGAACGGAACGGGAGAGTCGGCCCTTTGGTGGAAAAACAGAAAAGGAAACTAAGACATTGAATTCTACAGAAGAGAAGAAGAAGCTATTCAAGAAACTCGAAAACTTAGCTACAGAGAAGAGAAATTCGTCAACACTTGAAATTGACTTGGCTTCAGCCGGCGAAATTGCCCGATTGATAAATGCTGAAGACCAGAAAGTGGCCCTTCAGGTAGAAAAGAAGCTGGATGTAATTGCTGATGTCATAGAGTTGGTTAGCGATGCATTCCAGATGGGAGGCCGTTTACTTTACTTCGGGGCCGGTACCAGCGGAAGGCTGGGGGTTCTTGATGCAGCTGAATGTCCGCCTACTTTTGGCACACCTCCTGAGCAGGTCGAAGGGTTTATAGCCGGGGGAGAAGCCGCTATGTTTGTAGCCCAGGAAGGGGCGGAAGATTCAGAGGAAATCGGTGCTGAAGCGGTTGAAGAAGCCAAAGTTGCACCGCCTGATGTAATTTGTGGCCTTGCGGCAAGTGGCCGTACTCCCTATGTACACGGAGCCATTAAAGAAGCAGCCAAACGCGGATGTAAAACCATCTTGGTAACCACAGTGCCGGCCGAACAAATTGATCTGGAGGTAGATTACCTGATTGACGTACCGGTTGGTCCTGAAGTGATTATGGGAAGCACCCGCATGAAAAGCGGAACGGCTCAAAAGATGGTGCTTAATATGATTACAACCGGGGCGATGATCAGGCAGGGGAAAATTTATGAGAACGTGATGGTTGACCTTATGCTTTCCAACAAGAAATTGGAAGAGCGCGCCAAACGCATCTTAATGATTTTCTCGGAAGTTGATTATGAAACCGCTGAAGCGCTTTTGAATGATGCAGATGGGCATGTAAAAACAGCCTTGCTGATGGCATTGGGGAATCTAAATGCAGAGGATGCCAAAAAGTTGCTAAAACAAAACGACGGATTTGTTAGAAAAGCACTTTTAGGTATCAGTGAAGAATGATGAGACGGCTATTTAGCATTTGGGTATTCAGTTATTTTACGCTGCTGTTCCTTGTTTTCTTTATCATCATTCTGGCCGTTTTTATCCTCACATTTCCATTCGATAAATACAGGAAGGCCCCGAACTTCACGCTTTCGTTAATGGCCAGATGCATGATGAAAGCCAGTCCGGCCTGGAAAATGGAGTTTGAGGGAACCGAAAAATACAATCGGTCCGAGCCTACTATTTTTGTTTCCAACCACCAGAGCTTTCTGGATATGGCCTTTATCTATCATTTGCCCTGGAAAATGAAATGGGTTTCCAAAAAAAGCCTCACCTATATTCCGGTTATGGGCTGGCTGGTTTGGCTTACGGGACACCTCACGATAAACCGTTCCAGCAAAACCGCCCTTAAGAAACTTGATAATTTGGTTGAGCCACTGAAAGACCTGATACCGGTGATGATATTTCCGGAAGGAACCCGCACAATGGATGGGGAACTTAAACCGTTCAAGAATGGGCCGTTTCTTCTTGCCAAAGAATATGATTTTAAGTTACAGCCCATGGTAATTGATGGTGGTTTTGAGGCTATGCCATCCGGTTCAAAGAATTTAAAACCAAATGTTCGGTTTAAGCTCAAAGTGCTGGATGCCCTTGATCCTTCTGATTTTGAAGATATGAGGGAACTAAAAGACCACACCAGATTGCTTATGCAACAACAGTTAACAGAACTCAAACCCACTTGATCGACAAATTTCGCGACATCTATTATGGTGAGCTTGAGCATGAACACCGTTTCATGTTATCGCTGATATGTGCGGAATTACTGATTATTTGTCTGTTAAAGTTTTGGCCCATCCCGGAAGGTCCGCCTAAAGAATATGTAGACACCTTCACAGATGAAGTCATTTACGTGGAGAATTCGATCATCACTAAACAGACTTCAGCACCGGCTGCCCCTCCAAGACCCCGCGTTCCTGTTCCTGTTCCCAACGATGAAGTGATAGAGGAAGAAATTGATTTTCCTGACTTTGAAGATCTGCTCTCAAAATATGAAGCGGACGGGGAGGAGGGGTTTTCTGAAGCTCAGGGTGAAGGGGAGTTTGTGGGCAGCCCCGAACAGCCGGCCGGTTTGGTTCGGATAGTAGAACCTACCGTTCCGGATGCAGCCCAGAGAGCGAATATCAAAGCCCGTGTTAAGGTTACTTTTTTGGTAGGCACAAAAGGGCAGGTGGAAGACTATTATATCTCGGAAATTCGAGTGTATGATAGAGAAGGAAATTATGAAGTGGTAAACCAAATAGGGTATGGGATAATGGAAGCCGTACTGCAGGCGGCAGCCAAGTGGCGTTTTACGCCGGCTAAAGACGATGGAAGGCCTGTTAAAACCTATGTTGAAAATAGTTTTAATATTGGCTTCTAAATACGTTGATATAGGGTATAAATACTTCTATCTTAGGCGCCCTTCGATAAGGCTTTTCATCTATTTTCAAACGGAGAGGTGCCAGAGCGGTCGAACGGGCTCGCCTGGAAAGCGAGTGTGCCCCTTCCGGGGTACCGAGGGTTCGAATCCCTCCCTCTCCGCATTAAGTACTATACAAACTGCTAGCCATTCACCCAGCGTTATTTTAATAAAGAAGAGGGATGAGAAGCCTGTCCCGCTTTTAACCCGGATTTAGAAAACGGAAACAGTCCTGCGGGAAATCCCTCCCTCTCCGCCATTTTTTTGCTCATCAATGCTCGCCTGAATATCGTCTCCTTCATCTAAAAATTCTTATACTTGCTTCATGAAAAGATTAGAGACGAAACACATCGATTTTTGGCCGGATGATGTACTGCTCGGGGAAGCTGAAATTAGCGCTTCGGATTCCACAAACATCCTTAATAAGGAAGAGTTGGAAGAGTATCAGGGGTTTGCGAGTGCGAACAGGAAAGCTGAATATCTGGCGGCTCGTCACCTGTTCAGATATTTGCTTCATAGTTTAAACATTGCACCGGACGAAGTTGACCTGGTAAAAGAAGAAATGGGGAAGCCGTATGCTCAACATCACAATGAGCTTATCTATGTGAGCTTTTCACATTCACCTCAAAAAGTGTACTGTGCTCTTTCGCTCTCAAAAAATATTGGCCTGGATGTTGAACTTGCAGATCGGGAAATTAATCCGGCAGTAGTAAAAAGAATATTGAACGATGAAGAGCAGGATGCATTGGCCTCTGAAGAACCGGTGAAATTATGGACCGTAAAAGAAGCTGCTGTTAAATGCCTGGGTACCGGGTTGAGAACCAACCTGAACGACCTCACTATATTAAAGAATCAAAAAAACCGCTTTTCTGTAAGATTTAACAATGATAAATTATTTGAAATTTGTAGTTTCAGGGTAACAAATCATCAGATAGCATTAGCTTATCAAAGCAAACATATTTGACTAAAAGCTCGGAAATATCGTTTCTTCCTATAAGAGGGAAGGTATCTCCGGGCTTTTTTGTTTATACAAACGAAATATCATCAGCACACAATTATGGATGTACAGAGCCTTACGCAGCATCAGATCCAGGAACACGTTAAAAATGCGAAGCACTTAAACACCAATGCCGAGCATGTTCGGATGCTTTTTGTCCCAAATAACATCGGTGCGCATAACTTCGGGGAACTTTGCACTACCTATAAAACCGTCGTTAATCAAACCTTCGATACGGTGGTTGTCATCGAATCTTATACCGGGCATTTGCAAAAAAAATTGGCCATGCCTTCCAACAAAGTGTTTGAAACCCGGTTTGGGGAAGTGCCTGTTAATGATTTTCTGAGAAATGAATTTTGTGATGAAGAGGACGACTTTTTTATCGCAGATGAAGGCTACAGCAAAGAAATGAGCCTGTACACCCAGCTTCCGATTTTGCAGTCTTGCTTCTCGGATTTCGAAGTGGTCAGCTTACAAATTGGCGATTATGATCCGGCGATCATCCGTGAACTCGCTTATACCCTGGATGAACTGCTGCTCAACCGAAACGCCCTTATCGTTTATTGTTGTGATGTCCCGGCCTCGAGCCCTGAAGAGCTTGAAAAACTGCGTTCATTGGTCGTTAACAACAAAGAATCAGGCTTGATGCATTACCTGAACAGTAATGAGAAGACCGTGAAAGGAGCCCGTGCATTTATGAGTGGAATCCTGGTGGCCCGCTCCTGGGGTTATGATGTTGAGTTTCTGGATCATATCGAATCTGCCACTAACATCTGTGGATATGCCAAGCGTACCGAACCTCAAATGGCCTGATCATGAAGAAACCCCGCATTACCATAATTGGACTGGGAAGCGTGGGAACAGCATTACTGAATGTGCTGACGAAATCAGGTTATGAGGTTATATCGGTTTTTAACCGTTCAGAAATAGACCCGGAATTAATAAGGAATTTTCCGGATACCTATTTCAGCAAGGGGCTTCCAAATAATGAAAATAAACTCGGGGAACTAACTTTTCTGACTGTTTCTGATGATGCGATTGACAGCGTGGCTACACAGTTATCTGAACGATGTACTGATTTGGAAGACAAAAGTGTGGTTCACTGCTCAGGCGTACATGCCTCTAAGATATTATCACCTTTTAGTAAGAAAGGGGCTTCCATCGCTTCATTTCACCCCATGAAAGCCATCACCCCAAAAACATCCTCTTTCGAAAACACGTGGTTTGATGTTGAAGGGGATGGGGCGGCTATTCGTTGGCTTGAGGATCTGGCAGATAGCCTGAATGCTCATGTTTTTGAGGTTGAACCGAAAGCAAAGCCGTTGCTTCATGCTTCGGCCGTGGTTGCTTCTAATTACCTGGTAGTGTTGGCTGAACTGGTAACAAAGATTTCTGCATTGGGAGGCGTACCGGAAGATACGGCCCTGAAAGCCATTACCCCGCTGATGGAAAACACCCTTCGGAATGTAAAAGAGCTGGGGGTAACCGAAGCTTTAACCGGCCCCATTGCGCGAGGGGATTTAAAAACGGTAAAACAGCACGTGGAGAGTTTGAAAAATGCCCCCGAACTGCTTTCTTTATATAAAACACTGGGAATTGAAGCCGTTAAAATTGCCGTGCGGAAAAACGGTGAAACAGATTCCCTGGAAGAAATAAGAAAGTTATTGTCGTGAGCTCGGATAAAGCCTCTGACTTTTACGAACGTGTGTATGAAGTGGTAGCCCGGATACCTCAGGGCAAAGTGACTTCTTACGGAGCGATTGCCCGATATCTTGGGGTTGAGTCCGGAGCAAGGATGGTTGGTTATGCAATGAATAACTACCGGAGCTATGATTTGGGGTATGAATTACCGGCACATCGGGTATTAAACAGATTGGGTCAGCTTACCGGTCGTGCTCATTTTGAAGGCGATACCATGAAAGAGCGACTGCAACAGGAGGGCGTTCAGTTTAAAGAAGATTACACCGTTGATATCGAACGCCACTTTTGGAATCCCATGGAATTATCTGAGAAAGCATGAAGACTGTAACAAGCAGTATTACCCTGTTACTGGTGAGCCTGTGTTTTTCAGGTGATGAGATTCTTGTAGATGCTACGGCTGATCAGATTATGGCAAAGGTGGAGGAGTACAAAGGTGAGATGCCGGTTTTGATGAATTTCTGGGCAACGTGGTGTGCTCCCTGCATCGAAGAATTTCCCTACCTGATGGAGCTTAATGAGAAATATGAGGGAGATTTTAAACTGATTTTCGTATCCGGCGATTTCAGGGAAGCCCGCGATGAGGCTGAAAAATTCCTGAAGGAACAAGGCGTGGATTTTGAAACCTATTTTAAAGTCGGCAAAGACAATGAATTCATAACAACGATTTCTAACGATTGGACGGGTGCACTTCCTTTTACCATTGTGTATAATAAACAGGGAAAAGTAACGGCTTCTTGGGAAGGAAAAGCTGAACTGGAGACTTTTGAATCAGAACTACTTAATGTCATAAATGAGGACTAAGCCATGAAAAAATTGATGAAATTTGTTGCGGGATTTTCGGCCGTGTTGGTTTTAACCGCCTTTGCTCAAACTCAATCAACCAATAGCCTCGAAATTGGTGATAAAGCCCCTCAGATAAATCAGGAAGTGGAAGATACTTCGGGAAGAACACTGACATTGGCCGGTGTAGCCGGAGATAAGGGGCTTCTTGTGGTGTTTTCTTGTAATACCTGTCCATGGGTAGCTAAATGGGAAGACCGGTATAATGGACTGGCCGAACTTGCTGAGGCTAACGATATTGGGATGATCGCTCTGAACCCAAACGAGCGTATCCGAAACCGGGGAGAATCGATGGAAGACATGAAAAAACGCGCTCAGAAGCAGGATTATGAATTTCCGTATGCACTGGATGAGAATCACGTGATTGCCGATGCCTTTGGGGCAACACGCACACCTGAGGTCTTTCTTTTTGATGAGAATTTAACGCTGGTATATCATGGGGCTATAGATGATAATGCTGATGATGCCAATGCAGTGGAGGCAACGTACGCCGCAGATGCTATTAATCAGCTTATAAGCGGAAATGAAATCAGTACAAAGGAAACCCGCTCGCTTGGATGTACCATAAAGCGAACCAAGTAATTTTACTGAAAAACCCGTAATTTTGAGCCACGCCACAACGTGGCTTTTTTTATTGAATGATATCTCTAATTAATGATATCAAAATTACAGACTATATAATGCCAACCTGGACGCTACATACAGAATTTAAATTTGATGCTGCCCATTTTATTGAAGGATATGATGGGAAGTGCGGTAGAATGCATGGGCATTCTTACAAAGTGAAGATGACGGCTAAATCCAATAAGCTGAATCCTTCCCAATATTTGGAAACCCCGGATATGGTATGCGACTTCAAAGAACTGAAGTGGGCAGCCAAAGACTCAGAAAAGGGTGGGTTTGATCATGGTTTTTTAAATGAACTGATGCCCGAAAATACGACGGCAGAGCGGATTGCTGAATTCATCCACAAAGAAACCAAAAGCCGGATTCCCGGAGAAATTGAGTTAACAGTTACGGTTTGGGAAACAGAAACAAGCTGGGTAGAATACACCGATAAAGATGTTTAAAACCGAAAATCATACCAAGTTGCTAACTGATGATAAAGACTTCCTGGAAGTGGAATATCCGGTGATGGAACATTTTTATACCATTCAGGGAGAAGGAGCCCACACGGGCCGAGCGTCATACTTTATTCGTACGGCAGGTTGTGATGTGAATTGCTGGTGGTGTGACGTTAAAGATAGCTGGGAAGAGGAAGGACACCCTAAGTTAACGGTTGGTGAGTTGGTAGATGCCGCTAAAGAAAGCGGAGCGCCATTTGTTGTGATTACCGGAGGAGAACCTCTTTTGCATGATTTATTACCGCTTACCCTTGGGTTGAAGTCGGCCGGATTGCAGGTTCATATTGAAACCAGTGGCTCATCCCCCTTATCCGGGCAGTTGGATTGGATCACCCTGTCTCCCAAACGCTTCAAAAAACCCACTGAAGAAGTATTTGCCTATGTGGATGAGTTAAAAGTGGTTGTACTTACCAATAAAGATCTCAAGTGGGCAGAAGAGAACGCTGAAAAATGCCCGGCAGGAACAAGGTTGCTGCTCCAGCCTGAGTGGGAAACTCCAAAATCCATAGATCTGATTGTGGACTATGTGAAGGAAAATCCGGAATGGGGTATCAGTCTTCAGACGCATAAATTTTTAAAAGTACCATAACAGTACCATGTCATTCAGCAACCAATCGGTAATAATAACAGGGGGCAGTAAAGGGATCGGCCTTTCTATTGCCAGGGTGTTTGCCCGAAAAACAAATCACTCCCTTGTCTTAATTGCCCGGAATGAACAAGAATTAGCCGAAGCCAAAGAGGAATGTATATCGGAAGGAGCTTCCAAGGTTGAAACTCTTTCCCTGGATATCACTAATGAGGACAAGATAGGGGAGATCGATTTTGGGAAGCTCAATCCGGGCATTTTGATTAACAATGCCGGTTCTTTCTTGTTTAAAAAATTGGAGGATACATCCTATGAAGAGTTTGTATCCCAGTTTCAAGTAAATGCAGCCGGTGCATTTAACCTCACAAAAGCTGTACTTCCTGAACTGAAGAACAAGGAAAGGGGATTAATTGTAAATATAAGCTCTGTGGGAGCTTTGAAGGGTTTAAAAGACAGTGGGGCATACTCTATGTCCAAACATGCCTTATTGGGCTACACACGCTCTCTCAGAAAAGAATTGACGGGCACAAATGTAGCTGTTACGGCCATTAATCTTGGTCAAACATACTCAACATCCTGGCATGAAGTAGATATCGATCCCAAAAAGCTTATTGCCCCTGAAGACGTTGGAAGGCTCATTGTATCTCTTTCAGAATTGAGCATGAGAAGCGTTGTCGAAGAAATTACTATGATGCCCCAGGGAGGAGAGGTGGCTCCGATGTAATTATTTCCATGACTCACTTCCGGCCTCAAACTTAGTGGTGCCTGAATGATCGAATGTTCTAATAACCCTCCAGGGTTAAGGCAATGATCCTTATTCAGGCAAAGGGGTTTAAGGCTGGAAGAGTTGCGAGATAAAAAATCGGGTATCAAAAGTATTAAAACTTCCTTAATCTACATCCAACCTGATTTTTATTTCGTAGATTGATTCGTGTCCGATTAGGCATTGCAGAAAAAGATCCAATACGATAACTTTTTCTGCGAATATTAAAATTTTTTAATTAAGTTTTGTAACAATTGAAAAAGAGATCACTCTTGTGATCAAGAAAAAACCAAACAACACTAAATAATTTCTAATTTACTTTGATGCAGTTATTACTAAAATTTGTATCAGATAAATTGAAAACAGTTTAACAAACACAAAACAACACTACAATAGGAGATCATCATGGGTCAACAACAATTACTTCTTGTAATTCTCGTAACAATCATCGTAGGTATTGCGACGGTTGTGGCTATTAACACATTCGGATCAGCTGCTGATTCAGCTAACCTTGACGCAGTTCGTCAGGATATTGCAACATTCGCTTCCTCAGCTCAGGGCTACTTTATGAAGCCTGAAATGCTTGGCGGCGGTGGCGGTGACTGGGAAGGTATTACCTTCAATACAGTTGCTTTCCCAGCTGACGAAATCGCTAACGGCGGTTTAACAGCAGTTAACGCTAACGGTGTATATACTTTCTCTGCACCTGGAGCTACTGACACTACTTTCCAAATTACCGCATATCCTGCAAGCCGTATTGATGGACCGGTTACTTCTTCTGTTAGCTCTGCTACCGGAAACGGACCGCTTCAAGCTGATATTGGACCAGGTGGTATTACTTGGGTTGAAAATGACTAATAGATTCGTATCTATATCATAAAGTTTAAAATGGCTCCTGAAAGGGAGCCATTTTTTTTACTCCACTCTTATTTTATTCGGAGGTCAAAATGGGAAAAAGAGAACTACTGCTTGTCATATTAGTTACTGTACTTGTAGCGATAACTGTTTCTGTAGCCTACAATACATTCTCGAAGGGAGAGCTTAACCCTAACAGGTCTGCTACGCTACAAGGTATGTATGAAGCGATAGGAAGATCTGTTGCATATTATGAACGCCCTGCGATACAGGGAGGTGGCCAAAACTCTTTTGAAGAAGTAACCCTTAAAGACCTTTACCTTGAAAGCGTAAATGGACATGGTACTTATACCATATCTGATAGAACCTATACCTCTTTTAGATTAGTAGGAAGACCCGCAAATACCGATATGGTATTAGAGGTTATCGTTTATGCGGATTCTACTGTTTGGATTCAGAGATAATCCCTTAATTACTCCATCATTTCTTAAACAATTTACTGTCAGGATTACCTCCTGACCTCAGGTAAGCAATTAAATCCCTTAGCTCATCTTCATTTAACGGGTTCAGTAAATTTGCCGGCATCTGAGAAATGCTCGATGGTTCGATAGATTGAACCTGATTCTTACTCACCGAAATTGCCGATTGGTCCGGGTCTCTCGGATATATTTTAAGAGTATCTGTTTCTTCCACAACCAGTCCAAGGATCAATTCTCCGCTCTTCAGCTTCACTTCTGAGCTGCTATATTGATCTGAAATAAGTGAATTTGGGTTGATAATATCTTCCAGTAAAACAGAAACAGACGATCTAAGGCCTATGGTGCTTAAATCCGGTCCAATATTTCCGCCATAGCCGTTAAATCGGTGACAGGAGGCACAACTGGTGGCAAAAAAAGCATTCCTGCCATTCTCGAAGTTCCGATCGGTGAGGTGATCGGATACAGCTACGATAGCTTCGTTTACCGTCCAGTCCCGCCCGGGGCCTTTTGGAGGTTGTACTTCAAAATCAGGTTCTGTTATTAAACTTACGCCCGTAATATCTGCTACGGCATCGTGCTCTTCTTCCGAGGCGTTGCTCAATGCATCATCTCTGATCTTCCTTAAATATCCGGTATAGCTTGAACCACCCATTTTTCCGGAAGCTTCATTGATGTAGGTGAAATATTCCCTTCGCTGCTCAGTGGTCCACCCGTTTTTAAGGTTTCGAAGCATAAACAGATATTCGATTTCCCGTACCGGCGGAGGATTCTGCTGCATTTTCTCAATGGTGCCGTCCGGATGATCAACAACGCCTAACCAGTTGGGTTTGGAATCTCGGGGCTTTGGGTTCTGTATTAAAGCCAGGGCTTTATCAATCACTCTTGAGTCTTCCAGGTAAACCAGCAAACGTATTAGCTCTGTATTGAGTCGGGTATCTTCAGAGGGCAGATGTTGCTGCAGTTTATCCGTTATTAACTCTTTTTGTGTTTCACCCGGGTCTCCAAGACGCATGAAAACCAACGACAATGCCCGTAAGTATC
Source organism: Gracilimonas sediminicola (assembly GCF_024320785.1). NCBI lineage: Bacteria > Pseudomonadati > Balneolota > Balneolia > Balneolales > Balneolaceae > Gracilimonas > Gracilimonas sediminicola. The sequence continues at coordinate 194,149 of NZ_JANDBC010000003.1, forward strand.
CTAATTTCTGGTCTGGGCTGAAGGAGTCGAGGTTTGTTTCCATCAACGAGTTGATGGCGTCTTCTCTGTATATTTGAGAGTTAGATCTTGCCAAGGCAATCAACCCATTTATCTTAGCCCGGGGCTTATCTTCATTCAGAGCTTTGTTAGCCCATAAATTCACGGGTTGAGATTCTACCGCAACACGCGCTGCATAGCGTATAAACTGATCATCAGAATCAAGGTGAGGCCACGCTTCCTGAATAGCTTTAGGGTTTGTTTTACCATGAAATTGTTCCAGATTTTTACGAATCTGGCGAGCTTGTTTAGCCTCGGTATTATCAGGGTAGGGAGCAGGGTCCGTTGCTTCATCACCGGTATAAACTAACCGGTATAATTTGGTGTCATTCGACCTTCCGCCAATGATGAAATACAATGCTCCATCTTTACCAATAACGGCATCGGTTAAAGGAAGTGCATTACCGGATAGAAATTCCTCTGCCTCGGCTTGATAAGTGGCACCATCAGGAGTGAGGTGGAAGGCGTATATAGTTCCGTACAACCAATCGAGTGCAAACAAAGCATGCTGGTATTTAGCCGGAAATTTTGCCCCTGTACCAAACAAAATTCCGGTGGGAGAACCTCGACCGGTATTTAATGTGGGGGGAAGGCTATCTTCATAATACTCTTTCCATTTCCCGCTGCCGCTTCGCCAGCCATAGTCACTGCCACTTGTAACGTGAATAAGCCTCGTTGGGCGGTACCATGGCATGCCTAAATCCCATTCCATATCGGAATCAAACGTGAACAACTCGCCGTGGGGGTTTACGGCTGCATCATAAGGATTCCTATATCCGATACTGAACATTTCCCATTGAGAAGCATCAGGGTTAATTTTAGCTATGTAGCCACCGGGCGCATAAATACCGCGGGCATTTCCTCTGATATCCCACATCCGCGGAAGCAATAAATCCTCATCCCATTTCTGCAAACGGCTGGAGCTTAATTCGGGCTCCGGCGTGTAATTCCCGTTGATCACGTATAAGTCATTATCTGTAGCGGTATTAATAACGCTGTGGTTTCCATGCTCAGCCAGTTTGGCCGGTCCACCAAGAAATTCCAGCACATCAAACTGATCATCACCACGTTCATTACTCATTTTGAATATACCTTTGCCGCCAACATTGGCGTACAAGTCCTGATTCTTCCAGGCAAAGCCATTTACCCCCGACAGGGGAATGGTAACCTCTTCAATTTCAACCTCAGGATTCCCCTCCGTCTCATTTATGGTAACCCGGTACATACCTTTATTACTTTGATCGGAAGCTATCAAACGGCCCTGGCTATCAACGGTGAGGGCAATCCAGGTGCCATAGCTGCCTCTTGGAACTTCATACAGCAGCTGTGCTTCGAAGCCGGGTAATGTTTGAATATCAGAACTGGCCAGGTCTTGTTGGTTTACCTCCGGCTGAGCCTGTTCAGTTTGCTGATCTGAGGATGAAGTGCAGCCTGTAACAAATAAAAGTGCGGTTGAAATGATCGTGAGGTAAAAACTGCGATTTCGTTGGTTAATGATATGCATGCAGAGTTAATAAAAGGGTAAAATTCTTGATGATTTACTTAGCTAAAGTACTAATAGTGCTTATAATTTCTTCAATTGGATATCCCGGAACTCAACTTTCATTGGAGGTCCCAGGTGAAGCTGAAACCCTAACTTGTTGCCGACAGACTTTGATGCTCCATCATCCATCAGGATAGTCATAATCTGACCGTTTATTAGATGAATAATGGAATTCCCCCGGGCTATGATATGATATTGGTTCCAGGCGTTTTCAGTGGTATCAATTTTTGATATCAATGATTCCTGCGCTCCGGTTCTTGCTAAAATTTCAGAAGAAGTACTGTTCATTAGGAGCACAATTTCTCCACGCTTTGCTAAGGTAGCTCGGCCTCTTTCTTCATGCACGTTCCCGGTATATTTATGTGAACCATCAAAGTCAGCCTGATAACCACGAAGCATAAATTCTTTTCCTTCCATGGGTTCGCTTCGGTAGTTAATTCCACTGTTTCCTTTTTGTGAAATCCTGAAGTCCACCTTTAGCTCAAAGTCATGACCGGTGTTACCTTCCCAAATAAAAAAAGTATTCTCAATCAGGATATTATCAGGGGTGATCTCACCAATTAAGACTCCCTCCTCAAACCGCCAATATCCATCCTTTCCACTCCATTGGTTGAGTGTGCTGTCGGTTAAGATGGTCTGGAAACTATTATCTGCATTGGGAGTGGGAGATTTTGATGGTTCACAACCGGTAAGCATCAGTAGAATAACGACAGGAAGTATGGTAGCTTTCAGATTCATAGAATGGGTAACGATGGTTATTTCAATTCAAACATTCGGATTCTTTTTTGTTCTTCAGAAACATCGGTAAAAGCTATAAGAATACCACGATCTGATGTAGTTATCTGTGGAAATCCTGTACTTCTTTTTCCTGAGATATTTGGAATGGAATATTGTTTCAATGGTTCTCCGTTCAGGGAATAAGAGGCGAGGTTTAGCTGTCCGGAATCATCAACTGAAGAAAGCCAGCTAACCCAGATTTTGTCATCATTCATTAAGATATCCGTTCTTCCTATAGCGTCCTGGTCATCAACGGAAATCACGGCATCATAAGTTATTCCATAATCATTGGAAATGCCGAGTTGTACTTTTGCCTGTCCATTTGCACCTGTGAACCAACTTGTGGCAACGATTCTATTTTGAGCATCGATAGCGGGCCCGTTAACGGGACAAGCGGCTATTTCCCAATTATCTTTGTACACAACCTTGGGTTCGCTCCAGCTTCCATCCCTGAAAACAGAGGAGTAAATATCACGAACTTCATCTTCCGTTCGGTTACGGTAGTTCACAATAAACCCGCTCTCCGTTTTAGCTAAGGAGGTGTTGCAACAATCACATACAGAATCATCAATGAGGAATTTCTCTATGATTTGACCCTTTCTGTCAATAATGGCTCCACGTAGGGTCATGGCCTTGCTGAGATCTGCATATTCATGATGATCTCGTCCGGCAGTTTTGCGGCCATCTAACCATACCGCCATGAAGGTGGAATCAGAAGCAGGAAGCATGCTCAGGAAACCGTGCTCGGTTGCAGTTTCATCCTGGTGAGGGATGATTTTATCCGTCCATTCACTATTGTAAGCAGAGATGTTAACATCGTAGGCATACGTTCCACCGGGTTTTTTATTAAGCCAGTGAGCTGCCATCGGTTGTCCATCTTTTCCAATAATGGAAGGATAATCTGCCCAGTTTAGAAACCAGGTAGAATCAGCTGAAATAACAGAAGCCTCAGACCAGGTACTGTTCACTAATGTGGCGTATTTTAACTCAGCAAGTTGTTCTTTTTCTTCAACCCAGCTCATAAAAACGGTGCCGGTATTATCAGTGTATAAAGAGGGAAGGGAGCTGTTATCTCCGGCTACAGACGGTATTTCCTGAAGTTGTACGTCAGCTTTTTTGGAGCAACTGTTTGTCAGTAAAAGAACGCTAAGAAGGATCGGTAATCTCATTCTGTTTTGTATATAATTGATAGGCTAAGAATATACCTAATACATGCAGTAGTATAACAATTCCAAAATACCATAATGGTTCGGATTGATAAGAATTATAAAATTCCATGGCTCTCCACCCAATCAAAATAACGCCAAAAATCAGAGCATTACGAAGGGTGTTTTTATTGATTACCGTGAGGACAAGCATAGAAACAAGCCAGGTACTTGTAATCACAGAAAGCAAAATCACTACAATCCAAACGGTGGATGGCAAGTGGGAAATACCATAAAATTGGAAATCTATGCGATGATAAAAGGTGATGATAAGCCGGGCAAACCCTTCAAAAAAGAGGAATCCGGCAAATCCTGATGTAATGGCCAAAAAAGATTTCATGAACGGTTTTTTGCTGTGGATTGTATGGACTTCCAAGTCATTAACCAAACTTTTTACGTGACAACCACCAGTACTAAGGACCAACGACCAACGACTAACGACTAACGACTAACGACTAACGACTAACGACTAAAAACGAAATCATGCCAGAAGGACCGGAAATTTGGAGAGCAGCAGATAAAATCAGTGAAGCCATTGCAGGTAAGGAAATCGAAGAGGTGTTTTTTGCTTTTGAAGAGCTTAAACCATTTGAGCCAAAGCTGCAGGGCTTAAGAGTAGATTCCATCACCCCAAGAGGAAAAGCCATTGTTACTTCTTTTGAGAACAACCTGAATCTATATTCTCACAATCAGCTATATGGAAAGTGGATGATTGGGAAAGATGGGAGTGAGCCCGATACCAACCGGTCGCTGAGAGTAGCGATTCATACTGCTGATTCATCGGCCTTTTTATACTCTGCCTCCGAAATTGAAATGATTGAGGATGAAGAAGTGGAGGCCCATCCCTATATAAAGAAACTTGGTCCGGATGTGGTGCACCCTGAAACTACGTATGATGAAGTATTGCAGCGGTACCAAAGCAGTTCGTTTAAGAACCGTAAACTATCAACGTTGCTATTAGATCAGGGTTTCTTAAGCGGTCTTGGAAATTATTTGAGAAGCGAAATCTTATTTTGTTCACGCGTTGATCCGCAATTTAGAGCCAGAGATTGTAGTGAAGATCAAATAGAAGCATTGGCAAAACATTCACTGGAACTTTCGCGCAGATCCTACAAAACCGGCGGACTCACAACCCCCGATGATTTGGTGAAGGCGCTGAAAGAGGAGGGAGCTTCCCGAAAGCAATACCGGCACTATGCGTATGGAAGAGCAGGAAAACCATGCTATAAATGCGGCAAGGAAATACAGGTTGTGGAGACCGGCGGTCGAAAGATTTATTATTGTGAAACAGAACAGAAAGACTTGAATTAAATAGATGTTCCGTGTGCAATATTGGTGCTAAACTTTGTATGTTTGGGCTCCTTAAAAACCAAAGAAAGTGAAAATGAAAAAGATATTTGCACCTGTAATTTTGATGTTACTGTCCACTTCGCTGCTTGCCCAGGATGCAGAGGTAATCCGACTTTCTGAGCCGGTTCAGGAAACAGAAACATATGAAGTATTTGGTTCGGAAATAGAACAATGGAATGAGGCAACATCGCTTGTTTCGCTAATTGAATCTGAAAAAGAACTATCGGGAAAGGAAGTAACGATAGAAACAGAAGTTGCTAAAGTTTGCCAAAAGAAAGGCTGCTTTTTTGTGGCTAATCAGGACGGTTACTCTGCGCGGATCACCTTTAAGGATTATGGATTTTTCATTCCTACAGATTCTCAGGGCAAAACCGTTACGTTAGTAGGCACTTTTACCGTCAAAGAGCTTTCTGAAGAACAGGCTAAGCACTATGCTGAAGATGCAGGAGAAGATGCGGAGGCTATCAAAGGCCCTCAAAAAGAGTATTCTATTGTAGCTACATCCGTCATGATTCCTAAATCATAACATTAATTTTAGATATTTAAACTATTCATGCCAGAGAACGATTTTTTACAAGCTGAAGCGACTATTCATTCAACCAAGCAATTGATGGAATCTCCGGAAGTGGAGGCCATTGCCAAGAAAGTTATTGAAAAGCATAAACTCGAATTTGGCCCCGCTGAAATCGGCTATTTTCTTGTTTACCCGAATCTTTCCAAACAGCGGGCGGCCAAGTGCATGAAAGCCAGCCGCGAAGTAAAACATTATTCCGGCAATGACTACCTGATAGAAATATCCGGGGAGTTGTGGGATATGCTCGATAATGAAACGAAGGAGATGATGCTCTACCACGAGCTTCTTCATGTAGACCCGACTTTTAAGTCTAAGACTCAGGAGTGGAAAATGACCATCCGTAAGCCGGATTTTGCAGACTTCTACACCATCAATGATAAATTCGGGAACGAGTGGTATAAGACCATTCAGGCCACAGCTTCTTCTCTATACGATCTGGATCCACGCCAGGAGAGCAAAGTAAAATTGTAAGGGGGTAATAGGTTTTAGGCGATAGGCTTTAGGTGTTAGGAATGAGCCTAACACCTAACACCTTGCCACTAAAACCTATCTCACCTCGTAGCCTTCTTTTTCCAGGATTTTTTTGATTCGATCGACATGATCTCCCTGGATTTCAATGGTCTTGCCCTTTATAGTACCACCGGTGCCCAGCTGGGTTTTTAATTTCTTCTCTAAATCTTCGATTACCTGAGGGTTATGCGTGATTCCTCGAATAACGGAAACCTGCTTTCCTCTTCGTCCGGCCGTTTCCATTTTTACACTAACTTTCATTCTATACTTTGGTTTTTTTCCAATTTCCGCGTCGGAACAATATAAAGCCTATTACGCCCAATAGTGATTCCGCAACTACTATAGAGTAAAAAACGCCTTCTTCGTTCCATTCAAGCGTTATAGCGAGGAAGTAAGCAAGCGGGATTTCGATAAGCCAGAAGCAAATAAGGTTGATGAGCGTGGGAGTTTTGGTATCACCGGCACCGTTAAAGGCCTGAATAATCACCATCCCGAAAGCATACGCCAGATATCCATAACTCATAATACGCAGGCATTTTGAACCAACGGCAATAATGGCGGCATCATCAGTGAAAATGCTCACCAGGTTTTCGGAAAATATCAGGAAGCAAACCCCGACCAAGCTCAAAAATATCATATTGATGATAGCCGATATCCAGGTTGATTTCTCTGCTCTTTCGGGTTGATTCGCTCCCAGATTTTGTCCCACAAGGGTTGCTGCTGCGTTACTCATGCCCCAGGAAGGCAGGATAGAAAATATTAGTATACGAATGGCAATGGTATATCCGGCCAAAGCAATACTTCCAAATTCAGCAATGATTCGCACCAGGCCAACCCAACTGGCGGTGGCAATCAAGAACTGCCCTATACCGCCAATTGAAACGCGAATCATCCTTTTAAGGATTTCTGTTTGGATGGAGATATGCCTTCTTAGGATGATAATTCGTCCTTTGCCATCAAAGAGGCGATAGAACTGGTAACATACACCTATTCCTCGTCCTATGGTTGTTGCTACAGCAGCACCGGCTATTCCCAGTTCCGGAAAAGGGCCATACCCAAAAATTAGCAGTGGGTCTAATACAATATTGATTCCATTGGCAATCCAAAGCACTCTCATTGCTATGGCGGCATCACCGGCTCCACGGAAAATAGAGTTGATCACAAACAGGAACATAATCACCAAGTTTCCACCTAACATAATGGCTGTGTAGGATGAAAGGTGGGTGGCTATATTCTCATTCGCTCCCATGAGCTGCAAAATTTCTTCAGCATAGAATATCCCTGTTAAGGAAATGGGAGCAGAAATAATCAGGCAAACAAAAATAGCCTGAACGGCTGATTTTGCAGCATCATCTTTATTCTTTTCACCAATTCGGCGGGATATGATAGCGGTGGTAGCCATGCTGAAGCCAATGGCGATGGCATACACAAGGGTGAGAACAGATTCGGTGATGCCAACGGCTGCGACAGCATCTGCGCCAAGCTTGGAGACAAAGAAAATATCGACAACGGCGAAAATGGATTCCATCATCATCTCCAGCACCATGGGGATGGACAGAATTAATATAGCTCTGCTAATATTCCCTTTAGTAAAGTCGAGCTCGGTTCCAGCCAGAGAGGCTTTTATGTCAACCCATATTGAATTTGGGGAAGTTTCTGGCTGTATTTCGGACATAGACTAATGTGGACGAGGGGAAAGAAAGTGGGATCCGTGCACATGCACGTTTTGCACCTTCCAGGCTAATTTCTCAATTAAAGAGGAGGGAGCTTTGAAAAGAACAACCGAGTCTGCTTTTCTGACTACCATACGATCCAGTTGATCAAACTCTTTGAATTCAAGAACTACAGGTGCTTTAATCTTATGTACCTTTCTGAGAAAATATTTTTCCTGTGGGGAAGCATACTTGACAGCAGATCCGGTGAATCCGGTATAGACGCCATTAAGCTGTTCTGCATTCTTAAAGATGACAAGAGGCGCTTTTTCATCAATAGAAGAAATACAGTTACCGATGTTGGTATAACTTTCTTCTTCATAAGGTGTTACGATTTCAGCCAAATCAATGATTACTGCTTCACCTATAATTTCTCTTTTAAGTTCATCAAGAGCAGCTTCGCGATTGGTGGTAAAAGGTCCTGCATAAACAATCAGTGTATGCTCAGAATCGCCGAGGTCTCTGAATTTTTTTAGAAACTCTTTATAGTTCACACTGTTGTATTCAAAAGTATTCTTTGCGTCCATATTCGAAAACTGTACCTGATTATTGATGAGCTCCAAAGGTAGCGGTTAGAACGATTGTAAGAAAGGCTTAAAACAAAAAAAGTCCGCCTTGGGTAAGGCGGACTTTTGAATTTAAAAAGTTAGAGTAAGATTAATTAGTGTTAACGGGAGTTCCTCCATTATTCTCCAGTCTTCTAACGCCATAGATTCCACTAAAGGTAGTTACGTTTCCAGAAGGAGTAATTACTCTTATCTGTAGAGTGATGTCAGCGGGAGCACTGCTGTCTTCGTCCGTATCACGTATTGAGAACTGGAATTGAGTTGCACCCGGCCCCGGATTAATATGGTCGCCAAGCGTAAAGTTAGCATCACCAGTAACTTCAATTCCATCGCCACCATCAATTTGAATTTCGGTACCTGCAGGCATTGGGTTGCCGTTGAGGTCTTGTACAACATAATCAAACGTAGCACCACCACCTGGAGCCAATGTATCAAAAGGCATAGCATCCGGTGTACTGATATTAGCTGCTGAAGTAGAGAATACAAGAGGGGCAGTTTGAGTAATAAACTGGCTGTTTTCATCTATTGTTCTTGCAGTAACTGTTAAGTCACCATCATTTAGCGGACCTCTCGGATTACCGGATTGTAGCGTTACAGAAGCTCTTCCTAATTCATTGGTATGATCTACTGCTGAGCCTTCAATAACACCTCCTGTAGTTTCAAAGTAAACAGCGGTTCCGGGTTTTACAGGATTGCTAAACTTATCACCTACAATAACTTCTAATGTTGTGGTTGTTCCATTAATATTGAAGCCTTCAATATTTTTGGTAGTAGGGGCAATACTAAAGTGCGCTAAGTCAGGAAATCCACCATGAATGGTAATAGCAACAGGATTTGAGCGAATAGTTGATGGAGCAAAAGGAGGTTCAATCCTTGCTTGAATTTGCAGAACTCCGGCAGTATTACCACTAAATACGTTAGTTGTTACTCTGCCTGTTGAGTTAGTGGTTGCTACAGCCGGTAATACACCTTCACCGCCACCGGGACCTTGAATGATTTCAAACTCTACATCAACAGGGCCGTCTAAATCTAATGGCCGTCCCGCTGAATCCTGAACCTGAAATGTTAGAGATGAGTTTACAATACCACCGGTTTCCTTAATGTTAATAGTATTTCTCTGTACGTTTTCAAGAACAATGGCAGCCGGAGCACTTGGTGTTCCTGAAACGCCACCGCCTGTTCCATAAATAGTTAACTCACTGTTTGTAGTAACAGTACCGGATGGGGAAGTAGCTGTAATATAGATGGTTTCAGATTTACTGAAATTACTTGCAGCGGTAGCTGTGAAGCTGAATTCGGTTGTACCTTGTCCTGCTGTAAGTTCATTGGGCATTGTATAAGATGTAACTCCCGTTAAATTAACACCACCATTACCACCGGTAACAACCTCTATTGTAGTACCTGCCGGCATAGGATTACCATTCAGGTCGATAACTTCATAACCTATATCGAAACTTTCATCAGGACCTAATTCCAGCTCCGTGATATCCGGTGTGATATTGGCTTTGGAGGTTGAGAAGATGAAAGGGGAAGTTTGAGAAATCTCATTTCCATCAGCATCGGTAGTTTTGGCAGTTACCAATCCCTGGCCGTTGCCGGGTCGAGGGTTTCCGGCATAAAGAGTGACTTCGGTATAGCCCGTTTCATCAGTATGCCCATTTCCCGAACCATCAATGACACCTCCGGTAGTTTCAAAGTAAACCGCAGTTCCGGGTTTTACAGGGTTACTGAACTCATCACCGGCTCTGACCTTATAGGTAATAGCAGCGCCATTTCTATCAAAACCTTCTATGTTAGTTACGGTTAGAGGTTCTAATGTGAAATGATTGGCATCAGGAAATCCGCCATGAATGGTTACAGAAACAGGCTTCGATATAATAGACGTGCCAACCACTTGCGCTTGAATTTGTACTACACCGGCCGTATTTCCGGCATTTAGGTTAGAAGTGGCCCTTCCCTGAGCATCTGTTGTAACAGTTGTAGGAGTAATGCTCGCCCCACCGGGGTTAGATAAAATAGAGAATTGGACGTCAACAGCACTTTGTGAATTTAATGCACGTCCTGCTGAATCCTGAACTTGGAAAGTAAAGGTTGAATTCGTTGTTCCACCTGACTCTGCAATATTAATGGTTTCATTACTCAGGCTAATCAATTCCATCGAAGCAGGTTCTTCGGGGTCACCTGCAACAACGCCACCGGTAGTGGCTACAACTAAAGCTCTGTTTGTAATTACACCGGTAGGAGAGGTTACTTTAATGACTACATTAGCACTACCATCAAAACTTTGATTTGCATTAATATTAAAGGAAAAATCAGTGATTCCGTTACCTCCCGTTAGCGCATCTTCGATAGTTTGGGAGGTATTACCGCTTAAGGATAATGCATTAGTCTCGCTTGTAACATTGACGGAGGTACCTGCAGCCATGGGGTTTCCGTTTTTATCGGTAACGGTAAAATCAACAGTTTGATTATCACCGGCAGCTAATACAATCTCAGTATCATTGAAATCAGTGGTTATGTCAGCTTTCGAAGTAGTAAATAAGAAATCAATGGTTGCCGGTATTTCTGTGTTATCTTTATCAACAGTAGTCGCTGTTACCGTTCCTGTTCCATAGTCTGCGGGATTAAGACTTACACTTGCCTCTCCATCATCATTGGTATGATTTTCAGAAGAGCCGGTAATTACTCCGTTATCCGTCTCAAAATAAACAGCAGTCCCAGGTTTAACAGGGTTACTGAACTCATCCCCTAATAATGCATTAACAGGCACTCTAAGCTCATCTGATAACTCATAATTAAAGTTTGAAGATGATAAAGAAAAGTTGCTTGCTGTTGGAAAACCTCCATGGATAGTTACAGCTACCGGTTTTGAAAGAATGCTGGTTCCATCCACTTGCGCCTGAATTTGGACCACACCGGCGGTATTTCCAGCATTAAGGTTAGAGGTTACACGCCCTTGGGCATCTGTTCTTGCAGTTGTTGGGGTAATGCTTGCTCCCCCGGGGTTAGAAAGTATGGAGAAAGATACATCTACGGCACTTTCAGAATTTAAAGATCGACCGGCTGAATCTTGTACTTGAAAAGTAAAAGCGGTGTTTGTTAATCCACCGGATTCAGCAATGTTAATAGTTTCGTTCGCCAATGAGACCAGTTCCATTGAAGCCGGAGCTTCAGGGTCACCTGCAACTACTCCACCTGTAGAGCTGATTACTATATTATCTGTACTTGTTACCCCGGATGGTGAGGTTACATCTATTGAAATATTTTGTGTTCCGCTAAAATCTTCTCCAACAGAGGCATTAAAACTGAAAGAAGTGATTCCGTTACCCCCACTAAGTTCATCACCTAATGTAGTAGAAGTTGTTCCACTTAGAGTAATAGAACCTTCTGTTGATACCTGAATAGAAGTACCCGCAGCCATAGGGTTACCATTTCTGTCAGTCACAGTATAGTCAATGCTGGTACTCTCTCCGGGATTTAAAGAAATTTCATCAGTAGCTACTATATTTGCTTTAGAACTTGAAAATAATAAACCAAGGCTTTGTTGAATCTCCTGATCATTTTTATCCACCGTTGTAGCTGTAACAGTTGTACTTCCTGTTCCATCGGGATTCAGGTTCACTGTGGCTTTACCTTCCTCGTCAGTATGACCTTCCGCTGATCCGGCAATAACTCCATTTGTGGCATTAAAATATACCGCAGTTCCGGGAGTAACGGGGTTACTGAATTCATCACCAACAAGCACAGAGATCGGTACCTGAAGCCCCTGTACATACTCATAGTTTAAACTGGAAGTGGAAATTGAAAAATAATTTGCATCAGGAAATCCACCATGAATAGTAATTGCTACGGGTTCGGAAGTAATGACTACTTGCTCACTGATTACCTTCCTGGCAACCTTATTGTTGTCCATGGAAGGGGTGGTATTATTTAAATCATCAAGAGAATTTGTACTTGAGCTCAAGTTTTTATTTGATACACTGGCTAAGGGGGAGAACTTTTGAACGGTTCGTTCAATTCTTGCCTGTACTTTAACTACTCCAGCGGTATTACCACTTTTTAAAGTAGCACTGGCTTTACCCTGGGCATCTGTGGTTACCGTTAAAGGTGCGATTTCTTCTCCACCGCCCGGACCAGAAACAATAGAAAACTCTACATCAATAGCGTTAACAAGATCTATACTGTTGCCGGAAGAATCCTGCACTTCAAAGGTAATGGTACTGCTTGTATTTGCGCCTGTAGCAGCAATATTAATCGTTTCTGAGCTAAGTTCTGCTAATTGAATTGCAGCAGCACCACCAGAGGGGCCGGAAGGTCCATCATCGTCACCATCATCACCATCTCCACTTTGATCCGCGGGTAATTCAAAATTAAACCCGGTGATTTGATCTTTTGGAGTCACTTTTAAAGTTCTGTTTACTTCGGTGAAATTTGGTGCAGAAGCTGTAATGCTAAGGTCTGTAATTTCTAAAATTTCCAGAGCCCCCAGAGAATATTGGCCTGTACTGTCGGTTCGGGTAAAGGTATTACTAAACTCCCCGGGATCAGTAATCTGGACCAAAGCATCCATAACAGGTTCACGTGTTTGTTCGTGAGTGACCTGTCCCTGAATGATGACCCCTTCATCATCGGATGATTTACAAGAGTTGATCAGAAGGGTTACGAATAAAGCCGTGCAAAGAAGTAGAGATATTTTACGCATAGTTTTTTCTTTTATAGAGAACTAAGGGGATACTAAGTTACAATAAAATTCATTTCAAGTTAGAAATACGTTATAAATGAGAAAGAGGAGGGAAGGTGCCCCGTAACCACACGGAATCAAAACCTTAAGCGTTTGCCGGTTCTGCTTTTTCGGGATTTAGTTCAGGTTCGGGCACGTATTTCCACACTACATAGGCCATCAGAAGGATCATTGCAGTGCCCATCAGTGTATTGCTTACATACCCCTGTTGCACATAAAACGGGCCTGCTATAGAGCCGCCAACCCCGTATCCTACCTGACCGATGGCTACCAACAAACTCATTAATGACCCTCTGTTGTCGGATTTTATCAGTTGTGTTGACAAAGCCTGAAATGGGCTGATCCTCATCGCAATGAGAACCATGGCAGCAAAAAAGATGAGGTAGGCTACCCAAAATTCAGATACTACATAGGTGGTAATACCCATCACCACAGAAAGACCCAGGCAGGAAATGATGATGATCTTCTTGCGTCCGATGCGATCTGATATTTTACCGGCAATAGGACCGGTAATCACATTTGCCACACCCCCCACAAAGAAAAGGGTAGCAATAGCCTTGCCGTCTACTCCGAAAGAGTTTTCCAGCCAGGTGGGCAGGTAAACCACGTACACTGAGATACTCAAAAACATCACCACATAAGCAAAAGCAACAGCCCGGACTTCACTCCGCTTGAGTAACTCGTAATATTTTGAGATCGACCCCTTAAAGGTAACTCTGTCTTTTGATAGTTCTACATTAGGTTGTGGAACTTTAAACAGGATAAGAATGAAGGTTAGAGCCATGATGCAACCAAAGAGAACAAAAGGAATCCGGAAGCCAAAAAAATCGGCGAGGAGTGTTCCGATGGGAATCCCCAAAATTTGTCCCATAGCGATACCGCTCATAATCCAGCCATTGGCCCAGCCTCTCTTTTCGTAGGGAAAATAATCTCCAACATAAGCAACAGCAGCCCCGCTCAGTACTCCACCGGCCATTCCGGCTAAAGCCCGAACGATCAGGAGTCCAACAAATGAATCTACCAATCCGTGAAGAAATAAGAAGAAGGAGATGCCTCCGGTTCCAATCAATAAGATTTTTCGGCGTCCGATTTTGTCGGAAAGTGGCCCCATAATAATGGCAAAAAGACCGACCATTACCGCATAAACGGTAACGAGGTTGCCTAATATTTCAAATGGAGTTCCCAATTGTTCACTGATACGGGGAAGGATGGGAGAAATGATCATGACCTGACTACTTGCTGCAAATACAAGTAGCCAGAGGGCAAAAATAATAAGATAGGGATTGCCGTCTTGCTTCTTCGTCATTCTTAATTCTTTCGACCAAGATAGAGTGCAGACTTATAAAAAACAGTAAATAATTTTTTACGTCTTCTCATTGTTTTTAAACCTTCCATTTATGTTTTTGAGTGGCGAGCCGATGATCACAATATCACTTTAAAAAATTCAAATATTCATTTAAGAACAATATTCTTATTTCTAAAAAAAAAGTAGTTTATTGTAACAAATTAGGATATATATCATCATTTAGTAGCAACCCGGTAGAGCATAGTTTTCGTAGTAGAATTAAGAAATACTGGAATTTTGAAATTATATTAAAAACAGACGCATCGTCTTAAGAACCGAGAAGGGTAATTTTTAGCATTATGGGACAATTCAGGCTAAAAGCGATTTCGCAAAAAGGTAAAGTAGTTCAAACTGAATTTGAAGCTGACAATAAAAAAGAAGCTCAACTTAAAGTAGACAGGCTTTCGAAGACTAACGGATTGAAGATTCAATCGGTGGACGAGAAAGTGATGTTTATGTATAAAGTACAGCGACCGGGCAAACCGGTGGTTACGGGTGAGCAGGAAGCCTACAGTAAAGAAGAGTTAGAAAAAGCGCTCGTTAAGCTTGGTTATAAAGTTAAAAGCATCAATAAAAAGCTTTTTGACTTTAAAGGCGGAGTACCCCAGCAGGAAGTTGTTACCTTCATCCGGCTATCTTCTGATTTGCTGCAGCAGCAACTCCCTTATGATGAGATTCTGAACCTGCTGTACGAAGATACCCAGAACAAGCGGATGAAAGAGGTGATTAAAACCATCCAGAAAGACCTGAAGGATGGTAAAGAAGGTTCTGAGGTGTATGGAAAGCATGAAGACGTTTTCGGCAAGTTTGCAGCTTATATGTTAAGTGTTGCCTCAACATCAGGTAATATGGCCCTTGTATTTGAAAGTACAGCCAAGTTCATGGAGCGGGACGCTGAATTTAAGAAGAATATGCGCCGCGCCCTCATGATGCCTGCAGTTACGGTATTGGCTGTAATAGGGGTGGTGCTGTTTTATGTGGGTTATATTTTCCCTGCAACGGCCGAAATGTTCCTGGAAATGGATATTGCACTTCCTCCAATGACGGCCGCTACTCTCGAAATGAGTTACTGGCTCCGGGATAACTGGGTATTAATTGTGCTATCGTTCGTTATACCTATTGGAGGATTTATCTATTTTGTCCGTACACCAAAGGGGCAGTTATTCAAAGATAAATACATTATACATTTGCCCGTTTTGGGTGATTTGTTGCACAAAACAAGTATTGAGATTTTTGCCCGAGTATTTTACACTCTATACAGTGGTTCAGGGCAAAACATCGAAGTTATTAAGGTGGCTTCTGAAGCATGCAGGAACAAATACATGGAAAAGCAGATTAAAGAAGTCGCGATACGAAAAATGTTGAAGGATGGTGCCGGACTTATCGAATCGATGGAGGCTACCGGTGTTTTTACAAATACAGCTTTAAGTAGATTCAGGCTGGGTGCTGAATCGGGTGCTTTAAGGGAAAATGCCAAACAGCTGGCCGAGTACTACGAAATTCAAACCACCTATAAGATGCAGTCGGTAATTGATATGATTAACCTATTTATCAATATGTTTATCATGGTTGCGCTGATTGCTATTACTGTTGTTTCTTCCGAATCAGCCGTAATTCAGCCGAATTCAGGTGTCTAAGAGTTTTAAATGGGAAAAATAAATATACGCAGACATATTGGGGATATCCTTGTAAACAAGGGTATTATCACTAAGGAGCAGTTGCAAAAAGGCTTGTCGATTCTCTCGGAAGAACCCAAAGAGAGTAACCGAAGGCTGGGGCAAATTCTTTCACAGGATCTGGGACTGAACAGGCACCTGATCATGAAGGAAATTGCCAATATCTATGCATTCCGTGAGGTTTTGAAGGATGTGGATGAAATTCCGGGAGAAGTTCTTGATCATATCAAAGAAAACCTGGAAGATCTCCCTAAAGAGATTGTAGATGAACTGGTACACCATAAGGCACTTCCGTATCAGAAAACCAAGAATTCCATTGTAATTGCTGCGGCTGATCCATCTGATCCTAACATTCAAAGCGTACTCAATAAGATTAATTTCAAGCAGACGGAATTAGTCTATTGTAAATACGAGTCGATTGAAGACATCCTGTCAAAAGTTTACGAGCAAAAAAATGAGTTCCTGGACCTGCTCGAAGAAATTGATTATGAAGAACCTGATTTAGATAAGAATCAGGAAGAAATTGACGAAGAAGAGATTGATGCCGAGATCAATCAGAGTATGCTCAATTCCTTGGTGGAAGGGATGTTGGTAGAATCAGTTCGCCAGGGAGTGAGTGATATGCACATTGTGCCGAGTTCACCAACCACCACGGATATCCGGTTCCGTGTGGATGGTAAGTTACAGCTTTGGTACCAGCAGAAGAATGTGAAGCCGGAAGCTATTTCAGCCGTTATTAAAGATAAAACCCGTAATGTTGATCGCTTTGAGCGGGATGCCTCTCAGGATGGATTTATTCAGCGGCAAATTGATGGCGTTGGGATTCGGTACCGGGTTTCCATTATGCCCATTGTTGGTAAGCAATACGACCGGAAGTTTGAATCTATTGTAATACGGGTTTTGGATGATCGAAATGTAATCCGTGACCTGGATAAACTGGGTTTACAGAAGCAAGCGAAAGAAAATTTCATAAAATCGATCCAGAAACCTTCCGGTATCGTAATTATCACGGGACCAACCGGTAGTGGTAAATCAACCACGTTGGTAGCCGCCTTGTATTATGTAATTGATCCGACAAAGAATGTACTTACCGTAGAGGAACCTGTGGAGTATATTATTGAAGGAGCGAGGCAGCTAAAGATTAGTAATCATATGACCTTTGATCAGTCGATCAGGGGTATTCTCCGACATGACCCTGATATTGTACTTGTAGGAGAGATGAGGGATTTAAAGACCGCTGAAATTGCTATTAAACTGGCAAATACCGGTCACTTAACCTTTTCAACCCTTCACACCAATGATGCGCCTAGTGCGATTTCCCGTCTGTTCAAGATGGGGGTTGAGCCGTTTTTGATTGCAAATGCCGTAAACCTGGTAGTTGCCCAGCGTTTGATCAGGCGGTTGTGCAGTAATTGTAAGGAACAATTCACTCCACATCCGGAGACAGCCAAGGGCATTGGTTTCACAGATAAAGAAATTGAAGAATCTACCTTCTACAAAGCGGTAGGATGCGAAAAATGTAATCAAACCGGCTTTAAAGGCCGTGCTGGTATTCACGAGGCGCTTTATTTCTCAAAAGAGATAAAGCAAATGATACTGGATGCCGGTGGCGATATTGATGAAGGAGCTATCAAAGAGCTGGCAATGTCGCAAGGGATGCTTACATTGCGTGGGTCTGGCCGGGAGCGTGTGAAAGAAGGTGTTTCCACGATCGAAGAAATTGTGGCTGCAACTATTGAAGATTAATAAGCGGAAAACTTGAAATTAAATATTAACTTAATGCATATTGCTGTTATGCCAGTAGTAACCATTACAGGGGTTTAGTATGAGTACCGAGATGTCAAATTCCGGCGATGAATTAATGACCGATTACATAAAGAAGTTTTTGAAAGAACCTCCGTTGCTTCTGAAAAACTTCCATTATGAGGACGTTCTGGAGTTCCTTCAGTTAGGGAAGGAAGAAAGGTTTCTATCTGATGAAATTATTTTGAACGAGTCGGAATATGTTAACTCAGCCTATTTAGTAGCCGAAGGAAAAGTATGTATCTGGAAGGATAACATACAGTTAGCTACGTTGGGGGAAGGGAATTTTTTAGGGGAAACCTTCTTATTCAGTAAAAATAATAGAATGGCTAAGGTTACAGCTGAGGGCGATTGTGTAGTGCTAAGATACGAGCGATACGAAGCCCTTAATTTTTTCAGGAAAAAACCCGAAAAGCTGTTTAATATCTTTACAAAAAATATCATCGAAATACAGCAGCGTAAAATAAGTAACATGAACGTTCAATTACTCAACTTAAAGAAGAGGTTACTGAACGATACCAATTGGTAACACTGTAAACATTATTGTACGGCAAATTGATAAATCGCAAGCACATAAGCTTGGATTGTTAGTTTTTTTTAATTTTTTTCGTAACAATAGGCCTTTACAGGTATCCTGTTATTTGTCATCAACAAATTGATTTGGCTTTATTATGGAGGCGGCAACCAAAAAATCCGAAAAGCTATCAGAACTGGTTCAGCCGGTTATTGATCAATTACCCCGAACTTCCAGGGGAATAGATCGCCACGTCCAATTGGGAAATGTGGTTGATAACCTCGGGGACGATCACCGGGAGAGTCTTTCCGATATATTAGACGGCTACCTGAAAAGGATGTTGAAGAACGATGCTTCTGATATCGATTTAGGTGGGCCGGGGTGTGATGGCAGGGTTTGGTACCGCATTTATGGTGACAAAAAGCCCGCAAAAGTACCTGTAAGCTTATCTTTGGATGAAACCAATGTATTATTGCATAACGCTATTCTTCCATCCCAGAGAAAAAAGCTAATAGAAGACAAGAATCTTGACTTTTCTTACTCAATAGAGCTTGGCAACGGCAAACAGCAGCGCTTTCGTGCCGATATGTATTTTGACCTGGAGCATCTTGCGCTGAACATGCGGAAAATTGATAACACCATCAGGCCATTCAAGAACCTGAACGTGCATACAGAAGTAGCCAAAGCACTCAGTTTAAAGTACTATAAGTACGGTTTAACGCTTATTACTGGTATTACGGGTTCCGGTAAGTCATCTACACTGGATACCATTATAGACGCCAACAATCGTACGGTTGATTCTCATATTGTGATCATTGCTTCTCCTGTTGAATTGATACACACGCCTATCAAATCGGTAGTTCGACACAGAGAAGTAGGCCGGGATGTTGAATCTTTTAAGGAAGGTGCGGTGCAGGCTCTCCGTCAGGATCCGGATATTATTGTAATTGGTGAGCTTCGCGATCCCGAAACTATTATGACTGCCCTGGAAATCACTGACTCCGGTCACAAAACTTTCGGAACCCTTCACACCTCATCTGCTATGGAAAGTATTGAGCGTATTCTTGGTGAGGTACCAACAGAAGAGCAAAACCGGGTTCGGGTGAGACTTGCTGATGTTTTGACGTGTGTAGTCAGCCAGAAACTGGTTCCCAGCCTCGATGGTAAACGTGTTTTAGCTAAAGAAGTGCTTATGGTAAACGCTTCGGTAAGGGCGGCTATCCGAAATAATAACATCAGCGAAATCTACCAGATGTTAATGGAAGGCAGTGAAAAGGGGATGAATACGATGGAACAAGACCTTAAGAGATTGTACACTGATGGCATTATTTCTAAAGAGAATGCTTTAAATCACGCCAACAACAAAACTAAAATGGTTCAACTGCTAAGTGAAGTTAATTACTAAGGCTGAATATGTTATCTAATAAGACATATACCGGAATTGTTGTTGACGAAGAGTTTCTGAAGGTTGCCCGTATTAAAATTACCGGCAAACAAGTTTCTTTAGTCAGTCTGGATAAAGTACGTTTAGTTGAGAGCCTGAAGGGCAAAGCTAAAGCTGCCAAAGAAGAAGAAACCGTTGACGTTTTTGACAGCATTGATGACAGCCTGGATGATGAAGATGTAATTTTTGGTCTGGAAGAAGATGACGAAGATCAAACCGAAGAGTTGGATTTAGATGCTTTTGAGGATGACCTCGATGACCTTGATTTTGATAACCTCGATGATTTAGAAGGTTCTGATGAGATCGTTGATACCGATATGGTTGACGAAACCGAAGCGGCGGCATCCAATGAGCTGCTATTATATAACCTTTTAAGCGCTACAGACACCAAAAGGGTGGATGTGGGTTTAAGTATCCCCGCCGGACAGACTATTTTCCAAATCCTTAAGGATGTCGACTTTTCCGAGACTAAAAGGAAAGATCTTCAGATTATCGTGGATGATCGTCTCGAAGCCCTTCACGGGGTATCCAAAGCCGAAGATTATTATTCGTATTCGGTACGAGATGACGGAGCGCTACTCCTTACCTCCATTGATGATGAGCCGGATTTACTGAAATTAATGAACCGAACCCGTGATATGTATCGCGGAAAATTGTTCATTAATGAGATCTTACCGGACGAAATACTTCTATTGGGGCTTATCCGAGCTAATTATGAGCTCGAAGTAAACAGTATTACCGGTGTGGTTCAGTTCGGTGAAAAAACCAGCAGAATCCTGTTTTTAAAAGGCTCTCAGCTTTGGATTGTGTCACCGATTATTACAGAAGGGATTAAGAACCCAAAATTCCTTAACACCATCTTCAGTAAGATCCTTTTCCAGCTTGATACCGGAGAGGTCCCAAATCTGGATCGTCTTATCATCTGTAATAATTCGCTTGGAGATGATGCCATTGAGTTCTTTGAAGAGCGTTTTCAGGATGTAAACGTTTCAGAGTTTGAATTCTCTGATGATTTCTTTGACGCCGAAGATATCAATCCTTCCTCCATTCCTGCTTTTACTACCGCTATAGGCGCTGCATGGTCGGCTTCCGGCTTTCAAAAAGATAAATTTCCAAGCATCTCTTTCTTACCTAACTATGTGAGAGATCGGCAGAAGATTTTCAAGCTGCAGTGGCATGGGTTTTTACTATTGTTATTGATTTTGTTGACTCCCATTATCTCCAACCACTTCTATACTCAAAACGCGGCCGAAATAGATCGCCTGAGAAATGAAGTGAGCACATTAAATTCCCAAATACAATCGCTTGAGCCCACTGTTCAGAGGTATAACCAGATAAGTTCAGACTTAGAACAAATTCAAGCTAAGCTTGTGTTATTGAGTGAGCTGAACCAGGGAACTTTGCGCTGGAGTAAGAATCTCGATCGAATTAACAGCGGGGTAGATGATGTAAACTCTGTGTGGCTGACTGCAGCTACAACTCTTCCTAACGGTGATATCGAATTAAGCGGATATGCAGTTTACAGGGAGCGTATTGCAGAGTTGGCGGATGTATTTGAGGATGCAACCTTATTGAATGTAACCTCAGATCAAATCCGGGAACAGGATGTGTACAGCTTTACGTACGTTGTTTCTGAGTTTTTTGAGGATGAAAGCATCTACACACCACAAAGTGTGCAGGGAATTGAAGAATTAATAGAAGGGAACTAATAGTCAATTGTCATACGCGGTCCGAAATACCATCATTCTGTTAGTAACACTTACGCTGTTTGTGGGTGCTGCTTTCTCATATATCAAGTTTTTCCAGATGTCTGAATTGCAAGAGCTTCAGACTTCGGTAACGGAAAAGCAAAAGGATTTTAACAGTAAGAAGTCTACCAGTGATGCCTTTCCGGCTTTAAATCAGAGATACCAACAGGCGCTTTCTATTATTGAGAATGCAGATAAATCACTTTTTAAGTCGCCCAATCCCGATGATATTTACGATTACCTGAACTATATAAGTAACAGCAGTACGTCATCTAAAGTGTTTTTTGATTTTGTTTTCGTTGATTCCACAGCTCAGGATCAATATGGTATTGTAAATGCAGAAATAAACGGATACGGTTCTTACACTAATTTCGTGAATTTTGTGAATAAGATTGAGAACAGCCAGCTGTTGAATAAAGTCTCTGAGATTACGCTCACACCGCCCAGCTCTAATCCCGAAGAACTTAATGACATTACATTTACATTTATTTTAGAAAGCTACTACGAGCGCATACCCATCCAGGATGGTTTGACCCTGACCAGTCAGCTAACAATGGATGAACGTGTTTCAACATTTAACCCATTTTATCCACTTATACAGGAAGTGATTCCACCCAATGATGATAATCTCATTAATGTGGAGCAAAGCAGATTAATAGGCCTTACTGCATCACGAATTTTTCTCGTAGATCAGGGAGGAAACATAAATTCACTTAGAAAAGGGGATGAAGTGTACCTTGGTGAATTAGAATCTATAGACCTTAAAAATAAATCCGCTACTTTTAATCTAAACAAAGGTGGCATCACGGAATTGGTTACCTTGGAGATAGAGCGATGAAACCCATGAAAGCAACAATCTACACAAAAGGTTTTTTGTCATTAGTCCTTTTCGGCTTGGTAAGTTTACTACAACCGCAGCTTGTACATGCTCAGGTAGTCGATCCTCTAAAAGAATACACCAATCCGGAAGAGATCGTAGCTTTCGACAAAAGTACGACCTACAACGAGGCTATTGAGATAATTAATACCTTTGCCCAGGAATTTGAAAACAGGTTTATTGTTGACAATTCTGCCTACAGCGGAACCATTGGAGTTACGTTGCCAGCCATGCACTGGAAAGATGCTCTTCAATACATCATGCGGTTTAATAACCTTGAGCTGGAAGAATACGAAGACTTTTACGAAATAAATGTCCCGGCACCTCCCACTACGGGAACTACAACTCAGGCTTCAGGAGGAGGTTCTAATGCTTCTCAGGGCCAGCCTCCAACGGCTACAACCCGAACGCAGGAAGTGCGAATTAATGCTACCTTTTTTGAAGGGAATAAAAGAGCACTTCAGGAAATTGGTATTGACTGGTCTACGCTTACAAGCGATGTGCCTGCTAATTTGGGAGATTTTGTAGGTACAGACGGTAATCAAGGCATCCCGGCTACAGAATTTAATGATCAGTTTGTATCCGTTAACTCCTACAATGCGGCCAGTGTTTCTCAGAATGCCTTTAACGCCCTTGTCAATTTAGGCGAAGTCGGTCCCGGTATCAGTGTACAAGCATTATTCAGTGCTTTTGAGGCAGATAACCTCGGTAAGGTTTTAGCCACTCCATCTATTAAAGTGGTGGACGGCGAAGAGGGAAATATCCAGGTAGGGCAGGATTTCTCTATTAAACAGCGTGATATAGCCGGTAACGTTACGGATAACTTTATCAGTACAGGAACCATCCTTACCGTAACCCCCGAAATTATCAATCAGGGCGACACCTCTTTTATATATCTGTCTCTGGAAGTAGAGCGTTCTACCGTACAGCCCGATGTAGTTAGCACCATTGTAAACAAACAGGAAGCCACTACATCTGCTATCCTGCTGAATGGGGAAGCAACCTATGTTGCCGGATTGTATCGTACGGAAGAGTCTTCGGTGCGAAGAGGTGTTCCAATTCTCAAAGACTTACCGGGTTGGTTTTTTGGTCTGCGGTATTTATTTGGATATAACTCAAAAGATTATTCCGAGAATGAACTGATTATCATTGTACAGGCTGAGCTGATTAAACCGGTTTCAGAACGAATTTCAGATCGCAAGCTTACTAAACGCGAAGTGCTGAACAATACCCGTGATGGTATGCGAACCGATTTAGACCGCGTGTTTACCACCGAGACCTTTGACATGCCGGTGGATGAAGAAATAGCTGAAACTCCGCAGGAAGAACAACCGGCTATGGACGATTCAACCCTTGCGGAAACTGACATGGAAGATACCCAACCGGATACCATGACTGTTGAGGAACAACCGGTAGATGCCGAAAAAGAGGATGCACTTACGGATGAGCAACAGGAACTTGCCAAAGATTTAAGCATGCCTGTTGACAAGCCTGAATTAATGGTGGTAGTACCGAAGGCATTCAATTTGGATGAATATCTGGAGTACCAACAGAATGAGCAGGAAGTAGAAACCATGCAGGAAGAGATCTCCAATTTAAAATACTTTGTGATTGGCGGTTCATTCCTTGTTCCGGGTAATGCACAGAATTTTAAATCTACTCTTGAACAAGAAGGCTATAACACGCAAATCTTGTTTAACCCCGAAACCCGATTTAACTACGTAGCTTACGAAGGATTTGCCGATTTCAGTACGGCTGTTGAACGAACGCTTGAAATCAGGGACAGCTTTAACAGTGAAGCATGGTTGTTTACTCTGAGAAACGGAAACAACCCAAATGCTGAGCGGGTTAACGGCAGCAGCGAATAAAAATAATCAGGAGTGAGCCTTCAGGTACTGAATGGAGACCCGGTTAAAAGCTCCGGGTCGCTCCACGTTACAGACGTGCCCGCAATTTTCGATTACCTTAAGGGTAGAATTCTTGTGCTTCTCCACGATTTGTTTAACAGGAGGGAGAAACATATAATCTTCACTGCCCATCACGTATAACATTGGGGATTCAACCTCTTTTTCTTTGAAGTAACGAAGGAGCGGATTTACCTCATTGGTAAGCTTAAACCATCGCAAAAATTCCTTCTGATATAATTTCTTCGCTTCTCTGATAAACAGGTTTCTGGATTTAGCGTGATGTTTTTTCGGCATAATAATCCAGGCAAATAGTTTATATAACCACATGTAGGGGATGAACCGCTTGAACATGTGCCCGACAAAGACAAGAATCCTGGAGCGCACATTAAGCCGGGTGATGGCCCCACAAAGAATAGAAGATTTAACCCGATCAGGTGCAATCTCGGCAATAGTACGGATGATAATAGTTCCCAATGAGACCCCTATAAAGTGAGCCTTTTCAATGTTGAGGTGGTCCAGCACATCCAGAATGTCCTGACTTATAAACTCAAATGAATAGTTCTCTTCATAATACTTCTGAAGCAGATCTTTTGACTTTCCATGTCCGCGAAGATCAACCATAAGCACGTTAAAATGCTTCTTGAAATCCCTTAGCTGACTGAACCAGATAGATGAGCTTCCGCCAGCGCCGTGCACAAACACAACCCAGTCTCTCTTTTCAGATGATTTATATTCTTTGTAGTACAACATATTTAATGGTACAAATATATATCAATTAAGTAAATATCAAAGCAGCTCAAGCTGGCACGCAATTGAAAATAATCCTAATCCAGCCAGCAGCTCTTCATACGTCAGGGAAGCAGTTAAATAATATGGTATATGATTCAGCTTCCTTCTATAAACCAATTTAGATGATGTAGAGTTTAGATTTCTACCCAAACTGATATCTATATCCACTAACCAAAATCAGCATGACAAAAAGCCCTGTTTTTCTGAAAGAAATTGTTAATTTCTGCCCATGAATTTTCTACGGGCTATTATAAAATTATTCAGCTTTCTGGTTTCAACCTTGTTTTTTTATTCCCTGATTATGCTGTGTCTTTTTGCTGCGGTTGTTGGGTTGAACTATGAAAAATGCAGAGGGTATCTGCTTAGAAGCTGGGGCAAAGTTTGCTGTTGGATCATAGGGATAAGAATAGAGAGTAAAAACAAAGCTCCTGAACCGCCTTTTTTGTTGGTTTCCAACCATCTGAGTTACATTGACATTTTCGTGCTATTCTCGCAGTTAAGATGCCTTTTTGTAGCAAAGAGTGATGTTAAAACCTGGCCGCTAATCGGTTTCATTATCAGAACATGCGGTATTTTATTTATTGACAGAAACAGAAAACGGGATGTAACCAGGGTCAACAAACTCATCTCTAAAAACATAAATACCAATCAGGGCATTATTATCTTTCCGGAAGGGACCACCAGCCCGGGTTACGAAATATTACCGTTCCGATCTTCTTTGCTGGAATACCCTGCGTCCAGGCAATTTCCTGTTTCAACCGTTGCTGTTTCTTACAAAACCGAACGGGAAGAAGCCCCGGCTTACGAAACCATTTGTTGGTGGGATGATACCCCGTTCTTCGTACATTTCTTCAACCTGCTGAAACTAAAATCCTTTACAGCCGTTGTTAATTTTGGTCCTGATAAGATTACGGGCAACGATCGAAAAGTATTGGCTGAACAATTGAAAAGTGATATTGAGAAACAATTCGTACCCGTTATTTCTGAAAAGGAATTCCTTGACCAAAACAGGGAATTCAAACCCATTGCATTCTCTTAATTCCATGAGGAAACTCTGTTCGTGAAGCTTATTCATTTCTGCATATTTCTGATCTTAGTAGTGGGTACATCCATTCCGGTCTCAGGCACTCCAAAGCAAGCCAATGACTCTGTTTCCCAAAATTTGGAGGCTCCTGATACCACCGGGCAGCTTTCTGATACCTTAAAGCTAAAAAAGGACAGCCTTCAGAAGCTGGTGCCTTACCTGGATGACGTTGAGGCTGACTCGAAGAATAAGCTTTTAGTACTGTATATGTTAGCGATCATTCTGGCTACATTTATGAGTGAAGATCTTGCATGTATAGGAGCCGGACTGATGGCTGCACAGGGAATCATTGATTTCTGGCCGGCCGCCATAGCCGCAACAGCCGGAATTTTTATTGGAGATTTCACCCTGTATTTTGCCGGTCGGTTAATGGGGAATGGTATTTTCAATATCCCGCCATTTAAATGGATGGTAAAAAAAGAAAATGTGTACAGTGCCGAAGCCTGGTTTGAAAAGAAAGGCCCTGTAATTTTAGTATTGAGTCGTTTTATTCCCGGAAGCCGGTTTCCCGTGTACCTGAGTGCCGGCATCTTAAAAACGGGATTCTGGACATTCCTTCTATATTTTGGATTAACCGCACTGTTGTGGACGCCCACTTTTGTGTGGCTTTCCGTTTTTGCTGGTAACGAGTTGCTCCTCTTTTATGAAGCCTATGAAGAGTATGCCGTTTGGGCCGCGTTGGCCGTCTTTATATTTATTCTTGTTCTGCTTAAATATTTGGTTCCGGAAATGAAGAAGAAATTCGGGGTTTGACTCATTTCTCTAATAAAAAAGCTTTCAAAGCTTCGAATTTAGATGAAAATGAAGAAGATTTTTTTTGAAGTTCGTCAAAGGAAAGGACGGGAGGTAATTCTATATTGATTTCCTTTTCAACTATTTCCTTGAATTTGTAGGGGTGCGCCGTTTCCAGAAAGATACCTTTGCCGGCTTTATTTGTCAGGTATTCCTTTAATCCTAAAAACCCTACGGCTCCATGGGGATCAAGCACATAGCTTGTCTTATTAAAAACTTGATGGATAGCTTCCCGGGTTTCTCTATCTGAATAAGAATAACCTGTGATGTCACTTTTCATATTTTCATGAGAACCGGAATATAAGTTCAACATTCGCTGAAAATTACTGGGATCACCTACATCCATAGCATTCGAAATGGTTTGAACACTTGACTGGGCCTTGTATTCTGCTGTTTCCAAATACTTTGGGACTGTATCATTTGCATTTGAACAAGCCAAAAAATGCTGTATCGGCAGCCCCAACTGCCTGGCGATCAAACCGGCAGACAAATTTCCGTAGTTACCACTTGGAACTGAAACTACCAGTTGTTGTCTTTTATCTTTTGGAATCTGAGCCACTCCGTAAAAGTAGTATATACTCTGAGGCAGCAATCGGGCAATATTTATAGAATTTGCCGAAGTAAGATTCATCTCTTCAATTAATTCTTTATCGAGAAAGGCTTGTTTGACCATTCTTTGGCAATCGTCGAAGGTGCCATTTACTTCCAGTGCTGTAATGTTTTTTCCAAGAGTAGTCATTTGCTGTTCCTGGAAATAACTAATTTTCCCTGATGGAAAAAGTATGACCACATCAATGTTAGGGACGCCATAAAATCCCTGAGCAACGGCACTGCCGGTATCCCCCGAGGTCGCGACCAAAACCGTTAATTTTTGCTCCGATTTCTTACTGAAATAACTTAAACTTCTTGCAAGGAATCGAGCTCCTACATCCTTAAAAGCAAAGGTTGGGCCATGAAAAAGTTCAAGAGAATAAATATCATCAAAAACTTTAACCAAAGGAATTTCAAAGTTAAGCGTTTCTTCGATTATGGATTTGAGGATGGAATCTGGTATTTCACCATCAACAAAAGGCTGAATAACTTTGTATCCAATTTCAGGAAGGGAATAGTTATCAATATCCCTAAAAAAAGAGGAGGTGAGTTCAGGGATTTCCTGAGGCATATATAAACCATTGTCATCCGGAAGTCCTTTGAGTATCGCCTCTTTAAAAGAGGCTAAAGAAGATTTACCATTTGTACTATAGTACTTCATGTCAGCACCTCAGAACCTTTCGTGTTAATTGGTGATACATGAACATAACTTTCCAACCCTATGCTTTTAAAAAGGGTCTCAAACTTTGTAGCTACTTTTCTGGCTGTTCTTTCCCCTCGGCTTAAAGAAAATACTGAAGGACCAGATCCCGAAATGCTGCACCCGAGCGCCCCGGCATTTATAGCCTCTTCCTTGGCTTCTTTAAAAGAGGGGATTAGCATGCCACGGATCGGTTCAGCTATCACGTCGTGCAAAGACCTGCTAATGAGTTCGTAATCTGCCCTGGCCAGACCGCTTACGAGTCCGCCTATATTTCCCCACTGAGTGATGGCATCTTTCAGCTCAATTTGCTTTCTGAGCATTTTCTTGGCGTCTGCTGTTTTAATTTCGATTTGAGGGTGAACAACAGTTGCTACCAAATCCTCAGGGTATTGAAGCTCTACGACATCCAGGGGGCTATAACTTCTAATCAAAACAAACCCGCCAAGCAGTGAAGGGGCAACATTATCAGCATGGGGAATACCAGAAGCCAGTCGTTCACCTTCCATAGCAAACGGCACGAGTTCTTTTTTGGTAAATGGATTCCCCAGTAATTCATTTATTCCAAAAACAGCAGCAGCTGAACTTGAAGCGCTGGATCCGAGTCCGCTACCAGGTTTTACTTTTTTTGTAAGTTCGAACTCAAATCCGAAGCTTGGCTTTTCTTCAAGAGCATCTAACAAGGCCTGAGCTGAGACAGTAACTACATTTTCCTCAGAATTCTTTGATAAAGAATCAGAACCGTGTATTTCGGAGATATTTAGTCCGGGCTGGTCTGTTTTATTTATAATGAGTTCATCGCCAATATGCTGTAAGGCAAAACCCATCACATCGAAACCACAGGCTACATTTGCTACGGTTGCGGGTGCAAACACTTTTATAGAATCCATATCAGGCAGATGCAATTTTCATGATATCGGCAAAAATACCGGAAGCTGTAACAGCGGCACCGGCACCGGCACCTTTTACAACCAGTGGTTGGTCACTATATCGATTGGTGTGGAAAAGCACAATGTTATCTTTGCCACCCAAATTATAAAAAGGATGATCAGCTTCAAAAGCCTCGAGTCCGGTTTGTGACTTCCCGTCTACGAAGGTAGCTACATATTTAAGACGTTTATTTTGTTTATCTGCTTTTTTGTAGATCTCCTTAAATACCTCATCATGTTCATCAAGCTTAGTATAGAATTCATCTAATGAATCTGTGTTCATGCACTCTTCCGGAACAAATCCATTATTAACGATATCATCAAGCTCCAGTTTATAACCGCTGACTCGGGCCAGAATCAGAATTTTTCGCATGACATCTACACCACTTAAATCAATACGTGGGTCAGGCTCGGTAAAACCGGCTTCTTTGGCTGCCTGTACAACCTCACTGAATTTTTGCGTACCGTCATAATTATTAAATATGAAATTTAAGGTACCGGAAAGAACGGCCTGAATCTTATGAACCTCATCACCGCTTTTGATTAGGTCGTTAAGAGTTGAAATGACAGGAAGTCCGGCTCCGACATTAGTCTCGTATAAAAACTTCGATTTGTACTTAATAGCAGAGTCTGTGAGTTCTTTAAAATTATTGAAAGAGGACGAGCAGGCTATCTTATTTGGTGTAACAATAGAAATACTGCTCTCGAGGACATCTTTATATAGTTTGGCGATGTCTTCTGAAGCAGTAGAATCGATACAAACAGAGTTTCTGAGATTCAGGTCCTTCATTTTTTCCACAAATTTCTCTGTATCCATTTTCTGATGGTTGTTTTCCATCAAATCTTGCCAGTTTTCAAGGTCGATCCCTTCTTCATGAAAGTACATCTGTCGGGAATTAGCTAATCCCGCAATATATACATCAAGGTTATGCTTTTTAGCCAGGTATTCTTGTTGTGCTTTAACCTGTTCTATAAATACCTGTCCAACATTTCCTACACCAATCATAAATAGGTGAAGTTTTCGCCGGTCGGATAGGAAAAAGCTCTCATGGATACTGTTAAGAGATTTTTTGAGATCTTTTTTGTCAATAACCACCGTAATGTTGAGCTCTGTAGAACCCTGTGCAATTGCTCTGATATTCACTCCGTTATGACTGAGCGTATCAAATAGTTTCGCACTCACACCTACTTGCTTTTTCATTCGTGAACCAACAAGAGCAATAATCGACAAACCGGTTTCTACTTCGAGCGGATTGATTTTGTGAGTCTCAATTTCATAGGAGAACTCTTCCGAGATGGCTTGTCGTGCTTTATCGATATCATCCAATGCTATGCCTACCGTAATGGAGTGCTCAGAGGAAGCCTGCGTAATCATTATGACGTTTACCTCTTGCCGGCTTAGTGATCCAAACAAGCGGTAGGAAATATTTGGTACAGCAATCATACCACTTCCTGTAAGCGTGCAAAGTGCAATTTCCTGAATGCAGGAAGTTCCTTTTACAACCTGTCCATTTTCAGGGCCATCTTTAGAGATAAGTGTTCCGGGATTGTCTGATTGAAATGTATTCTTGATATGAACCGGAATATCTGCATCTAATACGGGTTGAATCGTTGGCGGGTAAATCACTTTAGCCCCGAAGTGAGATAATTCCATTGCTTCTTCATAGGAAAGGTGTTCAATGGGATGGGCGTTTGGCACCAGCCGGGGATCTGAAGTCATCATTCCGCTTACATCTGTCCAGATTTGAATTTCTTTGGCTTCAAGGGCTGCAGCTATCAATGCGGCAGTATAGTCGGAACCTCCGCGGCCTAAAGTTGTAATTAATCCATCATTTTTTGATGACGCTACAAATCCGGGACATACAGATATTTGAGCAGCTGATTCAAATTCCTTTTGAATTTTAGTATAGGTGGTTTTTGCATCTACGGTTGCTTTGCCAAACCGATTATCAGTTTTAATAAAATTCTTAGAATCGAGTAGAAGAGTGTCTAACCCGGTTGACCTGAAGTAATCAGAAATAATTGCTGCAGAAAGTACTTCTCCGTAACTCAAAATATGGTCTAATGAACGAGGGGAGAGCTCGCGAATCAAAAATACACCCCGATAAATATCTTCAAGATCGTTCAAAAGAAGTTTAGTACGCGTAAGCGTATTATTTCGCTCTTTTACAGACAGAAGTTCATTGCAAAGTTCAATATGGCGTTTTTCAATGCTTTGGAGAACTTCTTTGTACGATTCCTTCCCTTCGGAAGCCAGCAACGCACATTCCTGTAACTGATTAGTAATACCACCCAAGGCAGATACAACTACAACTACTTTTTGTGATTCAGACTGCTCACTAACGATATTACGGACTTTCTTTAGGTTTTCTGAAGTGGCTACAGAGGTTCCACCAAATTTCAATACAAACATAATCGATTTTAAATAAGATTAATGACTTAAGGCTGTTTGAGAAAGGCATAATGCCAGCTGGCGATATGTAGATAAGCACCCCCTAAGGGGTTGTAATGGTAATCGTAACTGTAGGAATAATGACAGACATAGCGGTGCTAATAGCCATTAGAAGTGCCCGATTTTGACTGCTATGTATCTGATTAAATTTCATACTGAAGTCTATTTTATTTGAACCTTAAAGTAAACCCTGTTTATAAATTTCTCTTTAAGTAAAAAAAATCAGATACAAACAAAAAATTGGTAGCGCTTTTAATCAATGAAAACTTAAATGAGTTAAAAGCATAATTCCATTGCCCGGGTATGAAACAAAAAAGCCCGACTCCTTTCAGAACCGGGCTCTTCACTTTAGTTTGCTTGAAATTAAACAGATTCAATAATTGAATTCAGGGTTTCGCTGGGCCGCATTCGATCGTACACGATTTCACGATTTGGCCAGTAATATCCTTCAATTTCTTCGGGACTTCCCTGGGCAGCGATCAATTCTTCATTGATCTTAGCTTCATTCTCTTCAAGTTTATCGGCTACAGCTTTAAAACGCTCTGCGAGCTCAGCATCTTTGCTCTGGTTAGCCAAAGCCCGGGCCCAATACATAGCCAAGTAAAAGTGGCTGCCTCGGTTATCGTGCTCATTCACCTTACGGGAAGGTGACTTGTCGTTTTGAAGGTACTGGGTATTTGCTTCGTCCAGTGTTTCGGAGAGTACCAAAGCACGGTCGTTATCGAATGTCTTGCCGAGGTGCTCGAGGGAAACGGCCAATGCCAGGAATTCCCCCAAAGAATCCCAGCGGAGGTGACCTTCATCCAGGAACTGCTGAATATGTTTAGGAGCAGAACCACCGGCACCGGTTTCAAATAAGCCACCGCCGTTCATAAGAGGAACGATGGAAAGCATCTTGGCGCTGGTTCCTACTTCCAGAATGGGGAAGAGGTCGGTGAGGTAATCTCGCAGCACATTTCCGGTTACAGAAATGGTGTCTTTACCTTCTTTAATACGCTCCAGAGTAAAACGCATGGCTTTAACCGGCGACATGATATGAATCTCTAATCCTTCGGTATCAAATTCAGGAAGATATGCATTCACTTTTTTAATAAGCTCAGCATCATGCTCGCGGTTTTCATCCAGCCAGAATACGGCGGGAGATCCGGTTTCACGCGCTCTGCGAGCAGCCAGTCCAACCCAGTCTTTGATAGGAGCATCTTTAGTCTGGCACATTCTCCAGATGTCGCCTTCTTCAACCGGATGTTCTACAACGGTTTCTCCTGCTTTATTGACTACTCGCACAGAGCCACTCCCCGGAATCTCAAAGGTTTTGTCGTGAGAGCCGTACTCCTCAGCTTTCTTAGCCATTAATCCTACATTAGGAACACTTCCCATGGTAGTTGGATCGAAAGCGCCGTGCTCTTTACAAAAATCGATTACTTCCTGGTAAATACCGGCATAACTGCTTTCCGGGATCACAGCTTTGGTATCCTGAGTTTCATCGTTTTTATTCCACATCTGTCCGGAGGTTCGGATCATAGCCGGCATGGAGGCATCAATAATTACATCGCTGGGAACATGAAGATTGGTAATTCCTTTGTGGGAATTCACCATAGCCAGATCCGGTCCATTTTCATAGCATTCTTGAATGTCTTGCCTGATCTCCGCCTGCTTGTCTTCCGGCAGTTCCTTGATCTTTGCTTCCAGGTCTCCAAAGCCATTGTTGGGATCTACCCCTAATTTTTTGAGCGTTTCACCATGTTTCTCGAATACTTCTTTGAAATACACTTTCACGGCATGACCAAAAATTATCGGGTCTGAAACCTTCATCATGGTCGCTTTCATATGCAGCGAAAAGAGCACGCCTTTTTCTTTGGCATCTTTAACTTCATTTTCAAGAAAATTAACCAAGGCTTTTTTGCTCATA
The DNA here is from genome assembly GCF_024320785.1 of Gracilimonas sediminicola. Taxonomy (NCBI): domain Bacteria; kingdom Pseudomonadati; phylum Balneolota; class Balneolia; order Balneolales; family Balneolaceae; genus Gracilimonas; species Gracilimonas sediminicola. The sequence goes on from NZ_JANDBC010000003.1 coordinate 227,744, forward strand.
GCCGCAGCATCAATTACTTCACCGGGCTGAAGGGGCGTGCTTTCTTTTAATACCTGAACATTACCATCGGTATCCACAAACTCGATTCGGACATCATCGGCATCAGGTACGGTGACCGATTTTTCAGAATGAGCAAAATCATGATCATCCATGGTAGCTACATGTGATTTGGAATCAGAACTCCATTCACCCATGGAATGCGGGTTATTTCGGGCATATTCTTTAACCGGTTTGGGGGCCCGGCGGTCGGAGTTACCTTCACGAAGAACCGGATTAACCGCGCTGCCTTTCACAACATCGTAGCGTTTTTGAATTTTCTTTTCTTCTTCGGTTTGAGGCTCTTCCGGGTAGTCGGGAAGGTCATACCCTTTGTTCTGCAATTCCTTAATGGCTGCAACCAACTGTGGAATAGAAGCACTGATATTTGGAAGCTTGATGATATTTGCTTCCGGTTTCTTGGCCAGATCGCCCAGCTCAGCAAGTGCATCTGTAACCTGCTGATCTTCTTTCAAATAATCGGGGAAGTTGGCAAGAATACGTCCGGCAAGAGAAATGTCTTTGGTCTCTACATTAACTCCGGCGGCCTTGGTGAATGATTCAATAATAGGGAGGAAAGAATGGGTAGCTAAGAAAGGTCCTTCATCCGTTATCGTATAAAAAATCTTGGCTTTATCAGTGCTCATTTTTAAGTAAATGGTTAATGTTCAATAATTAAATGTGAAGATCGAAAAAATGGTTTCCGAAGAAAAATTAAGGGGCAGGGAGTTTACAAATTTTAGAGGCAAAAGAACATTCGAAAGAATATCGAACATTCAATTTTGAACATTCAATAATGAAGTACCCGGCAAGCACTTTAGCCAGATTCATTATTCCTGATGGAATGTTCGATATTCACCTGTCAAATTCTGTATATTAGATAAGATTTGGTAACCTCCAGCGTTAGCCATCCAAAGCCAATAAAATTGAGGTGTTGTTATGATCAGACCGATGTTCGGCTTCCGGCCTAAACCCAAAAAATTTGATTACCCGTTTCGCTATTACGATCCCGAAAAGGATGAAAAAGAAAAGCGCCGAAAGCGGATCAAATTTGAGACCCATACAAGACGAAGACCGGCACAATTTACCCGCGTCGTTTTTTACGCGGCATGCCTTGCCCTTATTGTTTATTTAATTTCACTTTAAAATACGTACAGACAACCATTGAGCGATACCCGGATTAGCGATTCCATTATACATCAGCTTCCCCCAGAAATAAGTAATAAAATTGCGGCCGGAGAGGTAATTCAACGCCCGGCTTCTGTAGTTAAAGAACTTCTCGACAACGCCATTGATGCCGGCGGTGATCAGGTTAAAATTCTTATCCAAAATGCCGGACGGACCCTGATCCAGGTTTCTGATAACGGGTGCGGAATGAGTAAAGAGGATCTCCCGCTTTGTTTTGAACGTCACGCTACTTCAAAGATCAATTCGGTTGATGATCTTTTTAAAATCCGCACATTGGGTTTTCGGGGTGAAGCGATGGCTTCTATCGCATCGGTATCCCAGGTAACCGTTAAGACCAAGCGAGCCGGTGATGAAAACGGCTGGGAGATTGAAGTTTGGGGCGGAGAGGAAAGAGAAATCAAACCCACCGCCATTGATAACGGAACTACCATTGCCGTTCGCAATCTCTTTTTTAATGTACCGGCCCGACGACAGTTTTTGAAAACAGACGTCACAGAGCTTCGGCATATCCTGAGGACCATTCAGTATGCTGCCCTGGCTAACACCGATGTAGCTTTTTATGTGGAAGCCGATGGCGATATCATTTATGATTTACCGGTTCAGGACTTGAAAGACCGGGTTACCCAGATTTTTGGCAGTTCCTACAAAGCCAGCCTGATTGAGTTCGGGGAAGAAACCAGCTACGTGAAGATTCACGGGTTTGCATCCGATCCCAAGCTGGCCAAAAAAAGCCGGGGAGAGCAGTTCTTATTTGTGAACGGCCGACCTTTTCAGCACCGGTACCTTACCCATGTGATATTGAGTTTGTATGACGCATGGACCCGAAATAATGAATACCCGTTTTATGCTCTTTTCTTTGATATTGATCCTTCCAAAGTAGATGTGAACGTGCATCCTTCAAAAATGGAGGTGAAGTTTGAAGATGAGCGTAGTGTGATTCAGCTTGCACGGTCGGTTGTGAACCGGGCCTTGAATAAACATTTCCAGGTGCCCAATATTCAGCAGGATCAGGATGCTTTTTTGAGTGATGATCCTTCGAAAGGATTTGATTCAGGTTTCAGTTTTAACAAGCCTCAGTCCTCCGGGCAAAGCGGAGGCGGATTTCAAATTCCATCCCGAATCAATAATCGCTCTTCCAATATTGGAGGGAGAGGGGATGAATTTGGAAAGAAATTGTATGGAGGCGGTTCACCACAACGACCCAACTACTCCGAAGCTGAAAACTTTGAACCTGCCGAAGAAGAGCAAAAGAAGGTAACGCAGGAGAAAGGGTTCTGGCAGTTGCATAACACATACATCCTCACTCAAACCCGAACCGGGCTTACGGTTATTGATCAGCATTTGGCCCATAAACGTATCATTTTTGAAAAGGCGATCAATGCCACCGAAGAAGCACTTCCAAGTACGCAGCAGCTGTTATTTGCACAGACTTTGGAGCTTTCTGCATCCGACTATACGTTACTGAAAGAGCTTCATTCCATTATTCAGCGGATGGGTTTTTCCGTACAGCTGCTCAGTGGAAATACAGCGATGATCAACGGCGTTCCTGCCGATATTGAAATCGGGAATGAGGAAGAGGTGCTTATTTCGATGCTGCACCAATACCAGGAGCTGGGCCAAAAGGTGAAGCTGGAAGCCCGGGAGAAGCTGGCCATCGCTTTTGCGGCTAAAGCAGCCATTCCCCGTGGTAAAAAACTCACCGAACAGGAGATGGAAGGACTTGTGGATCAACTTTTTGCCTGCGAGCAACCGTATCTGGATCCATTGAAGAAACCCACGATCAGCTACATCCCCCTGGATGAGCTACAGTCGAGGTTTAGGTAGTATTTGTCTTTCAGGCTCCGCTCCGCAGCCAACTAGTTCCGCTCCGTAACGACCCTCCGAGGCTCCGCCTCATAATAGGGTTAATTATTATCCAATCTCACTAGAGGCAGAGCCTCCGATTTAGGTTCCGCAGCGGAGCGGCGGAACCAGTACAACTCCCAAGTGAGTTAAGGAGATCGCGTCGTCGTAAGGCATAGAGGCAAAAACATCACCACCAAGCCTCCTCGCGATGACGTATTACAGTTAATCCTGGAAATCCTCTCAATCCTGAAAATCATGGTTCAAAACCTTCTTAACACTACCATTATTCGGTTCAGTAATAAATTTCTTATACTTATCGCTTTCCTAAGATTATGACTATTTGCATGAATATTCTGGCGGTAGAACCATTTTACAGCGGCTCGCACAAGGCTTTTTTAAAAGGACTGGAAAAGCATTCCCGCCATAATATTATCCCCATTAAGCTTAATTATAAGGGATGGAAATGGCGGATGCACGGTGATTCGGTTTCACTGGCTGAGATGACCAAGAAGGTGGATGAGGATATCGATCTGTTGCTTACCAGCAGCATGACTAATTTACCAGCGTTCATGGCGCTGACTAATCCCCGGTTTGCTCACACACCGGTCATTATGTATATGCACGATAACCAGTTTACCCGTCCCATTCCGGAAGGTGAGAGCCGGGATTTGACCTACTGCTACATCAACTACTTAAGTATGTTGGTGGCTGATAAGCTACTGTTCTCTTCTCAGTTTCACCTGGATGATTTGCTGGAAGCCCTGCCTAAGTTTTTGGATAAGTTTCAGGATACCAATCAATACAATACCGTTGAACGTATTGCCAAGAAGAGTATCGTCATGCACCCGGGGTTGGATCTTTCCAGTTTTGACAAGCAGCCGGATACCCGAAATCAGAATGAAAACCCGGTGATTGTCTGGAACCAGCGCTGGCAGTTTGACCGGAATCCCGCCATGTTCTTCAGAGTGCTGAATCGGCTGAATGATATTGATCTGAAATTCGACCTGATTTTAGCAGGGGATACTCAACACGAAAAGCCCGAAGAGTTTGAAAAAGCCTGGCAGCGGTTCGGGCAGCAGATCACCCATTTTGGCTATGTGGATGATAAGGAGAACTACAGCAAGCTGCTCCATTCCGGTGATATTGTAGTTTCTACAGCCAGTTATGAGTTTTTCTGTGTGGCCATCATGGAAGCCATTTATTGTGGCTGCCATCCGCTGGTACCCAATTCGTTGCACTACCCGGAACTGATTCCCCAAAGCTTGCACGACCCGCTTTTACATGCCCCGGTTTTATATGAAACGGAAGACGATCTCTTTCATCACCTAAAAGATTTGCTAACCGGTAAAACTAAATCGCTGCCTAAAAACTCTCTTCAGAATATTAATAGTCATCTGGACTGGAAGAAGCGGATCAAAGATTTTGACCGGCTTTTTGATGATGCTGTTGGATAGTGAGTTTATCCTCGTTCCGCCGCTCTGCTGCGGAACGCATGATGGAAGCTCAGCTTCCTGCTCTGTCTGGGTAATGTGAGGCAGAGCCTCGTTAGGGTATTCCGGAGCGGAGCACCGGAACGAGTTAACCAGTAATTGCCCACGTCATTACGAGGAGTCTGAATTAATGAATACCGGTTTGGGATATACAACGACGAAGCAATCTCCCTGAATAGAACTCCCAAGTGGCTTAAGGAGATCGCGTCGTCGTCAAGCAACGAAATAAACTATCACTACAAGTCTCCTCGCGATGACGTTAAGATAGCAAATCGTTATAATCCTCTCCATCCTAAAAATCATGGTTCAAACGGTGTAACATTTAACTTCTGACCATAAGAAAGAACCCTAATCATTTTGTGGCAAAGAATCTTAGGGAGTACCTTCAGAATGACTTCGGATTCTTAATTAAAATGGGGCGTCTTCGTCAGGGGCGGGGCTGTGTGGCATGGGAGGGGCGTCATTTCCGCCGCCATTATTACCTCCACCATCACCAAGAAAAGGATCGTTATTCTCAGCTGAGGTAAGATTTTCAAATCGGGCATAATCTTTCACAAAGTACATCATCTTGCTGCCAACCGGTCCGTTACGCTGCTTCCCGATAATAACCTCGGCAATTCCGGCAGTCGATTGTCCTTCGGCGGTGGTTGTGATACCATAATATTCTGGACGGTAGAGGAACATAACAATATCGGCATCCTGCTCAATAGAACCTGACTCACGAAGGTCAGATAGCTGTGGACGTTTATCTCCACCACGTTGCTCAACCGCACGTGAGAGCTGAGAAAGGGCAATTACAGGGACATCCAGCTCTTTGGCAAGTCCTTTTAGCCCACGGGAAATTGAGGCAATTTCCTGCTCACGACTTCCGATGTCTTTGGCGTTCGACTGCATCAGCTGGAGGTAATCAATTACAATGAGTCCGATGCCTTTTTCACTTTTCAGTCGTCGGCATTTGGTTCTCAATTCCATCAAACTGATACCGGGAGTGTCATCGATAAAAATTTCTGCACTGAACAGGCGACTGGCTGCATCAATCAGCTTACGGAAGTCTTCATCCTTAAGGGTACCTTTTCGGGCTTCATCAGCACGAACACGGGCTTCCATAGTTAATAAACGCTGAACCAACGACTGATTAGACATCTCCAAACTGAAAAGAGCAATCGGGGTTCGGAGGTTTTCATCTGGATGCATAGCCGCATTTCGGGCAGCAGTCAATACAAAAGCGGTTTTACCCATCGAAGGTCGGGCTGCAATAATAACCAGGTCTCCTTTTTGCCAGCCGGCGGTCATGTCATCAACGGCAAGTCCGGAAGGTACCCCCGTAATTCCATAATCTTTACCACGAAGGTCTTCCAGGTAGGAGAGAGTATCCTTCAAAAGCTTTTCAACCGGAACGGCAGAACTTCGGCTTTTTTGGTTGGAAAGGTCAAAAATACGCTGCTCGGCGGTATCCAGCACATCGTATGCATCGCTGGTGGTGTCGTAGGCATCTTTGATGACATCGTTACTTGCCAGAATCAGGTTCCGCTTGATGGCTTTCTCAATAATGATCTGAGCATGATACTCGATGTTAGCCGAAGAACTCACAGAGCGGGTAAGGTCAGATAAATAGGTTGGCCCGCCACAAGCATCCAGCAGGTTGTTGTCTTTGAGCTCGGTCTCTACCGTGAGCAGATCCAGCGGATTGTCCCGCTCATACAGATTAGATAGCGTTTCAAAAATATGGCGGTTGGCGGTTTTGTAGAAATCGGTGGGCTTTAACATTTGGAGAGCAATGGTAGCCGCTCCGTGTTCAATCAGCATGGCACCTAATACGGCTTCTTCAACTTCTACGGCCTGGGGAGGAACACGCCCGCCTTGTTCCAGAACTTTATCATCATTCTTATAATTGTTGCCGTAAGATCCGTTCTTTTTTGCCATGATTGAAACTGAAAACTAAAGGGTACTGCTGAAATCCGAACATCGAAAATAGGTATAAAATGACACCAATATGAGATTCTTTTTAAACAATTTTTGAACAGGGTTATCCACATTGGATTAGTTAATCGGTACTCAATTTTGAGTAGATGTCAATGTCGATAAAGTGCTCGTTCTTTATCTCTGCATTTCGCATGGTTCCTTCGAAGGTGAAGTCGAGTTTATCGAGTGCTTTTTTGCAGTTGGTGTTCTGGCTCTCAACAAATCCTTCAATGCGGTGGAGGTTCAATTCTTCAAACCCATGTTTCAGGATGGCCGGGATGGCTTCACCCATAAAACCGTTTCCCCAAAATTCAGGAAGCAGCCAAAATCCGAGTTCAGCCTTTTTATGATCCTGTTCAATATCATTTAGACCTCCCGCGCCAATAAACTTTCCTGAACCCTTCAAGCAAATAGCCCACCATGCACCGGTTTCATTTTTCTCGTGATCAGCAAACCATTTCATTTGCTCTCTGGCTGAATCCCTGGTTTCAAAACTGATGCCATAATACTTAATGATGTCCGGGTTGGATAGACCTTTAAACACATTATCGAGGTCGCTTTCGGTAAAGGAGCGGAGAATTAGCCGTTCGGTTTTAAGGGTGGGAATCATGTGGCTCGTTAGCTTTGGTTAATAAAGCAATAATATATAATGCATAAATTTTAAACATTGTATATTTAGCCGAAATTTCTGTCAAGGACAATTCAAGAGCAGTTTTAATTAATCGCAGGATTGCTGATAATTATTTAATACCAAAAAATGTTTCTACATAAGTTTTGAAGTTCTTTCACTACTTCTTTTTCCGTTGTTTACTCTTTTGTTTGATGATATTTGGGCCCGTCAACCTGTCGGCCCAATTCTACCCGGCAAAAACATATTCCATTGTAGATGGGTTACCCTCCAATGCCATCTATGATGTAGTTCAGGCAGATAATAGCGTTATGTGGTTTGTTACATCCAAAGGCGTTACAACCTATGATGCTCACGAATGGCGGGTATTCCCGGACAGTTTACAGCTGCCCACTTACCTAAGTTCCAAAATTGTTAAAAGCAGTGATGGATGTATCTGGATTGCTGGTAAAAATGATACCGAGTATGTCATTAAGCTTTATGATGACCAGAAGTGGGGTGCCATTCCGTTCCCCGAAGCCTGGCGAGAAACACAGTCTGCTTTTTCTTTTGAAGTTATAACAACCGGAGATCAACATAGAATTGTATTGGCCGGCATGCGAGAGGTGCATCTATACTCTACCGAAACCAAACAGTGGAAGCAGCTTCAATTTCCCGGAGAGATTAGTCCTGCAATCAATTCTACGGTTAATATCGAAGACCGTGTCTATATAAACACTCGGAAAGGACAATATGCTATAGAAAATGGGGAGATTGTCAGAAGTGAATACGCACCTTATTTCCATGAATTTCAGGATGTACTCACAGTTACAAAGAAAGACAGCATCCTGTATGTATTAGGGTTCGATTGGCTGGCAAAAATTGAGGATGACAGTTTTAAGCTGCTTTCAGACGACTTGGGTATAAAAGTTCGCTCTACCTATAACCGTCATTCTTTGGTGATTGATCAACGCAACCGAATTTTCTTTAGCAGTAATTCACGGGTTATGCAGTTTAACAGACAGACGGGTAAAACCATACCGCTGGAAGTGAATGGGCGCACCAATAATATCTTTTCCAACAAACTGTACCTGGATAAAGAGCAAAATATTTGGTCGGTTGACAACCGGGGTTTGTTCAAGTTTAATATCCTGAACTTTAAGAGTTACAACAGGGATTCCGGACTTGCTGAAAATGAGGTAAGCGCCATATTTGAAGCATCTGATGGCACGCTTTATATAGCTAACCCTTCACACCTGCATGTTTTGGAGGATGGGCAAATATCCCGGCAATATGCACTCAAACCGAATCAGGAAAGGCCAACCCGGTTATTACAAATAACTGAACATGATGACGGGTCTCTTTATTTAGCGGCCGGTGCTGCAGGTTTATATCAATTAAAAGCCGGAGCATTATCGCCGGTATTTGAAAGTCAATCCCCCCAATTTGTAACGGGAGTACAAAACTTTGATGGGCAAATCTATTTCTCCGATACAGAATTCATATACCGAATAGAGGAGGATGGTAACTTCTCAAAATTGAATGAAGAGCCCTTTCAATACATTCGCAATATTGTTGAATTAGACGAAGGTAAATTGGCTTTTCTTAGTGCACGTGATGGGCTGTACCTCTATGAAGATGAAGATGAAGATATAACGAACTACGGTTCCGGGCTGATTAACTATAATAACATCTATGACGCCGTGTATTGGCAAGACCGTTTGTTGTTAGGCACCTCTGCTGGTTTAGCCACTCTGGATAGAGATCAAATCACCCCGTTTCAAATCAGTAATTTTGATGATGTGGTCTTTTCCTTGCTGGTTGACCGAAACGATCAACTTTGGATTGGTACTTTTAATGGTGTGTTTAAATGGGATGGACAAACTTTGGAGCAATTTTCGGTGGCACAGGGGTTGACTGGAAACGAAATAAACAGGAATGCTTTAATACAGGATAAAGAAGGCGATATTTGGATTGGCACCGAACTGGGAGTGAGCGCCTATGATGAAGACGAGGATATGTCGGCCGAGAAAGACCCGGACTTATACTTTACATCCATAAGTACTGAAGATGACCGTGAATTGACTTTAGCTACTTCCCCGGAACTTGCGGCCACTCAGAACACGCTAACGTTCCGGTTCAAGGGAATCTCTTTCCTATATAATGACCGTATTTTTTACCGCTACCGGCTTTCGGGATTGGAGAACGACTGGAATTTCTCTAACAATTTCAGCAACCCCGGTGCCACTTACCGAAATCTCGATTCCGGCATTTACACCTTTGAGGTGCAGGCGCGTAATGAAATCAGTGACTGGAGTGAATCCAGGGAATTTACCTTTAGCATTGCAAAGCCTTTTTACAGTACCTGGTGGTTCTTTGGGTTGGCCGTCGTTTTGTTTGTTGTGATTATATATACAGCTCTTCATTTGCGTTATTTGTATTTGATTACCAAGCAGAAAAAGCTGAAAGAGATGGTGGATGAACGCACCAAAAGTATTACAGAGAAAAATGAGCAGATCAAATCTAAAAACGAAGAACTGATCCAGGTTAACAAAGAACTACATGAAAAGACCGACTCACTTAACTCTGCCCTGAAAAAGTTAGAAACAGCCCAGGTAAAACTCGTTCAGAAAGAGAAAATGGCAGCTTTGGGGGTTTTAACGGCCGGCGTGGCTCACGAGATCAATAACCCTGTGAACTACATCAAATCCGCCTCAGAAATCATTAACCAAATGATAGAAGAGGAAGACGATAAACTGGTTATCAAAGAGAAAGAGGTTTTTGAAGAAGTGTTCAATACCATTGAAATTGGAGTTGGGCGTATTGTGTCTATCGTCCGAAGCCTTGGTTCATTCAGCAGAACCAATGAGACTGACAAAGGTGACTGCGATATTAACGGTATTATCGACGAGTGTTTGCTGATTTTGAAAAATGAGTACAAAGGCCGGGTAGAAATTGTGAAAGACTACAGCCGGGACGCAGTCACTATTCAGGGCAATGAAGGCAAGTTGTACCAGTTGTTCACCAATCTTATTATGAATGCCATACAGGCTATAGAAGGAGAGGGGTCGGTTTTTCTCAAAACCCGGACTAAGGATCAGATCGTTTATATTGAAGTGAAAGACACCGGAAAAGGCTTTGACGATTCGGTAAAAGACAAGCTGTTTGACCCGTTCTTTACCACCAAAGATCCCGGAAAAGGCACCGGATTGGGGCTGTCTATTGCTTATAACATTGTGGAAGAACACGACGGAGAAATTCATTATGATTCAGCTCCCGGTGCCGGTACAACCGTAACCGTTAAATTTCCTGAAAAGCAGGAGCAATGATGTCATCCAAGCCGGTAATATTGTATATAGATGATGAGCACATCAACCTGTTTTTGTTTGGGCGGTTGATGGACAAATACTTTGAAGTGCTGACGGCATCTTCTGGACCGGAAGGATTGCGGAAGCTGGATGAGCACCCTGAAATTAAAGTGGTGATTACTGATCTGAGGATGCCAAAAATGGACGGCCTTGAATTCGTGGAGAAAGCAAAAAGCAAATTCAACGACAGGCCTTACCTGATCTTATCCGGCTTCGAGAAAAGCGATGAAGTCAAAGAAGCCATTGATGAAGGTTTGGTTCAGGAATACATCCAAAAACCGTATAGTTCTGAGGTGGTAGCCAACCGGATTTTGGAATCTATTCCATCCTAATGATCAGGGCTGCCCGCCCAACTCATCGTATCTTTTTCTGAGCAGTTGCACATCTTCCCAGGTCGGTCGCTTGTACTTTTGGTTATAGAGCAAGGCTGCCGGATGATAAGTAACCATCAGTTCCCGCCCATGGAATTCATGGAATGTGCCTCTCAGATTACCCAAAGAAGTTTCTTTATCCAGCAGGGTCGTTGCTGATATCCTTCCCACACATAAAATGAGCTTCGGATCTATAAGTTCAATCTGCTTAAGCAGGTAGGGCAGGCTTCGCTGACGTTCTTCCGGTTCCGGATCCCGGTTATCAGGTGGGCGGTGTTTAAGAATATTAGCAATGTATATATCAGACCGTTTGAATTTGATGGCAGCCATTATTTTATCCAACAGCTGTCCGGCCTGACCCACAAAAGGCTCTCCCTGTTGGTCCTCATTGTAACCCGGAGCTTCTCCTACAATCATCAGGTCGGCGTTAGGGTTGCCTACACCAAATACAAGATTGGTACCTTCGAGATCTGTTTTCAGTTCTTCGGCTTCCTCACAAAGCGCTCTCAGTTCTTCAAGAGTTGAGCATTCTTCAATTAGTTCTGCCGGTGATTTCCGAACCTCAACTTCCGCTTTCTTTTCTTCGGAAACTTCAGGTTGTTGATGGTCCTGTGATTCAGATTTATAGGATGTATTCGGTTCTTGGACCTGTTCACTTTCAGTCTCGTGTTTTTCCTCAACGTGCACGGAAAAATCACCATACATTTCCCGTTGTTGCTGCAGGAACCGGGTGGCTTTTTCTAAAAATTCTTTAGGGTCGTTCATGAATTAGCTGTTAAAACGATTTCATACCATCTACTAAGATAAAGGCTGCTCACTACAATTTCTCCAACATTGCATACAGAACTACTCCGGCCGCTACCGATACATTCAGGGAATGCTTTTGCCCAAACTGGGGAATGGCCACAAAGCGGTCGATAAGAGGAAGAAGTTCGTCATCAATTCCGGTGACCTCATTCCCCAAAACAATACAAATTTTGCCGTATGATTTCGGATCAAAATCAGGCAGGGCAACACTATCAGTGGTTTGTTCCAGTCCGGCTATGTAGTACCCATCCTTCTTCAGCTTTTGGATGGCCTCAGTGCCTTCCTCCACATACGACCATTCTACAAATTCTTCGGCTCCGATTGCTGTCTTATTGATTTCAGGCCGGGGAGGAGTAGGAGAGTAACCTGAAAGCACAATCTCTGAAACCCCAAAAGCATCGGCTGAACGAAAAATTGAACCTACATTGTGCAGACTCCGGATGTTATGAACCAGCACCTTTAAGCTGCTCAGCTTTTTGGGAGCTGTTCTGGAGAGGTTCTCCTTAAGAATTTCTTTCGTAGTAAGTTTGTTCAAAGCCAGTGAATAGTTTAAAATTTCTTCAGAAAAAGCCTCATTACACACTAATGATTGTTTAACTTTGAGGCCAACATTATCCCGCACAAAATATCATTGTTCAGGCATCATTGCATTAATTCATGAAACAAAAGAGAAGCGCAGCGCTCATCTTCATTTTTATTACGGTATTGGTGGATGTAATCGGCCTGGGCATCATTATACCGGTAATGCCGGCTCTCATTATGGAGCTTACCGGCGGTGGATTAAGTGAAGCTTCGCTATATGCCGGCTGGATTACCTTTACTTATGCTGCAACTCAATTTTTGTTTGCTCCGGTAATAGGCGGACTCAGCGATCGGTTTGGCAGAAGGCCGGTTCTGCTATTCTCACTTTTAGGTTTTGGATTGGACTACATCCTGCTTGGTTTTGCGCCCACCATCGTTTGGTTGTTTATTGGGCGGTTTCTGTCTGGTATTACCGGAGCGAGTTATACCACAGCCAGTGCCTACATTGCGGATATCAGCCCACCCGAAAGAAGATCGCAGGACTTTGGGCTGATCGGCGCTGCTTTTGGCTTAGGATTTATAATCGGGCCATCTGTGGGAGGTATTTTAGGGGAATATGGTGCCAGAATTCCGTTTTTTGCCGCAGCAGGACTGGTGTTGGTAAACATGATATACGGCTATTTTGTACTTCCGGAGTCCCTTTCTAAAGAAAACCGGCGACCATTTGACTGGACAAGGGCCAATCCGTTCGGTGCGCTGAAGCAAGTAAAGAAGTTTCCCAAAATTGCGAGCCTGGTCGGAGTTTTCTTTTTGGTTTATGTAGCCAATCACGCCACACAAAGCACGTGGACCTATTTTACGATGGAGAAATTCAGCTGGAGCGAAATGACGGTAGGACTTTCCCTGGGAGTGGTAGGTTTATCAGTTGTGGCTGTACAGGGAGGATTGATCAAAGTGGCTATTCCCAAACTTGGCAACAACCGGACGGTTTATTTTGGGTTGATGATGTACGTGCTTGGCTTTCTTGGTTTTGCCTTTGCCAATGAGGGTTGGATGATGTTTGCGGTGATTGTTCCGTTCTGCGTAGGTGGATTAGCTACACCGGCTTTGCAGGGCATTATTTCTAATGAAGTCCCGCAAAATGCTCAGGGTGAACTACAGGGAGCGTTAACCAGCCTCATTAGCTTTTCGGCTATCTTTGGTCCGCCTATGATGACGAATCTGTTTGGGTATTTTACTTCAGATATAGCTCCGTTTTACTTTCCGGGGGCACCTTTCTTTCTTGGAGCGGTTTTAGTGATTGCAGCTATTCTCTGGGCTACAAAGTCGTTAGGGATTAAAGAGAAAGTAGTGGTGTACGGCGATGATTAACTCAGGCGCTGTGGTTGGAATAATCGGATAGCCTTGAACCTTCATCACCCAAGTCCTGCTTTCTGAGAGCAGCTTTAACGGCTTCATGGACGGTGCTGTATATTCGGTCACTTTTCACAAACGCACCAATTTCTGACCGGCGTATTACATCTCTTACCGGTCCGATTAATCCTGATAAATACAGCTCTATGCCATACTTGTTAAGCGTTTCGATGATCATCATGAGCGTATCAATTGCTGAAACGTCCAGGTCACCGATAGTACTGCCGTCTATAATCACATATTTGGGAGAGGTGTTTCGGTTCATGCTTTCTTCCAGAATGTAGTTCTTGAAGAATTCGGCATTTACGAATGAAAAGGAAGCGTCGATACGGAGAATTAGTACACCGGGAATCTTCTTGGCGTTATCGAACCGGGAAATATTCTTGAAATCACGGGTATCCGGTATTAACCCGAGCTCTGCAACCGTAGGCTTACTCATTTTGATGAGTAGAGCCAGCACCGAGGCAATAATGCCAATAATAATGCCTTCCTGAATCCCAATAACCAATACGCTGGCAAAGGTGATAAAAGCTACCACAGCGTCTCTGCGCTTTGTATTAATCAGGAACCGCAGCTCTTTGATGTCAATCAGGCTGCTCACGGATACCACGATGATGGCCCCAAGCAAAGGTTCGGGAAGCACCTCAAAAAGAGAGGTTAAAAACAGGAGGGTTAGCAAAATGAGTATTCCTGCAAATATATTATTAATGGAAGTTTTCGCCCCGGCCTGTTCGGCGATGGCTGACCGGGAAAAACTGGAAGAAACCGGCAACGATTGAAACAATCCGCCCACGATATTACTGCTTCCAATCGCGATGAGTTCCTGATTAGGATTTACGGTATAGCCGTGCTTTCGGGCAAATGATTTTGACAAAGATGCTACGGTCATAAACTGGATAAGTGCCAGCGTTAAAGCGTTGGGCAACAGTGATTTTATCTCCTCATAACTGGTGCTGTGTAAAGCGAAATCAGGAAGTCCGGAAGGGATTTCTCCAATTTGAGAAATACCGAAATCAGCTATGTTTACAAAAGAAACAACCAGTATGGTAAGCCCAACCAGAATCACTGACTCCGGCAGATGGGAGTAGAACCTTTTCATCCCTGCTAAAAAACAAATAAACGCAATAGACAGTGCCAGCGATGGAAAATGAACCTGGTCAAAATGGCCCGACAGGTGATAAAAAATCTCATAAATATACTGAGTGTTTGGAATATCAATATTAAGCAGCGTTCCCATCTGGCTGGCAATGATGATAATGGGGGCTGCGATGGTGAATCCGGATATGACCGGTCTCGAGAACAGGTTGAAGGCAAAGCCAAGCTTAAATACTCCCATCAATACTTGTAAGATCCCGGTCAGCACGGCAATCATAACGGCGAGAATTGCCTTTTGAGTGAGATCATCTCCGGCAAGAATACCTAATCCTGCTGCCAGAATAAGCATGTCGATGGCTACCGGTCCGATTGAAATATGTCGGGAGGTCCCGAAAAGCGGATAAATGAAAAGCGGTAAAAGCCCGGCATACAGTCCATAAATTGGAGGTACGCCGGCGATTATGGCATAAGCCATACCCTGAGGAATCAATACAACGCCTACGGTAGCTCCGGCTACAATATCGTTTTTCAGCTTGCTGATATCGTAGTTGCTGAGTACCTCGAGAATGGGTAAGTATTTTCTAAGCAATTTCTTCATTTGTTAAAACGACCAAAATAACGGGATGGCAAAGGTACCGATAATCCAGAACAACAGGTTAAGCGGGGTTCCGACTTTTACAAAATCCATGAAACGATACTGCCCCGGGCCAAAAATCATGGTATTAGTTTGGTAACCAATGGGCGACATAAAACTAAGCGACGCAGCCATGGTTACAGCCACCAACAGAGGTTCTGCATTCACACCAATGCTGGTGGAGGCTTCAATGGCAATAGGGGCGAGCAGGGCGGCTGTAGCCTGATTGGAAATCAGGTTGGTGAGCATCATGGAGAGAAAGAAAAAGGCGGACAGCACTGCAGTTGGACCAAAAGCCTCAAGGTTTGTGATTAAGGTATCTGCCAATAGCTGTGCGGCACCGGTCTTTTGCATGGCCACTCCCAGAGGCAGAACCCCGCCCAAAAGAAAGATCACTTTCCAGTTGATGCTTTGATAGGCCTCTTCGTTGGTCAGGCAGCCCGACAAAATCATCAGTATCACCCCGCAAATTGCACTTGCTACAATGGGCAGCAAACCAAAAGCGGCTGTCCCAACAACTCCAAGAATAATGGCTATGGCTACAGGAATTTTGGATTGGTTTAAATCCGGAATGTCAATTTCGGTTGCAAGTACAAATTCTTCTGCCGTTTTAATGTCATTTACCCGTTCCTTTTTAGCGTAAAGCAAAACAGAAGTCCCGCTTTGCAAGCGAATATCAGATAGTTTATCCTGCTGAACTTTACCTTTTTGCCGGATTGCAAGAACCTGTGCCTCATATAATTCGTAGAATTCAATATCACGCAGGGGCATTCCGTCATAAGAAGATTCCGGTGCAATTACCGCCTCAACCAGCTGGGCATTACCCATCTCAAAATCCTTATCTTCCCAGTGCTCGGAAGGTTTTATGAGCACATCTTCACGATTCAACAGCTTGTTGATTTCCTTTACGCTTCCGCGAATTCTGAGCACATCTTCAGCTTCCAGGGTAATACTTTCACGGTCTGTTTTAGAGGTTCCATCTTTATCAAAAACCTCAACGATATCAAGATCCAGGTCCTGGATTAGTTTGGTATTTTTTAACGGAGTATCCACAAAAGGGGACTGGGCATTCAGGATAACGTCAGTAAGGTAACACTGCATTTCGAAGGTATCAGTCAGCTCCTGGTCTTTGCGCCGCTCAGGAATCAGGTTGATTCCCATGGTGAACAGATATAGAAAACCGGCTGCAAAAAAGATGATGCCGACCGGGGCAAATTCAAACATTCCAAAACCGGCCAGCCCGTTTTCGGTAGCTATGGAATCTACCAGCAGGTTTGTGGAAGTACCGATGAGCGTGCAAACACCGCCAAACATCGCGGCAAAAGACATAGGCATCAATAACTTCGAGGCACTTTCACCCAGGTCTTTAGAAAGCCCGATTATCACCGGAATAAAAATAGCTACTGCTGCCGTGTTATTAATAAAGGCAGATATCACTCCGATGGTCATCATAATGATGAAAATAGCCATGCGGTAATTCAATTGGCTCAGCTTAAAAAACCAGTCACCTACAATGTTAAGTGCTCCGGTACGCCTTAGTCCCTCGCTGAGGATAAACATACAGGCAATGGTAACCGTAGCCGTGTTGCTGAATCCAGAGAGCCCCTCAGCCGGGGTTAGAATGCCGGATACAACCAATGTG
Organism: Gracilimonas sediminicola; assembly: GCF_024320785.1. Classification (NCBI taxonomy): domain Bacteria; kingdom Pseudomonadati; phylum Balneolota; class Balneolia; order Balneolales; family Balneolaceae; genus Gracilimonas; species Gracilimonas sediminicola. Next base: position 244,724 of record NZ_JANDBC010000003.1, read on the forward strand.
GCAAGCAGGATAAGGGAAGTTACATCAAACGAAATCCGCTTATTCACAAAAAGGAATACAGCTAAAACAATGAGACTGTAAACGAACCAAATTTCAAGTGAAATTCCGAACATCAGCTATAGGTATTGAATTAGTTGAAGCAGCCTTAGTGGTTATATAATAAAAGACATATCTCATAACTTACTTAATATTACAAGTTCAAAGAAAAAATAGTTTGAATTGTTATATTGAAATCAATGATGGATATACATCCGTTAACATCTTATTTTAGGCCTGTTGATGAACAGAAATAGAAAGGCGTCTGCCGGTGGTGGATGGCTTTTTTTATTTAATGAAACCGAACAAAAGAAGAGATTATGAGCAAAGTTCAATACCTCACACAAGAAGGTTACGACAAATTGGAAGCGGAACTGAAAGATCTTAAAACCCGCGGACGACGAGAGATTGCAGAAGAGATAGCAGAAGCCCGCGCCAAAGGGGATTTGAGTGAGAATGCAGAATATGATGCGGCCAAAGAGGCACAGGGACACATGGAAGACCGTATCACCAAGCTTGAGGACGCTCTTGCAAACGCCCGGGTATTGGATAAAAGTGAGCTTGATCTTTCCAAAGTGAGGGTACTTACAACCGTTACCATCCTGAATAAGAAAATGGGCAAGGAGATGAAGTACACCCTCGTTTCTCCTAATGAAGCCGATTTTGCAGCCGGTAAAATTTCCGTTGACTCTCCGATTGGGCAGGCTTTAATGGGACGTGAAATTGGTGAAACGGTAGAGGTGGACGTACCGGCCGGTAAGCTCGAACTGGAAGTGAAAAACATCGAAATCTGATTTCACCCACCTTCCCATGAAAAAGCTCATTGATGTGTATCCGTATAAGATGAAGGGAGGGCAACCTCTTTTCCTGATCTTTAAGCGGTCATCCGAAAAAATCTACGGAAATCAATGGCGCATGGTGGGCGGTAAAGTGAAAGAGGGGGAATCGAGCTGGGAGGGAGCCCTTCGCGAACTCAAGGAAGAAACCGGCCTTGTTCCGGTGAAATTCTGGACCATCCCTTCAGTAAACCAGTTTTATGAAGCAAAATCAGATACCACTCATACCATACCGGCTTTTGCAGCTGAGCTGAGTGGAAACGAAGAAATTACGCTTGATGACGAACATTCTGAATATAAATGGGTTAGTATTGAAGGTATAGAGCCTTACATAAGCTGGCCGGAACAGCGCAGACTCATGAAGATGACGCACGACATTTTAACCGATCAATTCCTTCAAATACTTCCAGAGTGGATAATCGATATTTCTTAATCACCCTTCTTTTTGTTTTGATTCCCGGAGCGCTTTTTGCTCAGGACGATAAGTATAAGCTGGAATTTGCTCCCGATCTCTGGTATAACAGCGTAGATGGCATTCGAGTTGGTGCGCGTGTGTTGGGGGATATGGAAGGCTCCTTTCAGGATGGACCTCACCGACTGGATGCCGGAATGTGGCTGGGAACCAATTTCCCCGATCAGCCGGTGTCGTACTATGTGTCATTCACCGAGCCTGTACCTGCGCTTTCAGAATTTGGGGAAGAATTTAATGTACAGCTGATCAGCAGCATCAGAACCGGGTACAACCGTCATGGAGTGGCAATTAATAAGCGCTTTCAGAAAGGGTTTGATGAACTGCGGCACCAGGAAATCAGGGTAAGTGTGCTTCAGGAAAAGGCTACCGAAAATGCCTACAGGCTTAATGCTTTTCAGGAAACCGACTGGAAAACCCTGGCCGGAATCGAATTTCGAACCAGCGGATTTACGAGTCTTGGTGCGCTAAAAACACACCTTTCTTTTCAACAGAATGTTAATCCGGCTTCCGAAAACTTTTCATCGGGAATTGCTGAAGTAAAACACCTGACGGAATTAGGGAAAGGGTTTGGTTTAAATCTCAGGGCATTTGGGGCCTTGGTCAGTTCCGATGCTCCCCTTGAATATAATTACAGCATGGCTAACAGAGTGCCCATATCCTGGTTGAATAATGGGGTAACAAGGGCCGGCGGTACAATCCCGGATCTCTTTTTTGAAAATGGGCTTGTTCAAATAGCAGGCGGATTTAATCTAAGAGGATACAGTAAAGCATCTTTTACCAACTCGGGTGGAAATAAAGATTATACCATTAGTTACTTAGGAACTTTGGATAAAGGTTTCTCTCTGAATACAGAACTGATTTTCCCGAATTACCTCAACACTTTATTGAAACGCTCCATTGTAGGAGATTTTATTCACCTTAAATCATACTTATTCCAGGATATCGGAAGAATAAGCGGAATCAGAATTGAAGACGATATCTCTCTCGGCTTTCAACAAACCGTTGCTGATGCCGGAATTGGACTTCAGTTTTCCATCAACATTCCGGATTGGCTCGGTAAAGACCGGGGACTTGCCCTTAGGTATGAAATTCCACTTTGGCTTTCGGACCCTGTAAATGGAGAAGAATCCTTCAAATTTCGTAATTTGATAGGCATTGGAGCAGTAATCTCACTTTAACTCACTTATGAAAACCCTTGTAATAAACTGCGGCAGTTCGTCGATTAAGTATCAGCTCATAAACACAGAAAATAAAGCATGCCTTTGTAAGGGGTTAGTGGAACGAATTGGTGCCGTAACCTCCATTATTAAGCAAGAGTTTAAGGACGAAAAGCCGCTCAAAAAATCCATGGTGATTGAGAATCACGCGGCTGCGCTCAAAAAGATTATGGAGCTTTTGATTGAGGCAGATAACGATTACCTGCAATCGCTGGATGAAATTGAGGCTGTAGGCCACAGGGTTGTGCACGGAGGAGAAACGTTCAAAGATTCTGTGCTTATTGATGAGGATGTGGAAGAGGCCATCCAACAGGCATTTGATATAGCCCCGCTGCACAATCCTCCAAACCTGGAAGGTATTCGCGCTGCCAAGAAACACCTGCCAAATGTGCCGCATGTTGCTGTTTTTGATACGGCTTTTCATCACTCCATACCGCAGCACGCCTATTTATATGGAATCCCAAACCGGCTTTACCGGCGGTATAAGATCAGGAAGTACGGCTTTCACGGAACCTCTCATTATTATGTTAGCCGCCAGTATCACAAAATTTCAGATAAACCCAAGAAAGGTTCTAAAGTTATTACCTGTCATTTGGGAAATGGATGCTCGGTCACAGCCATAAAAGACGGAAATTCATATGATACCAGCATGGGATTCTCCCCGCTTGAAGGGCTGGTAATGGGAACCCGAAGCGGAGACATCGACCCGTCTATCTTGTTCTACCTCATAGAGAAAGAGGAATTATCTCTTGCAAATGTTCACGCATTGCTAAATAAACATAGCGGGCTTTTAGGGCTCAGCGGTTATGCAGCCGACATGCGGGATTTGCTGGATGAGGCAGAAAGCGGTGACCGAAGAAGTAACGAAGCCATTGATGTGTTTTGTTATCGGGTCAAAAAATATATCGGTTCGTATATTGCAGCACTGAATGGGGTGGATGCCATTATTTTTACCGGGGGAATTGGTGAAAATGCAGCCCCGATTCGGGAAAAAATATTGGGCGACATGCAGTATGCCGGCATCGAAATTGACGGTGAAAAGAATGGAAACCTGAATGGTGATACCAAGATCAGTTCGGATACTTCCCAGGTTGACGTTCACGTTATCCCAACAAACGAAGAACTTGTGATAGCCATTGACTCGGCTAAGATTGCCACGGCTTCAAAACAAACTCCATGGGCTTAAAACAACCTTTTATTCTCTTTATGGCCTTGATTTCAGCGTTGCTGTTTCAGGGATGTTCCAGTACCAGCTGGGTAGTGGTAGATGATCAGGCTTTGGATATCAATGACTATGAACTCATCTCGTCCCGGTACTACCTGGAAAGCACCAATGGTATCACCCCAAACCAACCACTCATTCATTTTGACCTGAAATCGATTAACACCTATGAGTATGCGGAAAGGGTTAAAACGGAGCGCTACATTCAGCGGTACAGGCCAAGGATTGGATATGTGTTGTTGGGGGCGGCAGGAGCCGGGCTTTCGTATTACGCAGCTTTTTCTGACCAACTGCTGGACCGACCGACCGATGAACAGCGGTATGCCCTTATGGGAGCCGGGACGCTACTCACTGGCTTATCTTTTTTGAATATGAAACCAGTTGGTGAGCCTACAAGGACAGGGGAGAGCCGGCTTTTACGACAAACCGGAACTGCTACCGAAATTGATACCACGAATGCCCGACCCTATAACACCGACAATCCGGGCATCCGAATATCGTACAATAACCGGGTGTTGGTTGAGAATAAGGAATGGGATTTTAACGGCGGACGGATTTCCATAAATCTTGCCGAAGAAATAGATGCCGGGATATTTGGGGAAAACCCCGCTCACAATATTGTGGTTGAGGCTTTTTATGATTCACTTTCACAAAGAAAAGAAGTCCCTGTTCCATCCGTATTTGAACAGTTTGTGGTGGTGGATGTTCAGATAACCGCCCTCAGAAATGAGGCGGAATCGAATCCGGGAAATATTTTAACCGACCTTGCCGAAGGTAGTCAGCTTAAACTGGTTTCTGAAGAAGGAGATTGGTACAAAGTGTTGTATGGTATTTCTGAGACTTGGGTGTCTGCCAACGACGTACGCATGATTTGGCGCCCTTCTGAATTTGCATCCGATCTTTCGGTGATCGCTATTCCAAATGTTCCTTTCGGTTCGGTTGATGTGGAACGGAACATTCCGGTATTGGGGAGAAGCTCACTCAACTCCGGTGCTTTTATATTGTCCAACAACCAGTACGAAGGGGAGCTGTCGGAGCGGATTTATGGACAGCGTGATGCCAAGTTGATGGAAGAGTATTTTATCCAGGGATTTGGGGTTCGCAGTACCCGGGTTATAAAAGCTATGAACGCCACCAGTGATCTTATGGTAGAAAGAGCCTATTCCAGGCTGGCTGCCACCCTGAGCGATTCCCGCCACAACCTGAATGTGTATATAAATGGATATGCAGAAATCAGGGACGGACAGGTTTACTTATTGGGAAGTGAATTAAATGAAGATGGTGAAATTCAGCTGATAGATCTTCAAAAACTGTTTCGGGCATTTAATAATCTGGACCTGAATTCCATAAAGGTTTTTGCCGACCTGGATATTCTTAACGATGACGGTTCAACACAGGCTCTTGAAGACCTGGCATCTATTATAACAGACCGAAATTTTGCCTCTGCAGTGTTTTTTGCCTCCCGTCCCGATCAGCGTTCCGGTATTTACTCCTCAACCAATGGCGAGCAAAACCGCCACAGCATATTTACCTACTACTTAGCTGAGGCGATTAAGCAACGAAATATGTCGATGAATGCCATTTTCGGCCACCTTGAGCGGAATGTGCCCTTCACTTCACGAAGTTTGTACGAGCAGCCGCAGAATCCATTGTTTTTTGGGAACAGAGAGCTTGAGCTTCTGAACTGATGGGACTTGTTTACATCTTTCTGAGTATTTCTTGTTCGCTGACTATTGCTCAGATCCTTAAGCTTGCCGAAAACAGAAAGCTGAATGTGCTCAAAATCCTGGTGTGTAATTACCTTGCGGGATTTCTGATTAGCCTGTTCAACTCGGCTGAATTTGAGGTATTCCCTGAAGTTTCACCGGAACCGGGCATCTGGCTTGTATCACTGGCCATGGTTCTGGGTATTGTTTTTATCGCAAACATGGTGGTTTACAGTCGCTCCATAGACCGGGTAGGAATGGGGGTAAGTATAGCTGCCATGCGGATGTCGCTTATATTCCCGATTGCCGTTAGCCTTTTCGTTTTTGGGGAAGCCATTGGAGGACTAAAGTATTTCGGCATTATTCTGGCCTTGGGTTCTTTGTTGTTGATGGTGCCTCGTATCAAAACGAAAAGTATCTCTGGTTTTTCTGATGCCTGGCTTCCGGTTTTGATTTTTATAATGACCGGGATGGCCGATACCGGACTGAAAGTATATGAACAAGTGTTTTCTGAACAAATATCGGAAGATCTTTTTGTATCAGGAATCTTCTTTTTTTCCTTTTTGGTGGGGGTTGGAATCCTTTTAAAAAGAAAAGAGATTCATTTTACCTTCACAGAAATCGTGTATGGTATAGCCACCGGAGTGGTAAATCTCTATTCATCCATATTTTTGATTTACGCATTAAAGCTGATGCCGGGATCTATTGTGTTCCCGTTGGTGAATGTGAGCCTGGTTGTTTTGGGAACCTTGATAGGCATCGGAATTTGGAAGGATAGACCCTCCGTTAAACAGTGGTCAGGTTTGGCCATAGCGGTAATTTCAATCATTTTATTAGTAGGATAATGGACATAATCGAAGACATACGCAGTCGATCTAAATCATCATTGAGGACAATCGTTTTCCCCCGTTCTTCGGACAAGCGAATAATTAAAGCGGCGGAATACCTAAAGGAAAACAAACTCGCAAAACCGATTCTTATTCAAAATGAGGGAGCCGGGATTCCGGAAGGACTTGATTTCATAGATCCTGTTTCGGATGAAAATCTAAAAAAATATGCCCGCGCATTTTACGAACGAAGAAAGCACAAAGGCTTAACCGAAGCGGAAGCTATCGATGTGATCAAGGATCCGCTGTTTTTTGCTGCGGCCATGGTTGCCGCCGGAGATGCTGATGGATGCGTTGCCGGTTCCGTTTCCACAACCGGAGATGTATTGCGGGCAGCTATACAAACCATTGGTCTCAAGCCGGGCTCCAACGTTGTATCCAGTGTATTTCTCATGAGTTTTGATGATGGACGGGTGTTTACCTACGGAGACTGTGCTGTGGTTCCTTACCCTAATGCGGAACAGTTGGCCACTATTGCAATGGATTCGGCTCAAACTCACAAAAAAGTAACCGGTCAGGCGCCTCGGGTGTCCATGCTTTCCTTTTCAACAAAGGGCAGTGCCCAACATGAGCGCATTGACCTGGTTCGGGAAGCCCTGGAAATCGTGAAGTCTCACAATCTCGATTTTCCCATTGATGGCGAGCTACAATTTGACGCTTCCATCATCCCTGACATCGCTAAGCGAAAAGCCCCCGACTCTGAAGTAGCTGGAAAAGCGAATGTGTTCATCTTCCCAAACCTGGATGCCGGGAATATTTCCTATAAAATCACCGAACGATTGGCCGGTGCCACCGCTACTGGCCCTATTATTCAGGGACTGGCAAAACCCATGATGGATTTGTCGAGAGGATGCTCCTGGGAAGACATTGTGAATACTGCCTGTGTTTGTTCTTTGATGGGCAGTAATTAATCGAGGCACTATTTTTGAACCTTGATTTAAAGGATGGTTGGATTACCTTGATTACAAACTAACTGAGTCATCCTGAGCGTAAGAAAGTAGAAGTAGGTTTAGGATGCTTACCGCGAAGGATCTTTCAGTGAACAGGTTAGGAGTTATTTCGAGATTAATTTCATGACTTCGCCCTCAATGACAATCATGGTAATCCGAAAATCAAGCCAATCAAGGTTCCATATTTTTGAACCTTGAGGTATGGGATGTGAGGATTTTCTTGATTAATTGGGTCATTACATCATGGCAAAGGTTCATCATTTGCTTTGAAGGACTTTGTGGACAAGAAGCGATCAATTTCTATGGCTAAACATGCCCTTCACTTTTCAACGTTTGGCTCGCAATTACTTACCGTTTCAAACCTATTCATTCAATAGAGATTCTCAATCATTTCAGATTTAGTTAAGAAAGGGAGATTTCGTATATTTGTACTCAATCTAAATAGGCCTGCAAAACAGCGAACTTAAACTTGAAAAAGGTTGTTTTTCAGGCGGAATCAAGAAGCAAAATTTTAAGACCAAATAACTAATGAGCGAAACGCAAGCGTTAGAGTCAATGATTGGGGAAGAGTACAAGTATGGCTTTTCCACCGATGTTGAATACGAAGATTTTCCAAAGGGACTTAACGAAGATATCATCCGCGAACTCTCTGCTCGAAAAGAAGAGCCGGAGTGGATGCTTGAGTTCCGTTTGAAGGCTTACCGGGCATGGACTGAAATGGAAGAACCGGATTGGTTCAATGCAACCTATGAAAAGCCTAAATTCGATTCTCTTCAATATTATTCTGCTCCAAAGAATAAGCCCAAATTGGACAGTCTTGACGAAGTAGATCCAAAAATCCGCGAGACATATGATAAATTGGGAATTCCGCTGGAAGAACAGAAACAACTGGCCGGTGTAGCCGTTGACGCTGTGTTTGACAGTGTTTCCGTTTTCACCAGTTTCAAAGAAAAATTAGCCGAAGCCGGTGTAATTTTCTGCTCTATTTCAGAGGCCATCAAAGAATATCCTGAGTTGGTCAAAAAATACATGGCTTCTGTAGTGCCAATTCGAGATAATTTTTATTCAGCATTGAACTCAGCGGTATTTTCAGATGGATCTTTCTGCTATGTGCCGAAAGACACCGTGTGCCCAATGGAGCTTTCTACTTATTTTCGGATTAATAATATGAATTCCGGACAGTTCGAAAGAACCCTGATTATTTGTGAAGACAATAGTCATGTTAGTTACCTCGAAGGCTGTACAGCCCCTATGTTTGATGAGCATCAGCTACACGCAGCGGTTGTTGAATTGGTCGCAATGGAAAACGCTGAAATCAAGTATTCCACTATTCAAAACTGGTATGCCGGAGATGAAGATGGAAAAGGCGGTATTTATAATTTTGTGACTAAGCGAGGTGCTTGCCGCGGTGACAACTCCAAGATCAGCTGGACTCAGCTTGAAACCGGTTCAGCTGTAACGCTGAAATACCCAAGTGTGATTCTTCAGGGTGATAACTCCATCGGTGAATTTTACTCAGTAGCTGTAACCAACAAACGTCAGCAAGCTGATACCGGTACGAAAATGATTCACCTGGGTAAGAACACCAAGAGTACAATTATTTCGAAAGGTATTTCTGCCGGACATTCACAAAACAGCTACCGTGGGGAAGTTAAGATCTCCAAGAAAGCAGATGGTGCGCGTAATTATTCAGTGTGTGACTCGATGTTGATCGGGCAGACATGCGGTGCGCATACATTCCCGTATATCTCTTCTCAGAATCCTACTGCAAGTGTGGAGCACGAAGCTTCAACTTCTCGGGTAGGAGAAGAGCAGATTTTCTACCTGATGCAACGAGGTATTAGTGAGCAGGATGCCATTTCCATGATTATTAATGGATTTGTGAAAGAAGTACTGAAAGAACTCCCGCTTGAATTTGCTACCGAAGCAAACGCTTTGTTAGATGTTAAATTGGAAGGAAGTGTAGGGTAAAACCAGTCGGCCTGGCTACGCACGCTCTGCGTTGTAGCGTTTGGTGACGACGCAGAGCGCCATCACCAGTGGCGAAGTCATTCAGAGCGATAGCGATGAATCTTCACAAGTCCGGCATGATAAGGATGATCAAAACGACAAAGAACTTAAATCAAAAAAAAGAAAAGAACGATAACGTGTTAGAGATTAAAAATTTACATGCCTCAGTAGAAGGCGAAGAAGAACAGATTCTGAAGGGTGTGAACCTGAAGATTAACAAAGGTGAAATCCATGCTATTATGGGACCGAACGGCAGCGGGAAGAGTACGCTGGCCAAAGTTGTTTCAGGTCACCCGGAGTATGAAGTAACCGAAGGTGAAATCCTATTTGAAGGAGAAGACATCACCGAAATGGATGCCGACGAACGAGCTCACCTTGGGCTGTTCTTAGCATTTCAGTATCCGGTTGAAGTTCCCGGGATCACCAACAAAACCCTTCTTCGTGAATCCTACAACACGATAGCCCGTGAAAACGGCCGTGAAGAACTTGACCCGATTGAATTTGAGGATTACCTGAAAAGTCGCCTCGAAGTCATCGATATGAAAGATGAATTCCTCGAGCGAAGCATCAACACCGGATTTTCTGGTGGAGAGAAGAAGAAGAATGAGGTATTCCAGATGGCCGTGCTGAATCCAAAGCTGGCTTTTATGGACGAAACCGATTCAGGTCTTGACATTGATGCGCTGAAAATCGTTTCTGACGGCATCAACAAAATTGCCGGACCGGAAAACGGAATTGTGCTGATTACTCACTACCAGCGTCTGCTGAATTACATCACCCCGGATTACGTCCATGTAATGATGGGTGGTAAAATCGTCAAATCAGGCGACAAGAATCTTGCTCTCGAGCTTGAAGACCAAGGTTACGACTGGTTAGAAAAAGAATTTTCCCTAAACGGAGAGGCTCAGTAATGAGTGTAGCAGTAAAAGAAAAAGAAACCATTTTAGACTTTCTGGACGGTAATTTTGAAACAGTATCCAATGTTTCAGCCATTGCCGGATTGAATGAGAAAGGAGCAGGGAATATTTCTGAATTCCCATTTCCAACCAAGAAGGACGAAGACTGGCGATTCACGGATCTGAAATCAATCAGCCGAAGTCATTTTGTACCGGTTTCAGAAGCCGGAGTAGTTTCCCCGGGCGATATCAGTGAGTACTACCTGCCGGAAGCCACCAACAGCCGACTGGTGTTTGTAAACGGTGTATTTGATGCCGATTTATCTTCAACTTCAGATATCCCTGAAAATGTAGTTGTTGGCACACTGGCTGAAAACGGTGACTCTGAAATTATTGAAAAACATTTAGGTGCGTATACTACCTACGATGATGATCAGGATGTTTTTTCGGCATTGAATGACGCCAATTTCAAAGACGGTGCTTTCATTTACGTTCCTAAGGAAACGAAAGTAGAAGCTCCGATTCATATACTGAATGTATTTACAGACGCTGAGAAAGCTTTTTATGCTACTCCACGCGTATTGTTTGTGGGAGAAGCTTATTCCAAATCAACGATTGTTGAAGAGCACGTGGCGCTGGTTCAGAATGAATACCTGAACGTGACCGTGAATGAGTTTAAACTGTTTGAAGGAGCGCATGTTCACCATGCACGTATTCAGCGCGACAGTAAGAAGGCGAATCATATTTCCCGCCCGATTGCTCACCTGGATAAGTACGCTGAGTATCACTCATACACTATTTGTTTGGGTGCTAAATTGTTCAGAAATGATCCGCGTGTTGTTCAGAACGATGAAGAAGTCGATTTCACAATCGATGGCCTGGTGCTGATTGATGGCGAGCAAATTGCCGATACGCATTCAGCAATCGATCACAGACACTGGCATGCGAAAAGCCACCAGCTGCATAAAGTAGTAGTGAACGACAAAGCGCATTCCATCTTTAACGGTAAGATTTTTGTTCGGGAAGATTCTCAAAAAATCGATTCTTTCCAGGAAAACCGAAACTTGCTGTTATCTGTTGATGGTACGGTTCACACCAAACCTCAGCTTGAGATTTTTTCTGATGATGTGTTGTGTTCTCACGGTGCGACTATTGGTCACCTGAATGAAGACGAGGTATTTTACCTCCATAGTCGCGGGCTCACAAAGAAGAAGGCACGCGAATTACTGGTTTACGCTTTCACCCTCGAAAGTATCGAGAATATGGAAGTGGAATCGGTGCATAAATTATTATTAGACGAAGTAGTCAAATTCACCAGCCGCGACGAGGAATTTGTTTCGGTGGGTGAGTAAGTATTACACACCCTGCTCTGATGCTCAGCATCGGAGCTTAATTGGTGTCGATGCAGAGCGTCGCCACCAGTAGATTATTTGGAAATGGAAGAAGCACTGAAACAAGATACCGCCACATTAACTACGGATTGGGAAGCCATTCGTAATCAATTTCCTGTGCTTAAACGGGAAATAAAGGGGAATCCTTTGGTGTATCTTGACAACGGTGCTTCCAGCCAGATGCCACAGCGTGTGATTGATCGTATCAACGATTATCATTCCAATGAACATGCAAATGTTCACCGCGGAATACACACCTTGAGTCAGGAGGGAACGGATGCTTTTGAAGCAGCCCGGACCAAAGTAAAAGATTTCATCAATGCCCGGCACCTGGAAGAAATCATTTACACTACCGGAACTACCGACTCCATCAATCTGGTAGCCAACAGCTACGGGCGAAAGCATTTTCGGGAAGGAGATGAAATCATCCTTTCCGCCATGGAACATCATGCTAACATTGTGCCCTGGCAAATGGTGGCAGAGGAAACGGGAGCCAAGATCAAAGTCATTCCAATGACTGACGAAGGCGAGTTGGTGATGGAAGAATTTCACAACCTGCTTTCAGACCGAACCAAGATGGTTGGGGTTCTTCATGTATCGAATGCGTTAGGAACCGTCAACCCGGTAGAGGAGATTATCGAAGCGGCTCATGCCAAAGATATTCCTGTTTTAATTGACGGAGCGCAAGCCGTTCCTCACGCCGTAGTTGATGTTCAGAAACTGGACGCTGACTTCTACGCTTTTTCAGCCCATAAAATGTGCGGTCCAACCGGATTTGGCATTCTATATGGCAAGAAAGAACTGCTGGAAGATATGCCACCATATCGAGGAGGTGGCGACATGATTGATAAGGTGACCTTTGAGAAAACCACCTGGAATGATCTGCCACATAAGTTTGAAGCCGGAACTCCCCCTATTGCAGCCGGAGTTGGTTTTGCCGAAACTATTGATTTCCTGAATGAGGTCGGGATGGAGAACATCGCCGCCCGTGAACAGGAATTACTTGATTACGCCACGGAAGAACTGCGTAAGATAGACGGTCTTAAAATCGTCGGTACAGCAAAGAATAAGGCGTCTGTGATTTCGTTTTTACTGGAGGGCATTCACCCAACTGATGCAGGTACCATTCTGGATCAAAAAGGCATTGCCGTACGAACCGGACATCATTGCGCTCAGCCCATTATGGATCATTTTAACATTCCGGGCACTGCACGGGCATCTATTTCCTTCTACAATAATAAAGAGGATATTGACCGGTTAGTGGAAGGAATCAAATACGTAAAAGAATTTTTTTAAAAACAAACGAGAATCGAGATGGCAAAAATTAAAGAAATAGAACGCACACCGAATCCTGATGCCATGCGCTTTGTATTGGCTGAACCGCTGACCAACGGCACCACCCGCTCGTTCGAGAACGCGGCTGAAGCTGAAGGCGATGAACTGGCGTCGGCACTGTTTGCAATCGATAATGTGATTAACGTGTATTATGTAGATAAGTACGTAACCGTTACGCAGGATGGAAAAGCGGTTTGGTCTGAATTGCTTCGAAAGCTTGCACCTCCGATTCGGGAGGCTGAGCCTGACAATCATGAAGAAGATGATTCTGAAGTACACGTAAGTAAAGAAGCTCAGGAATCTGATGATCCACGCCTGCAGGAAATCAACCGCATGCTGGATGAACAGGTTCGTCCTTATTTGCTGGCTGACGGTGGCGGACTTAAAGTATTGGGTCTGGAATCAAACCGGCTTAAGGTACACTATCAGGGAGCTTGCGGAACGTGCCCAACAGCTACAACCGGAACGCTGTATGCCATCGAAAGTATGGTGAAGCGTATTGATCCGGAAATTCAAGTTGTTTCAGTCTAAAAAAAGAAAGGAAGCATTATTATGGAAGAGCTTTCCATTACAGATCGAGCTACTGAGCGGATTAACCTGATCCGAAAGGAGCAAAACGTACCGGACGATGCCTATCTTCGGGTAGGTGTGGTAAGCGGTGGCTGCTCGGGGCTAACCTACGATCTGGAATTCAATTCTGATGTTCAGCCGGAGGAAAACGATAAAATCTTTGATGTTGACGGCCTTAAAGTGCTGGTCGACATGCGCAGTTTTCTTTACCTGGCGGGAACCGAATTGGACTATACCGAAGGATTAAACGGACAGGGTTTCCATTTCAAAAATCCAAATGCTTCGCGTACCTGTTCCTGCGGAGAGTCTTTCTCTATTTAGTGAATCGTTAATCGTTAATGGTTATTCGTTGGATAGAATCCCGATTAACCATTAACGAAAAAACTAATAACGAAACCATGTCAGAAGAAACCATTGTAAACCGGGTTCAGCAAAATACCAAGCTGGTTACGCTGGATTTGCAGAAATTCCACGATGACACCCCCATCGAAGAGCTGGATATCAAACAGTTTCTGTTTCAGGAATTGATGCTGAAGGAAAAAGACTTCCGGGAGCAGATTAAGGAATTCGACTGGTCGCAATATGAGGGAAAATACCTGACCGTTTATTGCAGCACCGATGCCATTATTGCTCCATGGGCCTGGATGCTTATAACTTCTTATGCTTCTGAATTTGCCAAAGAAGTATTCAAGGGGAGAAAAGAAGCTTTTCAACACCAGTTATATCAGAGAGAGCTGGACAAGTACGACTGGGATCAATACGAAGACAAGTTTGTATTACTGAAAGGATGCGGAAAAGTACACGTACCTGATTCCATTTATATGCTCGCTACCAATAAGCTTATGAAGAGAGCTAAAAAAATTATGTACGGGGAAGCCTGCTCGAACGTGCCGGTTTGGAGAGGGTGAAAACCGATAACTTGGGTACTCGTTTAATCTTCTTTGCTCATTAAAGGGAATTTTTCGGGATGTTTAATGGACTCCAAATGCAGGTCAACATCCAAATCGGGCCAGTAAAAATGTTCTTCGGAGGGGGTTTCAATATTTACTACTTCACCAATTTTGGCATTCTTGAACCAAGGGAATTTATCGTAATCAAGGAAATACTCTTTTCCAATATGATAGATCCATATGCCATGTGATGAGACATTGGTGACTTCAGTTCTATTTTCCGAAGTGACTATTCCAGCTTTCTCTGATTTCATCTTCGTGTTTGATTATTTGTTCAAGTATCTCTTTGATTTGTTTGGAACTAAGACCGTATGAAGATTGAAGTTCAATATCTGGTTCTAACCAAACTTTTGCTTCACCTTCAGCATGAATTACGTGAATATGTATCCTATCTTCTTCCCGTGAAAAGAAAAAGAAACGGTATCCTTTAAATCTGAATACTGTTGGACTCATATATTAATCTAACTTCATTAACCTAACGAATCAAGCATGCAGATATTAGTCATTATCACTTCCTTATCAGCTATTCATTTCTGAGCCCAAAGCTGATTGATTTCAAGTTTTTCCAAAAAATCATGTAGATTTATGACACATTGAAATAAATTCTAATGACTCAATACAAATACACTGCATATTTTGAGAATGAAGTTCTAAGGAAAAGACCTTATTTGAAAAAAGAGTGGTGTATTGAAGTTGTTAATAATCCTGAGAAAGTTGAAAAACAGGAGGATAACAGGTTCAGGTTCTGGGCTAAAATTTCAGAATTGGATAATCGTTATCTTAGAGTTATTACATTGGAAGACAAGAAGACCATTCATAATGCATTTCCAGACAGGAGATTTGAGCCATGAAACTTAATTATTATCCGGAGACAGATTCTCTTTACATCGACCTTTCCTCAAAGCTTAGTTCATATACTGAAGAAGTTTCGGAAGGTATCCATATAGATTATGATGATGAGAATAATATAGTTGGAATTGACATCGATAATGCCAGTAAAAAACTGGATATGAATGAAATTTCAGTTTCAAAGCTTCCTAATTTAGAAAGGGCTAAATGATAGTTTTAATAACCGGTACCTCTCGTGGAATAGGAAAATCCATCGCTCAAAAATTACTTAATGAAGGGCATGAAGTGATTGGAACCTCCCGATCAACGAATCACGAATTCCCGAATGACGAAAACTACCGGCACATCGCCTGTGATTTATCCAAGCCCAATGAATTTGAAAAGCTTAAGTCGGTATTTCAGGAAGACGAAATCCCAGAAGTACTCATCAACAATGCCGGGATGTTTGCAGAAGCTGATTTTGATATTTCCGATGAAGAATGGCTGGCAAACTGGGATTTGACGCTACAGGTAAACCTACGTTCAGCAGCTTTGATCTCCAAATGGGCACTTAACGCCTGGAAGAAAGCCGGGGTTGAAGGGAGGCTTATCAATATCTCATCCCGGGCCGGAACACGTGGAGACACCCAGGAATACGCCAGTTATGCAGCCAGTAAAGGAGGAATGACCGCATTCACCAAAAGTATCGGCCGCAGTTTTGGGAAGCATGGAATCACCGCTTATACCATCGCCCCCGGTTTTGTAAACACCGATATGGCTCAGGGCTCCATCGAAGTGTATGGAGAGGATTATCTCACTAAAGATTTAGCTCTGGATTCCATCGCTCCGCCGGAGCAGATAGCGGAAATCAGTTATTTACTTGCCTCAGGAAAACTCAAGCACGCCACCGGGCAAACTTTTCACATTAACTCGGGAAGTTACCTGGTTTAACAGACGTTTTTGTCATGCTGAACTTGATTCAGCATCTGAATAACCAAATGCTGCACCTACGCCTCTTCAGATTCCGCATCAGGTGCGCAAGGACGACCTACTTTATAAAAACGTCATTGCGAGGAGTATAGATCTTTGATTCTATTTAGTAAGTATTACGACGAAGCAATCTCCTAATAAAGTACACCAAGCAGATTAAGGAGATCGCGACGTCGAGAGCCTTAATCAGTCTTTACTAGTTAGGAGGCTCCTCGCGATGACAATCAAAAATAACTATTGGGATTTGGTGCTTGTTTTTTGGAATTTCTGCCATGACCGACATCAGAGACCGAAAAAAAGACCACGTTGAGCTTACCGTAACAGAAGGCACCCAATACGATCAGCCCTCCGGATTTGAACGCTACCGCTTTATTCATAATGCACTTCCGGAAGTCAATTTTAATGAAGTGACTACCGAAGCAACGTTGTTGGGACGAACCTTCAGTATGCCTCTTTTCATTTCTTCTATGACGGGTGGTTATTCTGAAGCAGGTCCGGTTAATGCTATCATTGCCGAGTTTTGTGAAGCGGAAAATCTACCCTTTGGGGTAGGGAGTCAACGAGCTATGTTGGAAGATGAATCCCTGACAGATACGTTTTCTGTAGTCCGGGACAAAGCCCCGAATGCTTTTATATGTTCAAACATCGGAGGCGCACAACTCATTGGCGGGCTTGATACTAAAAGGCTTACCCAACTTATGGATTCGATTCAAGCTAATGCCATAATTGTCCACCTGAATCCACTGCAGGAACTAATGCAGCCGGAAGGCGATCGTGACTTTAAAGGAATCCTTGATGGTATTGAACAGTTGGTTAAAGACACTCAGTTACCGGTGATTGTGAAAGAAACGGGTGCGGGAATTTCTGAACATACTGCCCGCAGATTATTAAATGTTGGGGTGAATGTAATTGATGTAGCGGGTGCCGGAGGAACAAGCTGGGCAAAAGTCGAGAACTTCCGTTCGTCCAATCAATCCGCCAACCATGGCTTTGATGAGTGGGGAATCCCAACCGTAGAATGTATTCAGCAGCTGAGCAAACTGGAATGGGAACAAAGTTTTGAAATCATAGCATCTGGTGGTATCCGTTCAGCTTTTGATATCGCGAAGTCGTTGTGTTTGGGGGCGCATTTTGCGGCTACGGCACAACCGGTTATCAAAGCAATAAAGAACGATGAATACACCGGGCTTGAAAAGCTTTTGAACCAATGGAAAAAGGATTTAAAAACCATCTTAACGCTACTTGGATGCACAAGTGTACAGGAATTATCCGCTTCTCATCTTCAGGAAATGAAATAGAGATCCGGGCGATTGAGAACTAACATCGTCCCTTAATTTCCTTATATTCAGTTTATTCATCTACAAAAAGAGCATTGAGTAACAAGAATCTCCAACAACAATTACTGGAAAGGATTGAAACCGGGCTAAAGGACCTTCACTTTCCGGATCATCCCCAAACTCTTTACGAGCCTTACCGGTATGTCTTATCGGTTGGAGGGAAGCGGATTCGACCTATGCTCACGCTGCTTGCTAACGGATTATGTGGCGGTGATTTGAATGATGCTTTACCTGCTGCTCTTTCTGTAGAAATACTTCATAATTTCACCCTTGTTCACGATGATATCATGGACAGCGCAGATACCCGACGCGGTGAACCCAGCGTATTCAAGAAATGGAATGAAAATATTGCCATCCTTTCCGGAGATGTGATGTTTGCCGATGCCTACAGGCAGCTCAGTTACTACGGTACTAATGAAAGTTACTCTAAAGAAGAGTTTGCGGCTGTACACTCGGTTTTTTCCAAAGCTATTGTTACGGTTTGTGAAGGTCAGGCCCTGGATATGGAATTCGTTGATCGAACTGACGTAAACCATAATGAGTACCTGGAAATGATAGCCGGGAAAACAGCGGCTTTGCTGAGCGGGGCCCTGGAACTTGGGGCAATCTCAGCTCATGCTTCTTCCGAAAAGAGAAAAGAGCTGGCTGAATTGGGTTATGAGATGGGCATTGCCTTCCAGATACAGGACGACTTGCTGGATGCTACCGCCGATCCGGAAAAGTTCGGAAAACGTCCGGGTGGCGATATTTTTGAAGGAAAGAAAACATATCTTACCATCCTTGCGTTAGAACGGGCGAATGCTGAGCAGTCATCTCTCATTCAGGAAACGCTGAATGCAGAAAATCCGGCCCCGGAACATGTTGATGAAGTTCTGGGAATAATGTCGGACCTGGATGTACTGGATGATGTTGCCGCCGAAATTGATCAGCATTACAAAAAAGCGTTTCAGTTATTAAATAAATTTGAATCTTCTGATTACAAACAAGAGCTTGAAAAACTTCTTATCTTCTTACAGAATCGTGACCATTAAATCACAAAAATTATACTCAATGCGCAGTAAACTACTTGCAGTTTTAGCTTTCTTATTCATCTTCTCGGCCTGTAAAAACGACCGGCTTATCAAAAGGGGAGACTCTGTTGAAGTGGCCTATCAAAAAGCGATGGCTTTCTATGAAGAAGAAAATTACAGCGAGGCCGCCAACGCCTTTGATACCGTTACAAGGGTAGCCAGAGGCACCGAATACGGGCAGGATGCTCAATACTATCTTGCCGAAAGTTATTACAAAGATAAGCAGTTTTTACTGGCTGCCAGTGAGTATGATCGGTACATCAGTTATTACCCACAGGACGAACGTCGACCACAGATCGAATTTAGAGCGGCGATGTGTTACTACGAACTCAGTCCGCGTTATAAACTGGATCAGAACCAGACCCGAAAAGCCATTGAGCGATTCCGCCTGTTCAATAATCGCTACCCGGACCATGAAAAAGTGCAGGAAGCTGCAGCTCGTATTGATGAACTCAGAGAAAAGCTGGCTCATAAATCCTATGAAGCAGCACGGTTTTATGTACGCACCGAACAGTATAAAGCAGCCACTATTTACCTGGATAAAACCATTGATCAGTATCCGGAATCAAAGTGGGCAGAACGAGCATTGGTTGACCAAATTCAAACCTACATCAATTACGCCGATAACAGTGTCATAAACCGACAGGCTGAGCGTTACGGTAAAGCCATTGAAAACTACGAGAAGTTTCTGCAGCTGTTCCCTGAAAGTAAGTTCCGCGAAGAAGTCGAAAACTATCATGATGAAGCGGTAAGAAAACTGGCTGATGTTCGAAGCGGTGGAAGCAGCCAAAGCGAGGTTGCTGACTCAGGACAGGATTAATGTCTGGGCGGATTGGTTTATTTGGAGGTACTTTCGATCCGGTTCATAACGGACATATTTCCATTGCGCAATCCTTCCTCCAATCAGACTTAATAGATGAGCTTTGGGTATTGCTGACTCCATACCCACCACACAAAACCCGGGAGTTCCAGACGCCTTACGAGATCCGCCTGGAGATGCTGGAAAAAGCTTTTTCGGGGATAAGCAACTTGTCCATTAAGACTATTGAAAACGAACTGCCTAAGCCTTCCTATAGCGTTCAGACCATTCGATACTTAAAGGAACACCTGCCCGATAACACTTACTTTTATTGTATGGGAGAAGACAGCCTGGCTAAGTTTCATACCTGGAAGTATTATGAGGAAATCCTGGAAGAATGTGAGCTGTTGGTTGCCCAGCGTCCCGGTGAGACACACAAAGACGTTGAAGATAAGATTTTACAGCGCACCCACTTTGTGGATCATACGCCCCTCGATGTATCTTCATCCGGAATCAGAGAGAAAGTAGCAGCCGGAATTTCTATCACCGATCGGGTGCCGGAAGAAGTCGTAAAAGTAATTGAAAAAGAGCAGTTATATAGCTAACTACTGCCATTCATAAAATCTGTTTATAATGGCATTTACCCGAAAAGACTTTCTCAAGACAACCGCACTCGCTTCATTTACAGGAGCAGCAATTGGGCTTGCAGGCTGTGAAACAAAAGCCGCTCCCGGTTCAACCCAAAAAATTAAACCGAAAGCATTAAAAGCCGGTGATACTTTGGGGCTTGTAGCTCCCGCAAGCCCCATTTACGAATCCTCCGTATTTGATGAGATGCTGGCCAACCTTCGGGGCCTGGGCTTTAAACTTAAACTGGGTGAGTATGTGCGAAACCAAAGAGGATATTTGGCCGGGACCGATCAGCAGCGAGCTAATGATTTGATGAATATGTTTCGGGATCCACAGGTGGATGGAGTTATGTGTATTCGCGGGGGGTGGGGATGTAACCGTATTTTGCCTTTGCTGGATTACGATGTATTCAAAAATAATCCCAAAGCATTCTGCGGGTTTAGTGATATCACTTCGCTGCATATGGCTATGTATCAAAAAAGTGACCTTATTACTTTTCATGGGCCGGTGGGGAAGTCTAACTGGAATCGGTTCACAACCAACGCTTTTAAAGAGATAATCTTTGATGGAGAAACACCCACTTTTGAAATCCCCGCTGACGATGAACGAAATTTTGTTATAAATCCGGGTACCATTGAAGGTAAATTGCTTGGAGGCAACCTTTCGGTATTGGTTTCAATGATTGGATCTGATTATTTGCCGTCCTTTGAACATGCTATTCTGTATCTGGAAGATGTGGGAGAGAGCGTGTACCGAATCGACCGGATGCTGACTCAACTTAAACTGGCAGGTATTCTTGACCAGATTTCAGGATTTGTGTTCGGGAAATGTACCGATTGCGATGCCGGGGATAACAGCCTTACGTTACAGCAGGTTTTTGATGACCACATCAAACCACTCGATATCCCGGCTTTTTACGGGGCTATGATCAGCCACGAGGACGACAATATTACCCTGCCGGTTGGTTTGAATGCCGGGATTGATGCAACAAAGAAAACAATTCACGTATCAGAACCGGCTGTTGTTTGATCGAATAAAAATTTCAATTTGTATGCAATCTGGTACAGATAATGAGATGTAAATCCTGCTTTTCCGGATTGATTGTGTTCCTGTTACTTTTGATTCCGGGAATGAATGTACTTGCACAATCCGGAACGTTATCAGGCTTTGTGTACGATGCTGAAACAAGGGAATCTCTTCCGTATGCAAACATCATTGTGGAGGGGACAAGCAAAGGAACCTATACGGCAAGTGACGGCTCTTATACCATCAAGCTGGATACCGGCACTGTCAGCATTCGCTACCGGTTTATCTCATTTCGCGATACCGTAATTCAGTTTCAAATTCAGCCCGGCAGGGAGATTGAACAGGATGTGTACTTAAGGCCTGATCTCACATCCATGGAAGTTACAGTAAGTGCCGACCGGGTGGCCCGAAAGGTTCAGGAACTGGCCCGCCTGCGTGATCAGCAGAATTCGAACCTGAACTCCTATAAAGCCGAAGTGTATAAGCTGGCCATTCTCAGCAATGTTGATAAGAGCTTTAAATATGAAGAAGCCGGGGAGGACGATTTGGAACCTATCGCATTCTCAGAACGAAAGTCAGAGATTAGGTACACCTCTGATCCTGAGCGATATTCTGAGACGCTGGAAGCAAACAGGGCAAGCGATAACTTTTTTAGTGAATATGATTTTTTTTCGACCGGAGGGGCTCCGCTAAATCTGAATTCGGATGAGGTGGTTCTGAGTATTCTTTCTGAAGGCATGTCCGTGGTTGGTCCGATTTCCGATAAGGCCGGGCGATTCTATGAGCTATACGACGAAGAAGCAGACAGCAGCTGGCCGGAAGGAACCATAGAGATTTATTTCGAACCAAAAACCGATAACCGCCCGCTTTTTGAAGGCCAGGTTTGGTATGATGAAGAACAATCGGTGATTCTGGGGATTGATGTAACGCTCAACGAATATGCCGAAACCAATTCCGGAACCTTTAAGATTTCTGACCTGAGATATCAGCAGAGCTATAAAAAAGTAGGGGATTTCTGGCTGCCTGAGAAAACCGAGCTTTCGGCCATGTTGCAGTTTATCACCTCCAAAGACCGCATTTACTATCACGATGAATGGACGTGGGACAATTACGAGCTTAACGCCCGAAGCATAGATCCCCAGCAGATAGAACTCAATACAACCAACATTTTGCAAGATGCTCACAAACGGCAACAGGCTTATTGGGATACGCTGTCAACCCGTGAGAAGAATGAAAATGCCCGGCTGCTGGATGAAGCGAAAGAATACGAAGAAGACCGGGCAATGGTAAAGGTCGGGATGTCGGCTATGCGTACATTTTTTCGACTTCCTTATCAGCTGGAGCGTTTTTACATGACCAACATCAGTGATATTTACCATTACAACCGGGTGGAAGGGAATTACCTTGGGCTGGGCGTAAGAACTCCGGTCCATCCTGATTATGAATACCGGGCAATAGGTGGTTATGGATTTGGCAATCAATCCTGGAGCTATGAACTGAGTGGGTATCATTTCTTTGGGAATTCATTTGTAGCCCCTGAAGGCAGCTATCACAAACAGACCCTGCCTCAGTATCAGGATTACGAATATAACCGGACTCCACTGGATTTCTTCGAAGCCCGGCAGACTATGTATGCCTTAACAACCGGAACTTCAGGCAATAACTATTTTGAGCGGGAGGGATACGAAGCCGGATTCAGATTCCGATTTGGAACAGAATCTTTCCTGCGAACGCTCTATCTGGATGAAACACATCGCTCGCTCACTGCTACCAGTAGTTTCAGTTTGTTTGGGGATGGACTTATACCGGAGGAATTTGCCAATAATGACCCGATATTTCCTGCTCAGGAGGGCACGATCAAAGGGTTATACCTTCACCTTCATCATGATACCCGTCAGTACCTGAGAACACAGTTCCTCAGAGATTATAACATTCGTGCGTTTGGGTGGTTGACCGATGCCGTACTTGAAAAAGGCATCAGCAGTTGGGGGAGTGACTTTGACTACAATCGATATCGGGTAGGCTTGAAATTTTATTGGCCGGTATTTTCATCCCACTTCTTTCAAACCGATATCATAGTTGGTGCTTCCGATGCTGGAGTTCCCAATCAGCGATTGTTTACTTACAACGGATATGTACTGGACGATTATGTGAGATATAAGCCCTTTAACACCATCGATTACAGGGAACCGCTGGGGAATCGCATTTCTCAAATTAAAGTCCGGTATAAATTCGGTAGTTCGCTCACCCGCAGTATCCCCGTCAATTTTATTCAGAAGAGTGGGATTAAAATTTCCACTGTGCTGACAGCTGGTGTTATTGATCAAACTTCCAGCCTGGAGCCTCTGCTGCCGTATTCAGGATCTAAAGCCCAGGCAGAGATCGGTATTGCTGCTTCCAAAATATTCGGGATTTTATACGCTGAAGTGAGTAAGAAACTGTACGGCAAATATGGAAATTCCATTGGCTTTTTGATTCTGTTTTAAAGCGCTTTGTCACAAAAACAAAATTTTACGGGATAAGCAGCAACTAATTGCTTTAATTCCGTAGGTAAGCATTTCTAACTACAATAAATCCCTTATACCTATGAATACGATTAAATCCATAAGATGGACACAGATTCCATTTTTCCTGTTTTTGGGGCTTTTCTCGGTTCAGAGTGTGCATGCTTCTATTTTCGAGGTACGGCAAGACACTACTGAAGCGGATACGACAGTAATCCCCAAAGCTGACAACGAACTCCCGATGAAACCCGGGCGCATTATTGAATTTAACACCAACGAAGGCACCTGGATGTCGCTGGACATCAGCCCGGACGGTCAACATATCGTTTTTGATTTAATGGGGGATATTTATCGTATTCCTGCATCCGGAGGGGAGGCTGAACAACTTACCGATGGTATGGCTTTTGATACCCATCCGCGGTACAGCCCCGACGGCAAGCACGTTTTGTTTACCTCGGATGCTTCCGGTGAAGAGGATTTATACTACGTGGAAGTCGCTGACACTTCTGAAATTACCCAGATTACCAAAGGCGGAAACACCCGATACACCAATGCCGACTGGACCCCCGATGGTGAATATGTGATTGCCTCAAAAGGTGGATTAACACCTAAGTTGTGGCTGATTCATAAAGAAGGCGGAAGTGGTACCGCTCTTATTGGTGAACCAAATGGTCTTAAAATTATTGACCCGGCTATTTCACCGGATGGGCGTTATGTGTATTTCTCTCAGCGCAACGGTGCCTGGAACTACAATGCGCAGCTGCCACAGTATCAAATTGCTCGATACGACCGGGAAGATGGCTCACGCCGAACTATTACTTCCAGATACGGATCCGCATTCACACCCACGCTTTCTTCAGATGGGAAATGGATGGTATTCGGTTCCCGGTATGAGGATAAAACCGGTCTGGTAATCCGGGACCTTGAAACCGGCGATGAAAGATGGCTGGCTTACCCGGTTCAAAGAGATGAGCAAGAGTCTATTGCTACGATGGGTGTATTGCCCGGCATGAGCTTCAATCCGGATAATAAGAACCTGCTAACTTCCTATGCTGGAAAGATATATAGCATCAATATTGAAAGCGGCGAATCTAAAGAAATTCCGTTTGAAGTAAATGCTCATCTTGAAATGGGGCCGGAAGTGTTCTTTAAATACCCGGTGGATGACAGTAAGGAAATGCTTGCTACTCAAATTCGAGATGCCGTTCCCTCGCCCAATGGTGAGCAGCTCGCTTTTACCGTTCTTGATAAACTCTACATTCAGGATTTACCCGATGGCGAACCTAAGAGACTAACCAATTCCAATCTTATTGAAGCGCAGCCAACCTGGTCGCCTGATGGAAAATGGATTGTTTATGCCACTTACGATATGGAAGACGGCGGTGCTTTATATAAAGTGAACCCGAATGCACGGCGAATTCGACCTGTGAAGATTACCGAAGAGCCGGGTATCTACAGTGAACCCACTTGGTCACGATCCAGCAACCGAATTGTAGCTCTTAGAGGTGATAACAGAAGCTACGACCGTTCCACCGGTCCTTTTGCCTTTGGTTCTACCGAAGATCTTGTTTGGGTTTCTGCAGATGGCAGTTCCAACAACTTTATTGCCAAGAGCAGCGGACGTTCAAACCCTCATTTTGTGAAATCCGATGACCGTATTTATCTGAATCGCGGCAATGGTACGTTGCTTTCTATTCGTTGGGACGGAACCGATGAAAAAGAGCATGTTCGAATCACCGGGATCACCACAGCCGGATTTGGAAATATGGGCGTGAATTACCCAACTCCCGACATGCTTCATCCCGAAGAAGCCGCCAAAGAGAATAACCCGCCCTCCAACGCCAGCTTTATTGCGATGGCTCCGGAAGGAGATCAGGCAATGGCACTCATCAACAATGATATTTATGTAGTTACCGTACCTAAAGTGGGCGGCGATACTCCGAGAATATCTGTAGCCAGAGCGGCAAGTGCGGCTTTTCCTGCCAAGAAGTTGACTACCATTGGCGGGCAGTTTCCTCATTGGTCGGATGATGCCGGTAAAGTGCATTGGTCGATAGGTAAAGGCCATTTCATTTATGATCTGAAAGCAGCTGAAGCCTACGAAGACAGCGTGGAAGCAGCCAAGAAGGCCGAAGCCGAGAAGAAGAAAGAGGAGGAGAAGATGAAGAAAGATGACGACTCCGATGATGGCGATGATTCCGGCGATGCTGATGAAGAAGCAGAAGAGGAAGAAACCGATGAAGAGAAAGAAGAGAAGAAGGAGGACGAAGGGTATAAACCGGAAGAACTCAGCATTGAGGTTTCCATTACCCGCGATATTCCTGAAGGAACCATCCTGCTTCAAAATGCCCGTATTATTACTATGAATGGCGATGAAGTAATTGAGAACGGCGATGTACTGATTGAAAACAATCGCATTGTGGAAGTGGGAACCAATCTTACCGCACCAAACGGAGCAGAAACCCGCGATCTCAGCGGAAAGACCATTGTACCCGGTTTTGTAGATACTCATGCTCACTTATGGGCTTCATGGGGCATCCACAAACAACGGTTTTGGGGCTATGCCGCTAACCTTGCGTATGGTGTAACCACTACCCGTGATCCCCAAACCGCCACCACCGATGTACTCACCTATTCAGATATGGTGGAAACCGGAATGATGGAAGGTCCACGTGTGTATTCAACCGGACCGGGACTTGGATTCTGGGCGTACAACATTCAAAGCCTGGAGCACGCCCAAAACGTGATGAAGCAGTACAGCAAGTACTACAACACCAAAACCATCAAGATGTATTTGGCAGGGAACCGGCAGCAGCGGCAATGGATTCTGATGGCAGCTAAGGAGCAGAGCATTATGCCAACCACCGAAGGTGCCCTCGACTGGAAACTGAATATGACACAACTTATTGACGGTTACCCGGGGCATGAACATTCATTCCCGGTGTACCCGATTTACAAGGATGTGATCACCACTACAGCCGAAGCCCAAATGGCGGTTACCCCAACATTGCTGGTAGCCTATGGCGGTCCGTGGGCCGAAAATTACTTCTACTCCCGCGAGAATCCGTTCTTTGACGAGAAGCTGCGCACCTTTACCCCGTACGAAGAGCTGGCTTCCAAGTCACGCCGTCGTCCGGGCTGGTTCCATGACGATGAGCATGTCTTCCAGAAGCATGCCGAGTTTCAGAAAGACCTGAAAGAAGCCGGCGGACTTTCCGGTGTGGGAAGCCACGGTCAGTTACAAGGACTTGGTTTCCACTGGGAGCTGTGGGCCATGGCAGCAGGAGGGATGAATAACCACGACGCCCTTCAGGTAGCTACCATTGACGGTGCCACCGCTATTGGCCTGGATGGTGATTTAGGGTCTATAGAAGCCGGCAAACTGGCAGATCTGATCATTCTGAATGCAAACCCGCTGGATGACCTCAGAAACACCAATTCCATAGAGTGGGTCATGAAAAACGGCCGCCTGTATGACGGCGATACACTGGACCAGCTCTACCCAATGCAGGTTAAAGCAACTCCCTATGAGTGGGAATTCCCAAATCCAACGCAGATGATGCTCCCGGGAAAAGAATAATTGTTCGTTAATAGGAAATCGTTATTCGTTATTGAATAACAGATTATCCCGATTAAACGAATAACGAATAACGAAACACGATCAACGACAAAAGGCTCCTTCGGGAGCCTTTTTTGTTTACCTCATCATTAATCCAAAAACCATTTCCGGATAAGTCATTCCTGCGAAGGCTGGAATCTGCTTGCTTTAAATAAGCTCAGTGTTTTTACTGTGACGTCTCTGCTGAAAAAAGAGTTATCATCAGTAGTAGTTTAGAGTAGGGGATATCACTCGAAGATGTTATCTGTAATTATTTTTCACTGAAATTCTTGATAACATATCTGAATGGATATCATAGGCTTGTCAATAATTGATTTGTACTTTTATATAGAATTTTCACACCTTCGTACATTCTAAATAATTATATGTTATACGGTTATTAAATCTAAACCCTTATGAGAAAATCTGTCAGAAGTCAGTTGGCATCAAAAATATTATATGAAGAAAGATGGTTTAACAGGTCAGATCAAACTCAATATGAAAGAGATATTTTTGCTGATTTAATGCTGAGATTGAATTTGAAAAACATAGAATTCGAATCTCCATCTCCGCCACAGCCCGATATAATACTCTCTCTTTATAATTCTGATTCAAAAGTACGAAAAATCGGTTGTGAATTAACAGATTTGTATTGGGATAACACTGATCAGGGATCTTTACAAAAACAGAAAATTGCCAAATGGAAAAATTTTTCCACAAAGCTTCAGGATAACTTGCGTGGCTTAAAAAAGGGATATGAATACATATATGGTGTTTTAAGTCTTAAGAATTTTAACGAATGTCTTAAATCAGATAATGACTTAATTGATGAGCTAATAAATATTTTAACTTCTCATAAATTTCCGTTCAAAACTAAAATAGAAGATTTTAAATCATCTTCTTATTTAAAAAAACATTGCAATTCTTTAAGTCTTACTACCTATCCAGAGTCTGATTTGCTATGGTGGGAATCCTCTTTACTTTCGGGAAAATTAGAATATGAACCTAGTGTTTTGAATAAACCAATTATCAAAAAACATAAAAAAGATCATGATTTTAGTGGCTGTGAAGAAAAATGGTTATTGATTTACGCAGGTGGAAATAATTTGGGAAATACAATCACATTTTTTGAAGAAGAACTAAAGAATGTCAAATATTCAAAAAATAAATTTGATAGAATAATTTATTGGGACTGTTTTCTAGAAAACATATTTCAATTATATCCAAAGTTTAAAATCCTAATAAAGACTACTAACAATAATTCTATCATACAGAAAAATAATTTACCTGAAATAATCACTAAAAATATAAATTGAAAATAGCCACATAACCCGTACTTCAACTCGGACAGGTCTATCCATTTTTGCTACTTTTACTTTTTATAGTTAGTCTTTCATTCTTGTAACAAATTAGCACGTTGGCGCCTACTGGTGAAGCTCAATATCATTATCTGGTAAACTTTAATGTATTATTTATGAAAAAAGTTGAAATTAATAAGGCCAATTATTCATGGGAAAATGGAACTATTGTCTTCTACGAGGCGGATAACAAATTTCAACTTTATGATTCCGGCAAATATGGAATAAGTAAATCTAATGAAATTGGATTGTTTAAATTAGAAAAAGTAGCTTCATATCCAAAGCAAGAATGGGTTGTAAAGAAAATGGTTTCTGGAGAGTGGACAAAAACCGATATAACCGGTCATACATACTATTCAAATTCTTGGTTCGAAAGCTCTAAGTGCAAGACCCGTAAAGATGGCCGTGGCCCAATTTATGCTGCTGCTAAAGTTTTATTTTGGGAGCATAGATATAATAAGTAGTTAATAAAATACTCGCTATTTAAAAGCTAAGTTGTCAGACTGATACAAAATAATGTGAAGTCTAACTCAATTTAAAACTATGGAACCATTAGGTGGATTTTCGCAAGAAGAATTTGGCAATCACTTCATTCAGAAGAACCTGAACCTTCAGCTAAGATAATCGTTGATGATGAAGTTGAACATGTTATGACAATAAACACTGAAGGAGGTCAAGTGTCTGTTTCTTGTTCTCTTAATGGGCAATGGAGTGATACTCAAGGTTGACTAAAATTAACGTATAACACACGCATCAACTGGGACGCGGACGTGCCGTTGGTTTCCAAAGTTGCTTGTTTTGAAATTTTAACTGTTTATTAACTCATAATATCCGCGCCCGTTATGCGCTGAGCCGTTATACTGCTTTAACAATGAAAAAATTTGCGAAATACTTTTCTGAACACATTGAAGCGATTGTTGCATTAGGGTTCGTAGTATGGGGGTTCTCGTATATACTAGGTCAAGAAGTTGAACTACAAGATTGGTATTCTTTCGTGTTACCAATCTTGATACTTATGTTCTGTATTTATAAATCATTTTATTACGTATTGTATCTAAAAGAACGGATTGGATTACACTATGTGTCTGAGAAAAATTTTCCAAAAACAGTTTTCGCTACTGTCTTAACTCTTCTCTCGATTTCAGTCTCTTTTGCAGTGGATTATTTATTGATCGATCACTTCGGTGAAAATTCTTTTACAGGGTACACTGGAACCTCAATATTTTCTAAAATTTTTGATTTTGTTTATTTCTCAGTAATGACCCTTACCACATTAGGATATTCTGGAGTTGAGCCTACAAGTTACTGGGCAAAATCAATTGCAGGCATTCAAGTCCTAACTTCTTTCTCAATTGTAGTTTTCCTTTTAGCTAACATGGGCGAGATAAAGCCTTTTAAAGAGGAAATCGACGAAGACTAAATCGATTTTTTGCATGTTTAAATTTCATTTTGAAAATGATCCCTTTAAAAAGTTAAGAGAAGCAGCTCAAAAAATGGCTGCACAATCGATAAATATTAGTAATGCTTTCACACCAATACATGAACAACTGCAGGAAATTCAGAGAAATCTTGCCTCTATTTCATTTGATTTTAATCTTGAGAAATATAATGCTCTATTCGAAGCATTAGCTGAAGAAGCTAAGAATATTCCCGATAGAGTCGATACCATTTACGCCTATTTAGCCAAGCGCGGATGGTTTGTACCATTTCACTTTGCAGATTTTGGTGTCTTTAAAAGATATGAAGCACTCATAAATAATGGTGAGCATGAAGTTATTGAGAATGATGTTCAGCAATACATTAAAGATCACCTTTCAGTTTTTAAGCATCAATGTCAGAAATTTTATCCTGAACGTAATAAAATTATAAGCTCTGCATTTGAAGCCCATGTGGAAGGAAAGTACGAATTAAGTATTCCTGTATTTTTAGCACAAGGAGATGGAATATTTGAAGAGCTTATTGGAACAACTTTTTATTCAAATGATGAAAAAAAGCTAAAGAAAATTAAACGAAATCTATTGGCAAGGCTTGCAGAAAATGGGCATCCAACAAGTACAACTTCCTTAAGTTATTTACTTTTAAAACAACTTGAGGAAGAAAGCCTATTACATGAAAACTTCTCTGAAATTGAAAAGAGAAAAAATCATGATCCAAATTTAAATCCACTTAACAGACATACAATTTTACATGGCCGAGATGTTGATTATGCAAGTGAGGCTAACAGCTTAAGAACAATTGCATTAATTGGTCTACTCTGTAGTTGTAAAGATTCATTCGATATGTAGGTAGCAGTATAACAATGCAAATTAAGCGGACTTGTACACTGTTTGCGCATTAGTTTATTGTTCGTTTGTTGTTAAAATCATAGTAATTAACTAACTCCTAAGTGGTAAGTACAAGCCGCTTATTTGCCAAACCGTTATACATCTTTGACGCGATTATGACATTTTATTGTCATCTAGATGACGTATCAAATCAGCTGATAAATCATGATATTTACATAAAGTTATAACCAAATAAATAAAAGAGATCATGCAACTGGATAATGCCAAACTAAAACAGCTTAGAGAATCAAATGCCTGGAGTCAGTCCCACCTTGCTGAAGTAAGTGGAGTTAGTATGAGAACCATTCAAAGAATTGAAAAAACAGGGGCTGTATCACCAGAATCAGCTAAATGTATTTGTGCTGCTTTTGATATTCAATTTGATGAGCTTTCCGTAAATGATAATTATCAGAAATCAGAGCCTTCACTTGCAGATTTACTGAAATTTAAAGTCATGGATATAGATAAAAAAGCAGCTCTTGTATCATTTATAGTTGCGTTCATTATAGCTTATGGTATTGCAATTTCTATGGGTGTTGAGATATAGGTGTATAATATCTTTAAAAAGGACATTGTCAAGAGCACATAGTTTTCCCACTGTAGATAGTACGTTCTTGTGATATCCATCAAAGGTCGTGTATTTGTTCCACCACTAATGGCATGGTCGGTTAGGCGGCTCAATAAATCGATTCTTCTTTAGTTGTATTGTAAGTACATTGTAATTATCTTCGTGTAGATATTTACAAATAATCAAAGCTATGAAAACCAAGATAATTCGTATCGGTAATTCCCAGGGAGTTCGAATTCCCAAACCCCTGATCGAAGAAAGTGGGATTACTAAAGAAATTGAAATGATTCTCAGAGACAATGAAATTATTCTTCGGCCTGCTGATATGACTCGAAAGGATTGGGAAGCGTCTTTCCAAAAAATGGCGGAACAAGGTGATGATGTTTTATTAGATCAAAAAGAGATTGAAAAACCTTCAGACTGGGATGAAACTGAGTGGACATGGTAAAAGTAAAGCCAGTTAAAAGGTTTGAAGTTCATCTGATTTCACTTGATCCCACCAAAGGATCTGAAATTAAAAAAACTCGTCCCTGTTTGATTATATCTCCTGATGAAATGAACAAGCATATCAGAACAGTGATCATTGCTCCAATGACATCTACCATTAAAAATTACCCAACGCGAGTCACTACTACATTTCAAGGCAAGAAAGGACAAATTGTATTAGATCAGATTCGAACAGTCGATAAAACCAGATTGATTAAAAGCCTTGGGACAATTAGTTCTTCGGCCGAAGAAAAAGTATTGAGTACATTACAAGAGATGTTTGCCCCATAAATTCCCCACCTAACAAGGCTTTTTAAATCGGCCAAGGACGGAATTCGATGGAGCTTGATTGCCAGAAATTAATTTCGCTACTTCAACCAAATCATAATCCCTGCGCCGGTTATGCGGCAGGTCGTTACACCCCAATTTTAAATCTTGCCAACTCTAAACCAAATGAGGTAGTCATGCGAAATCCATTCTTACACGGTGTTGGGGGAGTACTAAGCGCAGATATTGCAGTACCGGAGCATGAGCGGGAACTCCGTTTCTACTCCAAGGTTTTAACGATGGGTGCGACTCCGCTGTGGCAAGACGATTTAACCAACAACCAGGGTACACCGGTGATAGGATTGGGAGCTCGTTCACCTGAGTATGAAGCCCTGCCACTGCAATGGATGCCGCACATACAGGTTTCCGATGTAGCTGCAAGTGTGGATCGTACGCTCGAACTCGGAGGGCAGGAGCTGATTCATGCCAAAGGCGATGACGGGCAGAGTCAGTGGGCCGTCTTGGTTGACCCCGCTGGTGCTGCATTCGGGGTAATCCCAGCTGCTGACGAAGATACGGACAGTACAAGTCATTCCGACCGTATCGGTTGCATAGCCTGGCTTTCACTTGTGGTCTCAGACGTTTCGTCGATATGTGAATTCTACGAGCAGGTCGTTGGTTGGTCAGCGGCCCCGGCCGACAAAGAAGGTGGATTTGAAATGCGGCGGCCGGATGGTATTGCCGCGGCAGAAATCTGTCCTAAGAATGACGACAACGGGAGCATTCCTTCCGTCTGGATACTTAGTTTGCCGGTCGGTGACTTCGACGAGAGCCTTCGTCATGTTCGTGAGGGCGGCGGTGAGATCGTAAAGGAAGAGACTGAGGCCGGACACGCCGTAATCAGGGATCCCGTTGGTGTATATATAGCCTTGCAGGACGGGAATTGATGTAGCCCATCTTTGCTTTTGTAAATCATTCCTGAATTAATTAAGATTCGGAATAATCCCTTCTAACATGCTTTTCTAAAGGGAAACTAAAAATATAATGGGGATAAATATGCATCTCAATAAAACTACCGGTGTTTTAATCACCACTCTTTTCCTGTTAATGCCGGGTTCATATTTCGTACAGGCCCAGAATTCGATTAACTCAATTGAAAATGAAAGTGTAGCAGCTGTCATTCAGAATGCATTTGATAAGAATGCTGAAATGGCTGAAAAACTTATAGAAGTATATCACGCTACTAAACGTTTTCAGGATGTGGAAGTAGCGCTGAAAGAAGGATATGTAAGAGATCCGTTTAATATTTGTGACACAGGCCCGATGATGGGATGGCCTGAATTTACCGGAGCAATGGGGGTTCACTACGTTCGACCTGATTTACTGGGGCTTGTGCCCGGAACCGAACGTGTCGATGGAAATGGCCTGCATACGGACTTCAACAATCCGGCTATTTTGATTTATGAACCTATGGAGAACGGCTCTATGAAGTTAGTAGCCATTGAGAACCTGGTTTTCCAAAAAGGATGGCATGATGCGGGTAATGAAGCACGTCCCGACTTTATGGGTATCGACTATTTTGCAATGGTCGACAATCCCGAAACTGAACCCGATGAAGCCCATAAATTTGAACCCCATTATGACCTCCATATGTGGTTGTACAAAGAAAATGAGCACGGTCTCTTTATGCCGTTTAATCCATCGGTAAGTTGTGAATATCATGTTGAAGATTAATAGTAGTGGCGGAGGTGGTTAAACCTTTTCGAGGTTCCTGCGTAGGCAGCCGTTTCTATCATCACAAAAGAAAGACATGAATAAAGCATTAGTATTAGGCGCCAGCGGTGCCACCGGTCGTTTATTGGTGAAATTGTTGCTGAACAAAGGGGTACAGGTAATCGCTTTAGTCCGGAAAGAGGGATCTCTCGCTAACATCATAGATTCCAATGGGCGATTAGATATTGTGGAAGCGGAAATATCAACCATGCAGGATCAGGAGTTAGCGCAATTACTTGCCGGATGCACTTCTGTATTTTCGTGCCTTGGCCATAATGTAAGCTTCAAGGGCATATATGGGCATCCCAGGCGGTTAGTGACCGATGCGGTTGCTAAAGTGGCCAGGGCTATGGAGCTGGTTCAGTCAGATCACCCAATCAAAATGGTTTTGATGAATACCACCGGCAACAGCAATCGGGATATACCGGAAAAGCCACCGTTTTCTCAAAGATTGGTTGTTGCCTTATTGCGGCTCATTCTGCCACCTCATGTGGATAATGAGCAGGCAGCAGATTTCCTTCGAGTCCAGGTTGGTCAGGATCACCATAAGCTGGAGTGGGTGGCTGTGCGACCCGATGGCCTGATTGATGAGGAGCAAGTCAGTGACTATGAAATTCATACTTCCCCGATCAGAAATCCCATTTTTGATGCAGGACAAACCAGCCGAATCAATGTAGCCAATTTCATGTCGGAGTTAAGCCTTGATACAGACTTATGGAATACCTGGAAAGGGCAGATGCCGGTTATTTATAATCGCACGCAGGTGTAGTATGATATGAATTGCGATTGATCGATGGACCGAATGATCGATTTGCGATCTGTATGACTGGAAGCTTGAGCTTTGGGACTTGGAAGGAGATTTTATACAAGTAAATAGTAGTAATCGTCTCAAAAAGCCAATCCTGAACATCCTTAAATACCATAAATCAAGGTTCACAACCGCATGCATGAATAGGATAATATAGTCTAATTACCGCCCATTTTCCCATTCATATGATCCATTACCTGGCCAAAAAATAAGCCCCGGCAATTATCCGGGGCTTTTACCTTTTTAGAATTAGGATTGTACTTAGCTCATAGGTACAGTACCCGGAGCAATTTGACTTCGGAAAATGGCTTTTCCATTTGGAGTGGTTACAAGGGTCCCTGGTTTTGAAAAGTAGATCACACCCTCTATTAGAACAGGAACAACATAGGTTCTTACAGCCGTAGCTTTTTTGTTATTACCACCCAGGCAAGAAGTATCAACCCCGGTAAATTTTACAGCTACGACTCCGCCTCCATTACTGGCGATCGTTATATGAGTGTCGAACGTAACATAAGTGACCCCATTACAGGTAAATTGATACCCATTTACATCATGCAATACCAGAGCTTGTGCAATCACATTACCAGATATGCTATGCAGGAAAATGATACAACCTGCGATGATTGCCAGCTTTTTTAGATTAGCTTTCATGTTTTGTGGATTTAGTTATTGTTATCCTAAACATCTCACAATTGCTTTATCTTTTTAAAACAATAGACTGCTATAAACCCACTTTAGTCAAATTAAGGTTTAATGTCTATGCCGGTACCCAATTTTAATATTTACCGGTATCTGAGAGTCAAAACAAGGCCAACCGCACGCAGGTGTAGTGTGATATGAATTGCGATAGATCGATGGACCGAATGATCGATTTGCGATCTGTATGACTGGAAGCTGGAGCTTGGTGACTATGAGTAGGTAAGGGGATAAGAATAAAATCCTGCTCATCCAACAAATAGTAGTAATCGTCTCAAAAAGCCAATCCTGAACATCCTTAAATCCCATAAATCAAGGTTCACAACCGAATGCATGAACAGGATAATAAAGTCTAACTACCGCCCATTTTCCCATTCATATGATCCAATACCTGACCATCTTTAGTGTAGTACTCTCTCATTAAATCAGCAGTAAGGCAGGAATGAATAGGGAAGATTTGAATGGTTTCACCGACTTTGAGTTTACTAAATACATCGGGGCTACATTGAATGATGCCGTGTTCCTGAGAAAGGCTTTTCACGTAGGTTTCTTCCGATAAATATTTAAGCATGGGTTCACCATAACTCAGGTAATCATCAACCTGAACTGAGTCTTTAGAGAAATGCACGGCTCCGCCATGAATAAGCACCTGATTTCGGTCGCTGAACGTTTCAATAACGGGGCACTGCATATACACCGCAATTTCATTGGGAGAGCAGGAGCCTATCTGAACCTGCATCCAATCGTAAAACACAAAGTTACCGGGACTTATCTGGGTGGCCGGACCAAAATCATCGAGCACGCTGCAGGAGGGGGTATCTCCAAAGCAAATGGGAAGATCGGGGAAATGCTCCCTGAGCGCCTCCAGTTTCTGAAGGGCTTCCCTGCTTATTTTCTCAACTTCATCTTTAGAGCATGCCTTGTAGGTATGCCCGGCATGACAATAGAACCCCGCCGGGTAGCAATGATCAGAACCTTCGATAGCATTAAGCAGTGACTTAATCCTTTCCAATTCTGAAACCGGGACACCGCTTCGTCCATAATCCGGATCAATTTCAATATAGAGCCCGAGTTCATTATCCAGTTTATTGTCGAGTTTTTGAACTACTTCCTCAGAAATAACAAGTGTCTTTACTGAAGCCGTCTTGCTGATATTATTATAGTAATCATGAGCTAAGACATTGGCAGGGAATGCAATAGTGATATCACCCCATCCATCATTCAGAAAGTATTCAGCCATTTTGATCGAGGAAACCGTGATTCCACTTACCCCATATTCCCGAAATATTTTTCCGATAGCTTTGGATTGATGCGTCTTAAAATGAGGACGAAATTCGACTCCGGCTTTTTCAGCTTTTGAAGCCATGCGGGCAATATTCGACCGAACGATATCGAGGTCAACGTAGAGAGTAGGAAAAGGCTGCATCAGTGATATGCTAATTTTTTGAGTTGAGTCTTTTTTGGAGGATAGTTTTTCTTTCCGACTCACTCAAACCATCCTCAAAATCAAAAAGAGCCTGTTCCCAGGAACCATAAACAGGGTTTGGGAGGATAAACCAGCGTCGGCCAAACCAATCGCTGTTTTCCTGTACCAGGCCGGCTCGCTTTTTCTGTGTAATACCTTTTGCAGGGAGGAAATCATTTAAATCATCTCCTATAACCATTACCACACGGTAATTTTCTTCTACTTGCTGGCGGCGTTCGGTTTTAGAGGAGTTCCAGCCGGGTTCCTCACCGTTTGTCATGATGTTATCTATGGAATTAGAAACGGGGAATCCTTCTTCAATCAGGTTTTTGCGCGTTGCTTCTTCTACTTCATAATCACGGTTGGTGATATAGAAAATGGTTACGCCACGGTCGGCTGCATAATTGGCAAATTCCACCGCTCCGGGCACGGCCTCGGCTTTGGCTTCCTTACACCAGGCGTTCCAGTCTTCGATGTTGAAATCTTTTTCCTGCTTTATCATCCGCGCCTGAAATGGGGAGTTGTCGAGTACTGTTTCATCCACATCCATGATTATAGCGGGAGGCAGCGACATAAAATTGTCGTCCTCTTCCTGATTCAAAGAAGCCGTCCAGAATGAATCTTCAAGTGGAAGGGGAAGGGTTCGCATGGCCGTGGCGTACGTCTGCATAGCAATGGCATCATACTCAGCTGCATTTTGAACCCACAATGTGGCTTGAGTGGTGGGATCATCATTAATCGTACTTTGTTGAACGGTACTGCAGGAAGCAAGGAAAAAGGCAGAAAGGATCAGTGCGTGTTTCAGGTAGTGCATAAAGGATGTTTCTTTGAACTTTTTGCCAAAGATAGGAAATCGAAACCAGAGCTAAACAATTTTAAATGGAAATGTGATAAGGGGAATAAAACCTGTATTTTTGGGGATCCTATGAACACATCCAACCAACAAATTATTGGCCGTATTGAACTGGTGAATTTACCGGAGTGGAATTTTACCGATTTGGAAGCCAAAATTGATACAGGTGCTTTCACATCGAGTCTGCACTGTCATCATTTGGAGCCTTTTGAAAAAGAGGGGGAGTCCTGGATTCGATTTTATATGCTGGATCCGGACCATGAGGCCTATAACGAGCAGATGCTGGAAATGCCGGTCTTTGATAAGCGGGAAGTTAAAAGTTCGAACGGGGATATCGAACTCCGGTATTTCATCCGAACCCAGATTGAGTTTTTTAGCTCTCTTTATACCATCGAATTTTCGCTCACCGATCGTTCAGCTATGAAATACCCATTATTAATCGGTAGAAAATTTTTGAGAAAAGGCCCCTTTATGGTAGATGTTACAAGTAAAAATCTTTCAAAGAATATAAAGACCGAGGAGTCTTAAATAATGAAATTAGGAATTCTTTCCAGAAACAAATCTCTTTATTCAACCTCACGATTGGTTGAGGCTGCCGAGGAAAAAGGGCACGATGTAGAGGTGATTGACCACCTGAAGTGCGATATTGTTATAGAACAGGACAATCCCAAGATTTATTTCAGAGGCGAAAGAATTGATTATCTGGATGCCATCATTCCTCGAATTGGTGCATCGGTTACTTTTTACGGAGCAGCGGTGGTTCGCCAGTTTGAAATGATGGAAGTCTTCAGCGCGGTACATTCACAGGCGCTGGTTCGATCAAGAGATAAGCTGCGAAGCCTGCAGCTGTTGGCGAGTTCAGGGGTAGGGCTTCCGAAAACCGTATTTACCAATTACTCCAAAGAGGTGAAAAAACTTATTGAGTCGGTAGGCGGTGCGCCTCTTATCGTGAAGTTACTGGAAGGCACACAGGGACACGGTGTGGTTCTGGGGCCGACCAAAAAAGCCGCCGAATCTATTATTGAAGCTTTTCATGCGATGAAAGCCCGTGTGATTGTTCAGGAATTTATTTCGGAATCAAAGGGCGCTGATATCCGGGCATTTGTGGTAGATGGCAAAGTAGTTGGCGCCATGAAACGACAGGGTAAAGAGGGGGAATTCCGGTCCAACCTTCACCAGGGTGGAAGCGGATCCCTAATTAAGCTCTCTAAAATTGAAAAAGATGCAGCCCTTACTGCCGCAAGAGCGATGGACCTTCAAATTGCCGGAGTTGATATGCTGCAATCGGACCGCGGACCTTTGATTTTGGAAGTGAATTCATCCCCGGGATTAGAAGGCATCGAAAAAACCACCAAGAAAGATATTGCGGCAACCATCATCAGCTATATTGAGAAGGCCGTTGAAGAGCGTAAGAAGAACCCGGCCCGCAAGAAAAAAGCGAAGAAGCATGCCTGAGTTTATTACCATCAATAAGCAGAGAATCGGGCTTGGGGAACAAAAGATTGTGAATCTAAACATCGCCCGGCTGCCAACTTACACCAGCATCGATTTACCCGTGTTGGTTTATCGCGCGCCCAAAGACGGACCGGTTTTGTTACTTACCGGGGGTCTTCACGGTGACGAAGTAAACGGGGTTGAAATTGTTCGGCGCATGATTGAACGCGAGATCGTTATTCCCGAAAAAGGAACGGTTATCGCCATCCCGATTGTGAACATTTATGGCTTTATTCAGAATTCTCGTGGCTTGCCGGACGGGAAAGATATCAATAGAAGTTTTCCCGGAGCAAAAGGCGGTTCACTGGCTAAATTACTGGCTCATACCTTAATGAAAGAAATTATTCCGGAAGTGGACTGCGGCATTGATTTCCATACCGGAGGTGCTGCGAGGGCCAATTATCCTCAAATACGCTGTTCATTCAAAATAAAAAGAGCCAAAGAGCTGGCCACAGCGATGGGTGCTCCGGTTATGATGCATTCCTCGCTGATCTCCAAATCATTCCGGAGTGCGGCTCATAAAAAAGGGAAAGAAATTCTGGTTTATGAAACCGGGGAATCGCTTCGCTACGACGAAACCGGTATTGAAGAAGGCATTGAGGGCACTCAAAGACTCATGAAATATCTGGGTATGATTACGAGTGCTCCGGAGCCAAATAAAACGAAAGTATTTAACAATTCTACATGGATACGAACCAAAAATGCCGGGTTGTTTATCACCAAAGCTGAACTTGGGGAAGAGTTCAACAAACGACAAGTCCTGGGATCAATTAAAGATCCGTACGGGGAATTGAACTCCCGCGTTGTGGCACCTCATGACGGCATGGTAATCGGTCTAAATAACTGTCCTGTAGTAAATAAGGGTGATGCCCTCATTCATTTTGCATATAACAAATAACGAACAAATACTGTGGAAATAGATTTATTATTTACCGCCATTAAGCCTTCCGATTGGAAGAATGTATCCGATAACGGCAGCTTTAGTCCCGATTCCATTGAAGAAGCCGGGTACGTGAGATCTTTTACCGGAGAACATGCCGAAAAAGTAATCAATCACTACTTTGAAGGAGAAGAGAAACTACTGTTGATCG
Organism: Gracilimonas sediminicola; assembly: GCF_024320785.1. NCBI lineage: Bacteria > Pseudomonadati > Balneolota > Balneolia > Balneolales > Balneolaceae > Gracilimonas > Gracilimonas sediminicola. The sequence continues at coordinate 285,167 of NZ_JANDBC010000003.1, forward strand.
TATTGGATCCGCTTCGAATACAGACGCCCATTAAGCACATCGAAGAAGACGGGTTCAGCTTTACAGCTATACAGGGAGCGGTTTCTATTGATGCCATTATTGACAAAATAAAGCTGAGTTCTGATAAAAAAGGAAAGTTCTCGCTTAACGTTAAACACTTCGATTGAGCAACGATCCGTCATATTGCTTCATCATTAATTGTGCATCCAATGCTTTTCGGGCTGAGGCTTTTTTCAGAAGCAAAGAAGCGGAGCTTGAGGATAAATTTCCCGGGACTTCTTTCATTTACGTAAGGAAAGATGATTCCATTGCTGAAATTGCCCGGCAAAAGTCCGCGGAACATTCCCATGTCATTGCTTGCGGTGGAGATGGTACCGTTAACCGGGTGGCTAACGGTCTGATTGGTCGTGACAGTAAACTTGGGGTAATACCAATTGGTAGTGGAAATGATTTTGCTCAAAGTATTGGCCTGAGTAAAGATTTCGATAAAAATATTCAGGTATTGATACAGCAGGAAACTAAACAGGTGGATGCAATCAAGAGTGAGTGGGGATATTTCATCAACACCACCGGAATTGGCGTTGATGGGCTAACCAACTACTATGCTTCAAAATCCGGCTTTAAGAGTGGTTTTTTACGTTACTTTTTGGGTGGACTGAAGGCTTTATCAATGTCTGAGCCCTTTAAAGCCAAAATTTCAATTTCTGGTCTTAATGATGCCATCGAACAACAGGTATGGATGGTGGCCGTAGCCAATGGGAAATCTGAAGGAGGGAAGTATCAAATTTCTCCGTCTTCTATAAATTCTGACGGAAAAGTTGAACTTATTGTGGTGAAGGCGGTTTCCAGAATGCGATTAATTTTGGAGTTCCTGAAACTTTCCTTCGGTTTTTCCTTCAACAAAAAGATAGTGGATGAATATTTATTTGCGGATACCGTAACCATAAGCACAGATCGTGTGCTTAAGTCTCATGCAGATGGTGAACAAGTACCGAAAACCGATCACTTCGTGTTCGAAGTTTTACCGGGTGCGTTAGAAGTGATAGTTGCTTCATAAAAATTCAGAAAAGCGCTTCATTAAATCTTCACTATTCCTGGGTACTCTTAGGTAACTTCTAAACAAAAGGAGGATAACACTATGAGAGGTCCGGTTAAAATAATCGATCGCAAAAATGATCTGAAACAAGGCTATTTACTCCGTCTGGAAATTGGCTTCATACTTTCACTGCTGATTTTTATATCTGCTTCCAAGCTCACCATCAAACCTTCTGAGAAAGGTGATCAAATTGTAGTGGACAGACAGGAAGAAGTTTTTGTTGAAGAGATCGTTCAAACAAAACAAGAAGTTAAGGCACCGCCGCCACCACGCCCAATGATTCCCGTCGAAGTTCCCAATGATGAAATCATAGAAGATGAACTCATTGATCTTGATGCGGAACTGGATATGGATGCGGCCATCATGGAATTACCACCGCCACCGCCAAGAATGATTGAACAAGAGGAAGAAGAGGAAATCTTCGTGGTAGTAGAGCAGATGCCGGAACTGATCGGAGGACTTGCCGCAGTTCAAAAGCATATAACCTATCCTGAAATGGCCCTTAAGGCCGGTATAGAAGGACGGGTTGTAGTTCAATTCCTTATCGACAAAGAGGGCAATGTGCTTGATCCGATTGTGGTGCGCGGAATTGGAGGTGGCTGCGATGAAGAAGCTTTGAAAGCAGTGCAGAAAGTAAAATTCAAACCAGGTAAACAACGCGGACAACCAGTTATAGTACGCTACAGCTTACCGGTTGCTTTCAGACTTCAGGAAACAAACAGCTGATATTCCATCAAAACGAGTAACTAAGATTGTAAGTGGGTAAAAGGAGTCTTGGGCAGAAATGTTCAGGACTCTTTTTCTGCGAGTCGGTTGATAGTACTTTTTAGTTCGTCAAAACTAACGGGCTTGATCAGGTAATCAATGAAATCGGTGGTTTTAGCTCTCTCACGATTCAGAGGATCAGAGTTCCCGGTGATATAAATAACAGGTACGTCGTTTGCTTTTTCACGAAGGGCAGTCATTGCATCAATTCCATCAACATCATCCTCAAGCATAATGTCCATTAAAACCAGATCGGGATTGAGAGCATCGATCTTTTCAATAGCTTCGTGACCTTTGGTAATTATTTCTATAACCTCATAGTTCAGCCGCTCGATCATTTTTGAAAGAAGCAGTGAAAGAACTTTATCGTCTTCAACAATAATAATTTTCATACCGCGAAAGATAGTTGATTTATATTAACTCAGCCAGCGTTGTTAACAACAAAGTAAGAAGATTTTATAAGGGCATCGTAATTATAATATCGTAATAATATAGAATGTGTCGTATAATTTATATTATGTAAAGTAAGGTTGATTCACTAATATAGTCTTCTTCCCTCATACACAAAATTGTCTTCTAAGAATTCAGATAGAATTGAATAGAATGCGATTAGTTTAGTCCGGCCAGTACTTCCTGAACTTTGGAGAGGTTCGGTATTTTGCCTGAGTCTTCCAGTATTTCCTGGTGCACTACTCTTCCCTCTTTATCTATTACAAATACCGACCGCTTGGATACGCCTTTCATTCCGAAGTAATCATCATACAAAGAGTCGTACTTTGCACTTACTTCTTTATTGAAGTCGCTTAGAAGCGAAAAATTCAAATTGTTTGCTTCTTTGAAAGCCTTTAGAGTAAAAAAACTGTCAATGCTTATGGCCAGTACTTCCGCATCCAAAGAATTGTAGATTTTAAGATTATCTCTTGTTGAACAGAGTTCTTTGGTGCAAACCCCGCTAAAAGCTAACGGGAAAAAAAGCAGAACTACGTTTTTCTCTCCTTTAAAATCAGATAGAGATACGTCTTCGTTGCTTGTGTTTTTCAGGGTAAAATCCGGGGCTGTTTTCATGCACTTATATAGTTACTGGTTATTGAAATCTTCGCTCTTGATAAATCGATAAGTCATGAAAAGAATTCCCACTGAAAGTAAGATTTCGGTAATCCAGATCAATTCAGGAGCCGTTCTGTTAAATACGAGCCAATATCCAAGGTATGCTATTCCAATACAGCTCAACCCGATAATGTAGTACCTTCTGCGGCGTTTACGTGCCTGATTTATGGTAAAAACAAGAACGGTTACCGTTAGCGCCCCGCCCTGGTAAATGGCATTAATGAGGTCTTTTATAACCGTAAAATCGATGATGAGCGGAAAGAAAAGGAAACTCACAAAGGGTAACGCAGTCAGGTACATCGGAAAGCGGGCAAATATGGGCTTAGACTCCCTGATGAGCACCAGCAGTCCGCTTATATAAAAGGTAACTGCTACCAATTTCCCCCATTGAAAAAGGTTAATTGGTGCTTCAACTTGGAATAGATCAAGCAGATACGGAATGGATATGAATAAAGCAGCCAGGCTAAAATAAAGGTCCAGCATGGTTCTGCGCTGAATAAATCGCTTCAACAACAGGAAGCTAACTGTTCCGAAGGAAAACGAGACAACTAAATCAATCCATTTAGCCGGTTCCATCAGCTTTCGGGATTTCTGCTTTCCAGCTCACGCTGCATCTGCTTACTGTTTTGATAGGTAAGTACGAGGTCCGCTATTTCTTTCAGTGTAGCCCGTTCTTTGCGCACCATTTGATTGGTAAACTCATACAAAGAAATGGTTTGCCTGCCTTTGGTAATCTCTCTCTCCCAATCAATTAGGTTGATGTTCTTGATGAGGTTTAAGATGGCAACCCGGTGCTTCGAAATCTTATAAAGCAGTTTCTGAATATCTTTAGCCAGCTCCTCATCTTTCTCAAAAGTCTCTTCCGGGTCGGTGTAAGCATTCAGGTTAATGGGCCTTACGCTTTTAAATGCATCCTCAATCACTTCCCGATAATAATTTTGCTGAGCGTGATCCAGGAACATCAGAATCTCGGCGATGGAACGTCTTCCGGGGGAAGTTTCATCATAAGGAACAGAATCAATTACATATTTGAGTGCTTCGGCCTCATGTTCAAGGTAAGCTACATCATCAATAAGGGAATCAATCTGGCTCTGTTTTATATCCATCTTGTAAGAGTAATTAGGTATTCCAGCTGGAAGATGCCGGGGTTGAATCATTTTTTTCTTGCTGCTCAATCATATCAACCAAAGACAATCCCGTGTTCCAGTCTTTGTCTCTATCTCTTACGGAGTGAATGTTATTTTCTTCCTGGAAATCCCAGAATGAACCAAACTGGCGGTTCCTATAATTCTTCAGATACTCAAGACGATCGGCTACGTCTTCTTTAGGTACAAGTAAACGCTCTTTATCATAGATGGCATCTTCCCTTGACTCAAATACAATATCGTAATCCTTACTCATCACGATAGCTTCTTCGGGGCAAACTTCTTCACAATATCCGCAATAAATGCATCGCAGCATATTAATTTCGAAAAAGTCAGGATATCTTTCCTTCTCATCTTCGGTCTCTTTGGCTTGCATGCTAATGGCAAGCGGTGGACAAGCCCGGGCGCACAGCCCACAAGCTACACAACGCTCTTTGTTATGGTCTTCAACCAAAACCGGCCGACCCCGGAAAATTGCCGGTGGATCCCATTTCTCTTCCGGATAATTGAGCGTAAATGAGGGCTGAAACATTTGTTTAAAGGAATACCACATTCCCTTCAATATCTCAGGCAGATACAGTTTCTCAAGAAAATTGAGCTTCCGCTCATTCTTATAATTATCGCTTAGTGCGTTTACTGTAGGTTTTTCGAGATTCTTAGCCATTCAATTCGAATCGTTTTCGTGTCTGTATTAGCACTCAAAAATAAACCATTGTTGGGTTAGCATCAAAGTTATTTATGAGCTTTTCTATTTTATTTTTGGCGGAAAACCATGGTAATCGGAACGCCGAGGAACCCAAATCGTTCCCGGATTTTATTTTCAATGTACTTGCGGTAATTCGGGGGCAGTTCGTGTGGACTGTTCATGAAAAACTTAAACACCGGTGGATTGCTTTTAACCTGAGTAGCATAAGTAATTTTTAACTGCTGTCCCCTTTTCATAGGCAGGGGCTTCTCTCCCAGCATTTGCTCCAGGAAGTCGTTGAAGTCTGGTGTGGAAATTTCTTTTCTGCGTTCGGCTATTACTTCATCAGCTACATCCAAAACGCGGTGAATCCGGGTTTTGTTCAACGCGGAAATAGTCACGATTGGAACATAATAAAGCTGAGGAACCGAGGTGTAAATATAATCCTCAAACTCGCGTACGGTATTTGTGTCTTTTTCAGGAACCAAATCCCATTTATTAAGGACGATAACCAGGCCTTTATTAAATTTCTCTGCTTCGCGGATTACCCGTTTATCCTGAGCATCAAAGCCTTGCATCGCATCCACAATAAGAATGGCTATATCACACTCGCGTATGGCCCGATCGGTGCGGATGGTGCTGTAGAACTCAATGTTCTCCTTTACTTTGGTGCGTTTACGCAGTCCGGCTGTATCTACAAGCAGGTATTCTTTGTCGTCATATTCCAGGTTACTGTTGATGGAATCGCGGGTAGTTCCGGCAATGTCGGTAACAATAGCCCTTTCGTCATTGAGTAAAGCATTAAACAAACTGCTTTTTCCTACATTCGGGCGACCGATAAAAGCCAGTTTTGGAATATCATTCTCCTCTTCCGGCTCTTCTTCCTCCGGCAGCAATTCCACAACCCGGTCCAATAAATTACCGGTTCCCGTTCCATTGATAGAGCTCACAGGAAACAGATCTTCAATGCCAAGTTCATAAAACTCGGTGGAGTTCATGCGTCGTTCTTCGTTATCAGCTTTATTACTAACCAACAATACGGGTTTATCCTGCTGGCGCAATAGATTAGCAACGGCTTTATCGAGGGTATTGATGCCATCCTTTACATCCACCACAAATAATATCACATCCGACTCTTCGAGCGCAATGTGTACCTGTTCGCGGATTCCCACAACCATGACATTCATTTCATCAGGCAGATATCCTCCGGTGTCAATTACGGTGAAGTCGCGACCGTTCCAGAACGATTCTCCGTAGTGTCGATCCCGGGTTACACCGTACTCATCGTGAACAATTGCTTTACGGGTTCCTATGAGTCTGTTAAATAATGTGGATTTACCAACGTTGGGGCGTCCTACAATGGAAACTACTGGGAGCATTTTAAGTCTTAGATTCTTAGATTAAACAAGCAATAAAGGTACGCATTATTCAGCACTATATTAACTATGCTTCAAAGCTTTTATGACAATCTCGGCTTCTTCGGCGCGCTCATTACCGCGTTCTCTCTGTTTATCTTTTTCATTTTGTGGATAGCGGGAATCGCAGGCATCTCTCTACCCTATGACGGCGGCCAAAAGAAAGGCAAAGACTGGCAGATTATATTGGCCGTTTTATTCCCACCCTATCCGGTTATATGGTTAATCGTGGACATGTACCTGCAACGAAAATATATGCGTGAAGAGGATAATTAAGCTGAGCTCTGATTAAAAAGGAACCACGGCTTGTACTCTATAGTACATATCCGATTTAGCATCGGTGAATAATTGGTGAGCCGGTTGAGCGACCCCAAAAGCGTGAGAAATGGATAACCCGGCTATGGAAATTTCATTTTTCAGTTCTGCTCCTGCTCCCCATCGTTGAATGGTTCCGGTTTCACCGGATTCTGACCGGGCGTCCCAAACAATCCCGCCGTCTGTGAACAGTGAAATGCTTACTCCTCCCAATCTAACGAATCCCAATATCTGCGTCTGTCACGATGGTATAAATGGGATTCGGTATTCAACACTACCAAAAGCTACCTGCTTGCCGGTTACAAATTTCCGATATCCCCTGATTCGCTCATTATCACCAAAAAACTGAAGTGGAATATCATTAGGCAGACTGATATCAACATTGTCGTACCGGGAAAATCCGATATAATTTTGAGGCAGATTATTGCCCCATTGAGATTGGAATCTTCCTTCCAAAAAAATCCTGTTCAATCCAAGAAAAGGCTGAACGGTATAGCCATGAATATCAGAAGTTAGCGTTCGGGTGTCCGATCCAATAATTTTCTCGGAAGCTTTAACGCTCAATTGAAGTCCGGTTCCATCCAGCGGGTGGTAGCTGTTATTCTTCCAGGGACGCTGTTTCTTGATTTGCCAGCTTAGCTGAAGATCTGTAACCGTTGCATTTTGCGGAGTAGCGAGATTCGGGTTTGATGTGAACCGGTTTTCTCCCATCGGATCAGTTGAATAATGCCGGAACCTGGCCGACCAGCTACTGTTTTGATAGGAAGAAGAAAATACATCCAACGGCCAGTTTATGGCAATATCTGCTCCGATGTACTCCTCAAACAGGAATTCTTCTCCGTAATACTGTCCATTCTCCGGTATTTGATATACCGAAAAGGTCAGTGTTGGGTAAAGCTGGTTATTGATATAGGATAGCGCCCCGTAGGACTTATTCAGTGGATCGGGAATGGAAAGCCACCCTCCTCCTGAAATAGTATGTTTAGCCAGCGGTTCCGTCCAGTTAGAGGTGGCAAATACCCCCCAGTCGTTTGCATCGGAATAATAGGGAAAGCCAAAAGAAGCAATGTGTGTCAGATTCTGAAATGCATTGTAGGAATACCGGTCGGTAATTAATGCAGGATTTGGTTTAATGTTTGATGGAATTTCATTTTCAGGAGACTGATGCCTCCAGCTGGCATAGGTTTCCGGAAGATTCAATTCCGGCTGATAGACTTCCCGTCCGGCAGAAACAAAGTGCAGTTTATCCTGTGTGCGGGTTTCTGAAGCTCCTATAACCAAATGCTCTTCACCGGTTGAGTCAAAATCGGAAACCCATCCAAATACTTCCCCTCCTGTAAACAGATTGGTAAACCGGGATTCTACACCGGATTCGAAATCATAAATAAAAACATTGGGGACTTCATCTCTCAAGGAAATGTAAGCTATTTTGCTGCCGTCCGGACTTAGAATGGCCTTTCTATTATCAACTTGTTCCGGGTCTATGGTTTTCTCCGATCCGGTTTCGGGGTCAATGAGAACCAAATTTCGATCTCCATTTTCAGCAAACCTGTGAAGCAGCCAGACATTTTCACCCTCAACCCAAAGCGGCCACAAGAGCTGAATATCCCCAGAGTAATCAGTCAGCTTTTCCTCTTTTCGAGTTTCCAGGTTCATTACAAACAGGTTTCCGGTCCCTCCCTCATTTACGATATACCCAATTTGATTTTGGGATGAACCTGCAGCCGGGAATTTGGCTTTTCGGTTAACGGTAAGCCGGGTTTCTTTCTCTTTTTCTAAATCATACAAAAATATATCGTTGATCAGTGAAGAATGCTTCCCTCTTACCATTCTTGAATAAAGAAGGTGTTGAGGGTCCAGCCAGTTCAAATCAGAATTAATGGCTCCTTCCCCAATCAGTGTGTTCTGCCTGGATGAATCAGTTGAAGTGACGTACAACCTGCGTACCGGTCGGGACATGGACGTGAGAGACAGAACAGCCAGCAGGCTATCATCGGGGCTTACAGAGGCATCAAAATAAAACTGACCTGGAAAGCTGAATTCATCTGCATGTAGGGAATCGGTACGCTCCATTTGGGATGCCACCGTATTGTAATACACATTTACATGCTTTCGCCATCTGTCATAAAATCCACTATAACCCCCATCTATTGTTTCTTCAAAGGCATTGCCAAAATCATGATACCTGATCAACCCAAACAACTTTTTTCGATGCTGCAACAGGTTTGCAAGAGAAGTATCTCTATATTGCTCAGCAAAGTAACGCAGTTGTGAATTTCCCATAGCATAGAGCAAACGCCCGTCTTCAAGGGACTGCCCGGAGCTGTAGTTCAGGTCGTCATCAAAAATTGCTTTACGCAACCAACGGTCGCCCCGTTGAGAATCCCACTTTTCCGTTTCATATTGAGCCAGGCCTTCAGTCCAAAAACCGGGCAGTGGATTTGCAAAGGTATATTGAAGCAGGCCAAGTGGTGATTTCACCGCCTCAAAATGAAAAATATGAGCCAATTCATGCGCTATTACCTTCCGAAGCCACTTCTCCTGCCCCGTCCAGATTTCGCTGTAATCGTTTAAATTCACCCAAATATTGGTGTACGGCCGGCTGAATGGAACAGCGAAGCCATTATTGACTTCATCTTCGTCTGAAAGATAAATGCGTATTTTTTGATCGAAAGTAACTTCAAGATTTTTGGAAAGAGCTTCATAAGTTTGCTCAGCAATAGCAGCAGCCTCACCCTCAATTCCGGCAATCCTCTCCGGATACATAATGAGGAAATGCTCCGTTTCAGCTACCTGCCAATTCAGTTCGGGGTGATTTCGTCCACTGGTAGAATTAAAGCCCTGTGCAAATAGCAGCTGAACTGAAAATGATAAAGCGATGAATAGTATTGACTTCTTGAACAACGATCAGTGGTTGAGTTCCGGTTCTAATTCAGGATGAAATAATGAAATTAATCCGTCAATTGCTGTTGGTTTCCTTCCTCAATTTGCTGTTGTTGTTCCTCTTCCACGAGCTTCCATTCTTCAACCAAATCGTTGTTCATATCTTTTAGAAAGCGGGATGGTTGCGTGAAATAATCGCCATAGGCTGATTGTGCCAGCACCGGATAACTGAAGTATAGCATGTCTTTGGCGCGGGTTGCGGCTACATATAACAGTCGCAGTTCCTCGTCAAGCTGTTCCTCATCCTCAACTGAATATGCTGAAGGTATAATACCATCCAGGCACTGAATGATGAAAACGTGCTTCCATTCAAGTCCTTTTGCAGAATGAATAGTACTCAGGATCAGTGGGGCTTCCTCCTTGGTTTTCTGCTCGGTATCAACGGCTGTTGCAGTAATGGGATCAAGAGCCAGTTCTTCCAGCATTTTTGGAAGCGATGTAAAGCTTTCCGAAACGTTAACAAAAGCCTCTAAGTCTTTAAGGCGCTTTGGATAGTCGTCGTATCGATCTTTGCAAAAATCACGGTAATAATCCACAACCAACTCAACAACTTTAGCCACCGAATGATCATTTTCTTTCAGAGCAACCAGAAGTTTACTGAGCACTTTAAGCTGATCGATATATGATTGACTTGTGGTGTCAGACAGATCCAGTCGGTACGGGTTTTTGGCAAGGCGAATCCATTCAAATAAATCCTGGGCCGTTTTTGGGCCAATTCCATCCAGTAGCATCAAAACCCGGTTCCAGGCAATGGTATCCATAGGATTGACCAGCACCCGGATATGAGCCAGCACATCTTTAATATGCGCAGCCTCGGTGAATTTTTGACCACCGTATTTCACAAACGGAATATTCTTGCGGTTCAGCTCCACTTCCAGATCAAATGAATCGCGGCCATTACGGAACAACACGGCCATTTCATTCAGCTCCATCTCCTGTTCTCTGAGCTGCAACACCGCCTGGGTTATAAAACGGCTTTGATCGTGCTCGCTGGAAGATTGTACCAATGCAGGCAGCTCACCGTCCTTAATCTCTGAATAAAGCTGTTTATCAAATTTGAAGCTGGCTTGTTTAAGCAGGTTGTTGGCTACATTCAGAATTTGTGGGGTTGAACGGTAATTTTCTTCCAGTTTAATCAGTTTAGTGCCTTCAAATCGCTCAGGGAAATCCATGATGTTTTGGTGATCTGCTCCCCGAAACGAATAAATGCTCTGAGCATCATCCCCAACGGCCATCACGTTGCCATGTACACTGGAAAACAGCTCAGTTAACTCCGCCTGTAGTTTATTGGTATCCTGGAACTCATCCACCATTACAAACTGATTCTGAGAAGCTACTTTAATCCGTATATCTTCATGCTGTGTAAGTAATTGGCGTGTTTTTATAAGAAGATCGTCAAAGTCCATTACATAATTCTTCTCCTTATACTCCTGGTATGCCAACCCCACCTGCTGGATCTTTTCTTCCTGTTCCAAAAACTGAGGATATTGCTCCTGTAAAACGACCCTCAAATCGAGATGCTTATTGATGCAGGTACTGATAATATTCAGCAGCGTATTTTTGTTTGGAAACCTTTTCTTCTTTTTGTTCAGCTTCAACTCGGTCCGTACAAACTGAATGACCTCCAGTGCATCGGCAGTATCTATAATCGTGAAATTGGAAGGATAACCGATGATCTCTGCGTGCCGGTGCAACAGCAGGCTGCAGTAGAAATGAAATGTCCCACCCTGCACCTGCTTGCAACGCTCGTCAAGTATATTGCTTGCCCGGTTCAGCATTTCTTTTGCGGCCCTTCGGGTGAAGGTAAGAAGCAGAATATTGGATGGCTTTACGCCACTTTCCACTAATCGAGCTACCCGGTGGACTAATGTCCGGGTTTTTCCTGTGCCTGCACCCGCTACAACTAAAGCTGGCCCCTTTTCATGGAAAACAGCATCCAGCTGCTGTTTATTCAGTAAATCAGCATACGGAATGGAATAGTCTTCAGGTCGTTTTCGGGGCTCTTCTTTTTTGAGAACGAATTTTTTCATACTTCAAAGATAGCAATCTGAAGGTATATGTAAAAATTATGTATTAACTATTGACTGCTTTCTAAATTATATGTAAATAATATGTGTAATTAATTAACGGAGAGTCATTATGTCAAAATCAATCCAGTTACCCCTCTTTACGGAAGATATTAGAGTTAATGAGTTTCTCATTCTTATCGAGCCCCCTAAAAATGTGACCGATTATGTGTCCATTTTAAAGAAAGAGCTTAAAGAGGAGTTTGGTTCGTTTAAATCCGGAAAGTCGAAAGCACATATCACCGTCAGTAATTTTTTGGTAACTCAAAAACGAATGGATGATGTGCTTGCTAAAGTTCAAAGAAGAGTTTCTCTGTTCTCAACATTTGAGATGAGATTGCAAGACTTTAGAGTTTTTGAGTCCGGGAATACCTTTTATATAGGTGTTCAGCCCTCACATACATTCAATTCCCTGATCAGTGAGTTTAAATCCATAAAGAAAGAAGTGGTTAAAACCACCAAATTTTACAGCAGTGAAACCCCACATCTGACTATCGGTCGTAACTTTAATACCAAGGTGTTCAGACAAATAAAAGACAGATACCTGGAAAAGCCGTTTTTCTATACTTTTGATGTTAGAAAGCTGACGGTACTCACACGAAGCAACTCTAAAGAAAACTATGAGCTCTATTCTCACATAAACCTCCAAAATTAGTTTCTGAAGGGTTTAAAAATGAAATCATTGGCCAAGCCAGGTTATTTCCATCACCCCGTTTCTTTCCTAAAATATATATGCACCCTACAATTGGAAACGGAATGATGGAAGAAACGGCAATCCATCATTTGGCTCAGTTTGAACAAAGCTATACTTATTACCATTGAGAGCCGGGTGATGGATGAACTAATGGCGGATAGATTGATTAAAAAATATTTTTATAAGAATCTTCAGGAATTGTCTTGTAAGATAGCTCGTAAAATCCCTCAACTGTTTTAGGTAATTCCAGCAGTTTAAGTGCAAGATTGATGTTGCATAGATTTCCATTTCTAATCTCACAGTAGTCAGGGAATGAAGAAAATTCCCAATGTTCAATTCTTTCAACTAACCCGGCTTTGTGTGGGTTTTGATGTATATAAAAAAAGCAGTTCGCCAAATAATTATCATGCAAAAATCTTTGTTCGTTTAACGATTTAGCCTTTGTTCTTTTTCTAAATAAAGAGCCTGATCGGCCATATTTTCTGTTTATTGACTGAGTGTAAGAGCTAAGTAGAGAAGCTATCTTTTTGTTTAGTGGGTTTAATTTTTTGGTACGCTCGGTTGTATGATAATCTATATTGTAATCATCATTTATAATTAGAAGCCAGTGGAAATGGTTGGGCATTAAACACCAGGCGAGTAAGGAACAATCAGATCTAAAAGCCTTTCTCATCTTTTTCAAGAACAAGAAATAATCTTCTTTCTCAAAGAATATTCTATCTCTGTTATTTCCTTGATTATAAACGTGATATACGTGCCCCGGAAGAAAATTCATAAACAGAAATAAATTGATGCATATATCAAATGCAATTAATCATCTCATTTCTTATCAGAAACACTAACATTTAATTATCCGAATAAGCTGCAATCTATCTTTTTGCTTGGCACGAATATTGGTAAATATGAGAAATCCGAGAGCATGGTTATGGAATAGATTCCACTTACGGTCTTTTATCTGGCATATCCATCACCCCGTTTCTTTCTTAAACTAAATATGTACCATACAGTGGGAAACGGAATGATGGAATAAACGGCACTCCATCATTCGGGTCAGTTTGAATAAAGCTAAATGCATTATATATATGAGAGCCGGGTGATGGTTGATATAGATTTATATAATTAACAGAATTGATCTCATTTCCACCATTTTAGTCTTTCCTTTTCTGCCTGTCGCCTGATATATTCCGTCCTCAAAATTATAGGGTTCAATTAATAAGTAAAGCATTAGATGATAAACGAACCTTCGTTAGCACCGCGGGAATTTGGATGGATTGAAGTCGTTTGTGGCGGCATGTTTAGCGGAAAAACCGAGGAACTGATTCGCCGGGCAAAACGAGCTCATATTGCAGGACAAAAAGTAGTGGTGGTCAAACCCGCTCTCGACAAACGCTACAGTGAGAACGAGGTAGTATCTCATAATGAAACCGCCCTTCCCAGCATTTTAGTAGATACGGCCGATCAAATTGTACTGCTTACCGGAGATGCACGTGTTGTGTGCATTGATGAAGCCCAGTTTTTTGACGACCGGGTTGTGGATGTGGCAAATACGTTGGCTAACGATGGTAAACGTGTTATAGTAGCCGGGTTGGATATGGATTTCAAAGGGCAGCCATTCGGCCCTATGCCCTATCTGCTGGCTATTGCGGAATATGTTACCAAATTGCATGCTGTATGTGCCGAGAGCGGAACCATGGCCCACTACTCCCAGCGGGTAGTTGAAAAAGAAGGCCAGGTGCTGGTTGGGGAATACGATGCTTATGAACCCCGGGCCCGTCACTGCTTCCGCCCTCCCGTTGATCGGCGCCGTGGCCGACCGATTAAGCCATTTATGAATCCGGCTTTAAAAGAAACTGAAGAAGAACCTACCGACGAAACAGAAGAAATAAACTCAGAGCACACCTAATGGATATTATACGCGGTATCATTGGAATTGTAAGCCTGCTTGGGCTTGCGTTCGTTTTTAGCAACAGTAAAAAAAATATAAACTGGAAACTGGTTGGAATAGGCATCGGAATACAGTTTATCCTTGCCATTTTTATTCTGAAGGCGGATGTATTGGCCGGATTTTGGGCACCTTTAGGATGGCCTATGATTCTGTTTCAAAAGGTAGCCAGTTTTTTTGTGGTCGTCCTTAATTACACCACCGAGGGTGCCTCTTTCATTTTCGGAAGGTTAGGTCATGGCCCTGAACACGAAGACAGCCTGGGTGTGTTTTTCGCCTTCCAGGTACTCCCCACCATTGTCTTTTTTGCCTCATTGACCGCCATCCTCTACCACTACGGGATTTTGCAGTTCATTGTAAGGATGGTGTCTAAGGGGATGCAGAAACTGCTTGGTACTTCCGGAGCGGAGACCTTATCGGTGGTATCCAACATATTTGTGGGGCAAACAGAGGCACCCCTGGTTGTTGAACCTTTCATCAAGAAAATGACCAAGTCTGAGCTCTTCGTGGTGATGACAGGTGGGATGGCTACCATTGCCGGTGGCGTAATGGCCGCTTATGTAGCCATGCTGGGTGCTCCCTTTGCTGAAGCCAATGGTTTAGAAATACAAGTTGCTCAGCAGCTTTTTGCCGAGCGACTTCTGGGGGCAAGTTTAATGGCCGCTCCTGCTGCACTTGTCATTGCTAAGATCCTGTTTCCGGAAGATGGCGAACCCGTTACCAAAGGTGATGTTTCCATGAATGTTGAGAAGACAGATGCCAATGGAATTGATGCTGCAGCATCAGGGGCCGGAACCGGACTTCAGCTTGCATTGAATGTAGGTGCCATGTTATTAGCGTTTATCGCTCTGCTTGCCATGTTCAACGGTATTTTAGGCTGGGGAAGTGATATTACCGGCATTACCGGTTTGCTGGGAGAAAGCCTCACCATCGAAATGATGCTGGGCTGGGTTTTTGCTCCCATTGCCTGGCTGATTGGTGTACCCTGGTCTGATGCCGTGAATATGGGTTCACTGTTGGGTACCAAGATTGTATTGAATGAGTTTGTAGCTTACCTGAAATTAGCTGAAGGCGTAAGTGCCGCACAGTTATCCCCCAAAACAATAGCGATGGCTACTTTCGCGTTGTGTGGTTTTGCCAATTTCTCTTCTATAGCCATACAAATTGGAGGAATTGGAGGTTTAGCCCCCAGTAGAAAATCTGAACTGGCAAAATTTGGAATTAAGGCTGTTTTTGCCGGAACTTTGGCTAACTTAATGACCGCTACATTCGCGGGAATGCTCTTTTAATCAGAACAACTAACCATCAAGAAAACTAAATTACTATTCGCAATGGCGAACCAAACGTATCGATTATTCTTAAGTCTGTTTCTACTATGTGTTGTCCCCTCTTTGATATATGGACAATCAAAAAATGATAAAACCGTCGTTGGAAAAGTCGGTAATCAGGAAGTGACCTATGCTGAACTGAAAAAAAACTACAGCAGTGGTTCATCCGAAGAGCCAACACTGGACGATCTTGAAAGCTTCCTCCCTATCTACCTCGATTATAAAGCCAAATTACTGGCTGCCAAAGATCAGGGATATTTCGAGGATTCAGCTTTGGTAGCTGAGCATGAGTCGTATGTGAAGCAGGCGGCCTATGCTTTCTGGCTGGAAAATGAAATTAAGCCCGCTGCTTTTGATGAGTTCAAAAAACGGGCAGAAATGGAACTCAAAACTTACCACATCCTGGTTGCTGTAGGTCCTGATGCCCCTCAACAGCAAGTTGACGAGGCGTTATCTAAACTGAAACAAGCCCGGCAAGAAATCACAGACGGAGTTCCTCTGGACGAAGTAAACGGAAAATATTCTACCGTTAGAGGCGGCCGCAGCATGGGTGGAGATATTCCCTGGATCTCAGTTGGCCGAACGGTTCAGGAGTTTGAAGATGTGGTCTATGGACTTGAAGTCGGTGAAATATCAGAGCCCTTCAAAACTCAGTTCGGATACCATATTGTATTATTGCAGGATAAAAGAGAACGAACACCGGCCCGACTCGTTAACCATATTTTTGTTCGTGGAACCGGAGACTCAACCGCTTACGATAAGATCCATAACGCATATAATGCTTTGGAAGACGGACAGCCCTGGAACCTGGTGCTTAACCAGTTTACTGAAGACGGTGCCTCCAAAAGAAGCAATGGACGAATCGGTTGGGTGAGTTACCGCCAGAATTTTGCTATGGATTTTGTTGAGGCTGTTGTCAGTCAGGACCCTTCAGAACCTTATTCTGAGCCGGTTAAAACCAACTACGGTTACCATATCTTTAAGATAGATTCAGTTGAAACTTATGCCTCAGAAGAAGAGCGAAACCAAGCTTTGATGGAGCAGCTGGGTGATACCCCCTACTTCGAAGAGAGTAACCAGTTTGTTGTGGAATTTCTCCAGAAGAAATTTGACGATCAAAAGCACTTTGAAGCCGAAGACTTGTACAAAGAATGGATCATGGCTTTTGACAGCTCTGAGATTTCCTCCCTTCCGGAGCAACCTGCAGGTCTCGGAGATGAAACGGTGTACACGTTCAACGGGGAAGATTACTCACTCGATGATTATCATGCATTCATTCAAAATACATATGGCGCCAGAACGGCCAATGCTTACAGAAGCAACCTGCTGAATGAATATACCTTGAAGGTTGTGGACAATAACATCATTGATCTGACTCTTGAAAAATATCCTAAGTTCAGTAAACAGTCGGAAAGCTATCTGAACGGATTGGTGGTTTATAACATCAATGAGGAAAATATATGGAGTCCTGCCACAGTAGATACCTCCCGCCTTCATTCAATCTATGAAGAGAACATTAGTAAATATCAGTACCCGGAGCGGCCCTTCTACTATTTGATGACGGCCCGCCACGATTCAACCCTGATGAAAGCCAAAGACTTTGTCAATAATGGCGGTTCTCCCGACAGTGTGAAGGTTAGAATTGACAGAATCGGAGTTTCAGCAGATTCTACCACTAACTTCACACAGGAGCCTTTTGACCGGCTCAGTGAAATGGAGATCGACAGCTTTTCCGAAACCTTTGAGTACAACAAAATACGCGGGATATTTTGGCTCGAAGATCGCCTGCAGGCCCGGAACATGACTTTTGATGAAGCCTTCAATCGTATTCTGGCGGAATTCCAACCGCAGCGTGAAAAGGAATGGCTGCAACAACTGCGTGACAAATATAATGTGAAGGTTCACGTTAAAAAGCTTCGCAAAGCTTTCGATAAAGACGCATAACACATGGTAAACATCCGCTCTATTTTTCTTTTTACTTCCCTTCTGCTGTTGGTATCGGCATGTAAGCAAGATACCGGCTCAGAGCCGGTTGTACTTGCAGAAGTTGGAACTCAGCAGCTTACCAAAGAAGCGGCAAAAGCGGAGATCCCTTCTCACATTTTTGAGTCGGATAGTATTTCGGCTTATCTGAATTACAGGGATGAGTGGGTCCGCCGACAGGTTATTTTACAAGAAGCTGAACGCCTGAATTTCACCCAGCGAAAGGGTGTGCAGGAGAAGTTGCAGCGTATTCGGGAAGAGTACATTCTCCAGGCTGTTCAGGATTACATCATTACCGAGTTTGAAGGTGATACAGATGTAAGCGAACAGGAAGCTCGAAACTACTATCAGCAGAACAAAGATAAGTTCACCCTTGATGAACGTTATGTGCGTTACCGGCACCTTATAGCCCGCAGTAATTCGGATGCCGAACGGGCCAAGCGAGATCTTATGCGAGGTATTGAGTGGGAAACAGTGGCCCAGGAATATTCAAAATATCCCGATCTTAAAATAAGGGAATCGGAACGCTTCTGGCCTATTTCCATTGCCGGCGGCGATATCTCTATGCTGAACCGGTATTTGAATATCATCGGCCCTTCTGAAATCTCTCCCACGTACCGTTCGGGCAATGAATATCACTTTGTTCAGTTATTGGATGAGCGGCCGCAAGGAGATCACCCGGACTTGGACTGGCTGATCGGCCAAATTGAAGAATGGCTGACCCTGGAAAAGCGTAAAAGAGCATTCAACACATACGTAAAGAATCTTTATCTTCAGGGGCAGGCTAATAATGAAATTAAAATTCACAACGTTATAAACGAAACGAATACAGCAGTGGACGACTCTACTGTTTCACTGAACCAAATTAATCAATGAAGAATAAATACGTTTTTTTACCCCTCCTTTTTCTATCTCAAATTCTCACACTTAATACTCAGGCTCAACAGCAACAATTAGCTGACCAGATTGTAGCTCACGTTAACGACAATATCATTTTAAAATCTGAAATTGACCAAAGCGTAGCTGATTATATGCGTCAGGCACAGGTTCAAGGCCAGCAGGTTCAGTTCAGTGAAGGACTTTGGTTCGACTTTCTTGAATCTGCCATAGATAATTACCTGCTGCTGGAAAAAGCCCAGATTGACTCCATTACTGTTTCTGATGAGGAAGTTGAACTAAGAATGGACCAGCGTATTCAGCAGTTGATCCGGCAGGCCGGTAGTGAGCAAGCACTTGAACAGGCTTTTGGGAAATCTTTGCTACAACTCCGGGCCGATTTCCGCTCAGATTTCCGCGAGCAGATGATTGCCAGCAAAGTTCAACAACAGAAAATGCAGTCCATTACGATCACCCGGCCTGAGGTGAATGAGTTTTTTGAAAGCATACCTACGGATTCCCTTCCTACCATTCCCGAACAAGTTGCATTATCACAGATCGTGATCATCCCACCTGCCAGAGGTGATGCCGAACAACGGGCCTTTGAATTTGCCCAGCAGCTTCGTGACTCTATTGTAACGCATGGGAAATCGATTGAGGAATTAGCCCGCCGGCACAGCGATGATCAGGGTTCAGGCAGCAGAGGTGGTTTGCTACCTTTAATGGGACTTGATGAATTGGTTTCGGAATACTCGGCTGCGGCCTCTGCTCTTAAACCGGGCGGAATCTCCAAAGTGGTGGAAACTCAATTTGGTTATCACGTGATCCGGCTAAACCGCAGGGTTGGCGACCAGATTGAAACCAATCACATTCTAATTTCAGTCGATTCTGAAGAACTGGATGAAGACTATGCGATTGAGCGACTGAATGCTATCCGCGACAGTATCATGTCTAATCCTGATGTGAAATTCGCAGATGTGGCTCGCAAGCTGAGTGAAGATCCATCAACTTCGAATCTTGGTGGTAAAATATTTGATCCACAAAGCGGTGAACGGCTTATCCCCCTCAACCGTTTGGATCCTGCAATGTACAGAGTTGTATTGCTGATGGACGAAGAAGGATATATCTCTGAGCCAAAGTCTTTTAATCTGCAAAGTCAGAATAAAAAGGCTTATCGAATTGTGCGATTAGACCGCCAGATTCCCGAGCATATTGCGAATCTGAAGCAAGATTATGAGCGCATTAAAAGTATCGCCTTACAGCAGAAACAGTATCGCATCATGCAAAAATGGATGCAGGAATTACGGGATGATATTTACGTAGAGTATAAAATCGACGTACCGGAAATGGAGAATAGTTTATGAGCACCGATGTAAAAGATCCGGTTAAGTTAGCGGATGAATTCCATGCGGTTTTTCATCAGATAAAGAAGGAAATACACAAGGCTGTTATTGGTCAGGAAGATATTATTGATCTTCTTTTAATCAGCCTTTTTTCAAGAGGTCATTGTGTACTTATTGGTGTTCCGGGATTGGCTAAAACATTGCTTATCAGGACTTTAGCAGAATCACTAAATCTTTCCTTCAACCGAATTCAGTTTACCCCGGATCTTATGCCCGGTGATATAACCGGTACCGAAGTAATCGAGGAGAATAAGGACTCAGGCCGTAAGGAGTTTACCTTCATTAAAGGACCTGTGTTTGCCAATATTGTACTGGCTGACGAGATCAACCGGACCCCTCCTAAAACCCAAGCTGCCTTACTTGAGGGGATGCAGGAATACCACGTTACCACCGGTGGTAAAACCTATGATTTGGATACGCCTTTCTTCGTATTGGCCACCCAAAACCCGATTGAGCAGGAAGGAACCTACCCTCTTCCCGAAGCACAGCTCGACCGTTTTATGTTCAATATCTGGGTTGATTATCCTTCTCTCGAAGAGGAAAAAGAAATTGTAAGCAAAACGACGGCATACCAGGATATCAACATAGAAGCGCTGGTTACCAAAGAGAAGATCAAGGAACTTCAGGCGTTGGTGCGTGAAGTTCCTGTACCGGACAACGTGCTTGATTATGCGGTGGAATTGGTATCTAAAACCCGCCCCGGTACCGATATGGCGCCTGATTTTGTAAATAAGTACATGAGCTGGGGTGCCGGTCCGCGAGCCTCTCAGTTCCTGATTTTAGGCGGCAAAGCAAGAGCGCTGTCACAAGGCCGCTATCATGTTACCGAAGATGATATCAAGACGCTGGCCATTCCCGTTTTACGACATCGCATAGTAAATAATTATGCTGCTGAAGCCGAAGGTTACACGACCGTTAAGCTGATTGAAATGCTTAAAGAGGAATCCTGAACATCATAATGAGGGATTAATGTGGACTTTCAGGGTTTCCAACATATACTTCCACCGGCTGTAATTATACTTCTTTCCATTGCCTTGGTGGTTCTTGCATGGGCTTCTTACCGAAAGTTCAGTAGTATTCCTTCCATCGGGCGTTGGGCGCTCATCTGCCTGAGAGGTTCTGCCCTGCTTATTGTTCTGTTGCTGTTGCTTAACCCCTATTTCTACTCTTCCCGGCAGGTTGATGTAAAACCATCCATTGCTGTATTTTTGGATAATTCGGAAAGCATAGGGATTACCAAAGGGGAATACGAAGGGCTCAGTTCCTATGATCAGCTCCTGAATACTCTTAATTTTGACGCCATTCCTGATGTAGAGTTTAGATTCTTTGCGATCGGAGATCAGGTTTCTGAATTTGATCCCGATTCGCTGAACGCTTCCAAAACCCAAACCAATCTTGCTGAGCCCATAAAGTCTATCCTCGAAATGGAAGAGCAGGTTCAGGCCGCACTTATTATTTCTGATGGGATTATTACTTTTGGCCGGAATCCGTCCATAAATGCAGCCAATTCCTCTATCCCCCTCTACACTATTGCGGTTGGTGATACTTCGAGCGTTCGGGATGTCTCGATTTCCAATGTCCTTACCAATACCACCGGATATACGAACACCAATCATATCATTGAAGCAGAAATCTCACAGTCCGGTTTTGCTAATAACACGCTTATTGTTTCCCTCTTGTCGGGTGATGAAGTGCTGAATGAGCAGCAGGTTAGCTTTGATACCGACAATCAGGTAAAACAGGTTCAGTTTGAGCTGGAACTCACCGAAGAAGGTCTTAAGCAGTATGAAATCAGCGCCACCCCTTTGCCTGATGAATGGACGGAATCAAATAACTCCCGTTTGTTCACTATCGATGTTTTGGACAGCAAAGTGAAGATTTTGCATGCTGCTTTTCAAATCCATCCCGATGTAAAAGCCATTCGGTCTGTCATCAACGAAGATGAAAACAATGATTTATTAACTCTTACCTGGCTTGGTGGCAATCGATACGTAGAGGATATGCCTGAAGAGGATGAGTTTAACCTGATCATCGTGCATGGAACCCCTCCTTCAGGACTTAATCTTTCTTTTCTGAATACGATTACTGATACTCCGACCATTTTCTTTGAACTGAACAGCCGGTCAGATCTCGGATACGAGGACATTGAAACTCTCAGGCTTTTAGATCCTCAAAATAACCGGGTTGCCCAGGTTCGGTTAAATCAGATATTAGATCAGGATGAACAACCTATTTTAGAACTGCCGGAGATCAATTTAAACGATACCCCTTCTCTTTATTCTGTTTTAAGAAGTGAAACTTCTGACCTGCAAAGCACGGCATTATATTCTATCAATTTTGATGGTATTAACACAGAGTCACCTGCTATTGCAGTTTTAGAACAAGGTAATATCCGTCGGTCTCACGTACTTCCGTGGGGATGGTATAAATGGATTCAAAGTACCAATTCAATGGAGCGGGAATATGCATCTACACTTATTGCGAACCTGGTATCATGGACATCCAGTGATCCCGATAACAGAAAGCTTCGCATAGCTCCCGCCAAAAAGACCTTCAGTACGGCTGAAGCTCCTGTAATTAACGCAAGCCTCAGAAATGAAAGAGGTGACCCCGAAGCGGAAGGTATTATCGAAGTCCAGTTGAATTCAGAAGCCGGAACCGCCCGATCTTTTAATATGGAAAGCCTTGGAAATGGAAATTACAGCCTTACCCTGCCCCGGCTTTCAGAAGGATTATACAGTTATCAGGCAACGGCCCGAAAAGGTGAGCGGGAAATTGAGTCTCAATCCGGTGAGTTCCTTGTTTCAAATTCGAGCTCAGAGCTTACCAATACCCTTCGTGATGATGCATTATTGAAAACCATTGCAGCCAATTCAGGCGGTCGCTTTTTCACATATAAGGAAGCTTCAGCGGTGTGGGACAGCCTTCGTGCGGCTAATGTTCTGCAAACCCGAACACAAACGGTTGAAAATTATACCTTCCCCGTGCGTTCCTTTTACTGGTTTGCCATTGTTTTACTGCTGTTAGGTAGCGAGTGGCTGCTTAGAAAGTACTATTCGCTTCCTTAGTAGGATATTCTCTCTACAACGGGGTCTTCCCCATCCGCAATAGTTACGATAAAAATATCTCCGTAGGCTTTTTCATCAAGCTGCTCGAACCGTTGTTCGCCTATCGATAAGTTTACTAATAAAGGCGTAGTGTTCGAATGGCCTACAATCAAAGCAGTACTCCCTTTGTAAGTGTCGATGATTGACTGAACAAGTGCCTTTGGATCATCTAAACCATATTCCTGAATATCCAGGCCCAAACTGTCTGCGATGGGAGAAGCCGTCTCTTTGGTTCTATAGTACGGAGTACTGTAAACGGCTGAGACATTATGTTCTTTAAGTAAGATGTCTGCAAGTCGCACCGCTCTTGCTTTTCCCTCTTCACTTAAATGGGGATTACGTGTTCCATCGTCCATTTTCTCTGCATGGCGGACGAAAATAAGGGTGGTTTCTGTGGCCAGGTTCTCTCCAGATTGAGCAAAAACGTTTAATGTAATCAGTAAAATGCCGGCTATAAGGAGGAGCTTTTTCATCAGGTCAGTTAGGTTAAAAGTTGAGTTAACCTACGGAAGTCTTTTTAATTATGTTTCTACAGAACATAAAAAAGGCCGACCTCCCGGCCGACCTTTTTTGACAGTTAGTAATATTTGGGGTATTACTTTCTTGCTAATACAATGATAAGACCTACGATGGTTAACAGGCTCAATCCAAATAAAATTGGAATGAGAAACGACTTGGGCTTGGCTTCATCTCTCCAGGTCATAATTTCCGTATCAATGGTTGAAATCTGATTCATGGTGAGTACTTCACCTTCCTGAACAAATTTGCCCCAGTCTTTTTTGATTTTACCATTCCAGAAGTCATAAAAAGCCTGGAAGTCAGCGTAGTTTTCATCTGTAATTACTTTCTCGCGACTGGCATCGGTGGCCTTGCTTACGAATTGCTCAATAGACTTATAGAAGCTCTCATTGCTATCAAAAGCACCGAGGTCTACATTATTCTTCTCCAGATAGCTATCCATGGAAGCCCACATGTTTTTAGATGCACTTGCTTTCCAATCGCCCAGCTTATCCTCTATGTTGTTTTCCCATTGGCTGGCTTTGTTACCGGCATAAATGCGGGTCAGGTCATCACCTATTTGGTTCCATACCTCTGAAAAGCGATTCTGAACCACGTACATTCTCAGATAGTCTTCGGTTTGCAGGGCGCCGTTATCAGCTTTCAGAATCTGAATATTTTCTTCTATTACAGATTCGATAACATGTAGTGGATTATCTTCTTCCTGTAAAGCTCTCGGACCATTTTCTTCGGTGAATTCAGCCAGTGCTTTACCCTGCATGTCTTTGTATGTAATGAACAGAGAATCGATCATATTGAGTACGAATTCATCCCGCTCCTCCATACTTTTGCGATAACGCTCAACAAGTTGGGAAAGATCACTTTCACTCTCTTCAGAAGCCAGGATTGCGTTTCTGAGGGAATCGGTCCGCTCATTTAAATTGGCAATCTCTGATTTGTAGGTAGATAACTCATTGGAAAGCTGCGTAAGCTTCTCGTTTTGATTTTCAATAATCAAAAGCTTGTGTTCTGCTGCACGGGCTCTTTGCTTAAGCTCTTCAATCGTGCTTTCATACGTTTCCGGGTAAAGAGCGTTATCTAACAGTTGCTCGTGGTCTTCGTTGTAGTAAGCGAAGTCTTTAATCTCGCTGCGTAAACTGTCAATCTCCTTCACTGTCATTGCTTCCGTTATGGAAGACTTCAGTTCAGCATATCTTTCTTCAAAGTTGTTTTTAACCTGGTAGTCTGATGTCTGTGCTGATATGGAAACACTTCCTACAGCAAGCGCAATCAATACTAAAGTAGCTGTATAAAACCGTCTCATGATTGTTCCTCCTCTTTATCGTTCTTTTTAATGCCATTCTCATTTAAGCTTACAATCTCATTGGTTTCAATTTTTACCAACTGAACAACGCCATCTCTCATATTGAAAGCCGGTTCAGAGATTCTTTCTTCTGAAACCTTAATTTTTTTCTTCAGCTTTAGCGATCCGTTCCCGGGTTCCATCACATATACATTCTTAAACTGATTAGCGGTGATGAAGTAAAAGCCTTCCGCATTTCTGATCAGGCGGACTTCCTTTATTTGATGGGTACTGTCATTCTCTCCAAACTCTTTTTTATGGAATGGAGCCACATTAAAGGTAATGCCATGACGGACGTCAGTTACCGTTCCATCTTCATCCGGGGTCAGTACGGATTCGATTTGGTGGGCATAGTTCACATTTTCGACCACAAACGTCTTGCAGGCTGTGCCTAACATCACGATTGAAGCCAACAAAATAATCGGAATAAGTTTTTGGGGTCTCATTTTCGTGTCCTCAATTACTATTAGTTGTTCAAGCAATTGTAGTCACGAAATCGAATATTGTTCCGGCTACTCGATAAGAATACTTTCTACCGGTACATTTTGGGTGAGTTGATCCCGTCCGTTCAGAAATGAAAGCTCGATTATAAAGGAATAGCCTACTATTACACCGCCAAGCCGTTCAATCAATTTAGAAGCCGCCGAGGCCGTCCCTCCTGTAGCAATCAGATCATCATGAATGATCACTTTGGCTCCTTCAAAAATGGCATCCTCATGAATTTCGACCTGATCTTCACCGTATTCCAGGGCGTAGGTTTCCGAAAGAGTTTTGGCCGGAAGCTTTCCGGGTTTGCGAACGGGCACAAAACCGGCGTTCAAATCCTGGGCAAGATTGGTTCCGAACAAAAAACCTCGGGATTCCAGCCCCACCACATAATCCACCGATTTATGGCGAAATGGCTGAGCAAGCATATAGGAAGTAAGTTCAAGCGCCCGTTTGTCCTGCAATAGCGTGGTGATATCCTTAAACTGAATTCCTTCTTTGGGAAAATCCGGGATGGTTCGGATGGTTTCGGATATAAAATCTTTTATGCTTTGCTCTACTTTTTTCATTCAAATAGGATTAAGTTCGCGCCAAGGTAGTTAATTCGAAGGATAGCAATCAAGTTTTATGAGTGAAATTGAAGGACAAGTTTGGCAGAAACATCATCGATTTATGGCACGAGCTTTTATGCTGGCCGAACAGGCTTTTGATGAAGGCGAAGTACCCGTTGGAGCTATCGTTGTTCGGAATGAGCAAATCATTGGGAAAGGCTATAATCAGGTTCAGCGATTAAACGATCCGACAGCACATGCTGAAATGATTGCGATCTCAGCCGCCTGCGAAACCATGGATGAGAAATACCTCAGCGAATGCACTTTGTACGTGACCCTTGAGCCCTGCCCTATGTGTGCCGGAGCGGCGGTATGGAGTAAGCTTGGTGGAATTGTATTTGGCGCAACAGATGCCAAAGCCGGAGGCTGCGGCAGTGTTTTCAATATCTCATCGAATAAAAAACTCAATCACCAGGCAGAAGTGATACAAGGCGTGATGGAAGCTGAATGCGAGCATCTGATGAAGGCTTTTTTTAAGGACCGGCGTGACTAATAAAATTCCTGTTTTTAACTAAAAATTAGTACTATCCGCTGACTAATCAATATCAGGAGAGCCACTTTAACCTAATCAAGTTGACATGGCTGACGAACAAGAAAAAAACGGAATAACTACCTGGTTTTGGGTGGTTGGATGGGGTGCTCTTCTCTGGAATTTACTGGGTGTAATGTCTTACATCATGACGGTAACAATGAGTCCTGAAGTAATGGCTGAACTGCCTTCTGCACAACGAGAACTAATGGCTAATACACCGGCTTGGGCTACTGGGGCTTTTGCTTTCGCCGTATTTGGGGGAGCATTAGGCTCATTATCCCTCTTACTGAAAAGAAAAGTAGCTCTTCCCCTCTTCATTGTTTCCTTTATCGGAATTGTGGTGCAGCTATATCACTCGTTATTTATGAGTAATTCCATCGAAGTATATGGACCGGGTGGCGCTGTTATGCCAATCATGGTTTTGTTATTTGGGATAGGCCTGATTTGGATAGCCAGAAATGCAATATCAAAAGGTTGGCTGAAATAGTCCGACTGCATGTAACTTCAGTAGTAGAAGAAATAGAGTACCCCAAAAACCCAAACCCTGTACTCGGGTAGATTTTAAAGAATCGTAAGGTTAAATCATAATTTATTTATGTATTTATGATTTTTTCTATTTGGACTTACTCTGAATTAGCACTGTTTTCTAAAACTCCCGGGCCAGATAGTGATCATTGACATCATCAGGCATAATCTTTTTTAGCGGCCAGATAAACCACATGCCATTTGATCTTAAGCTTGTTGTTGCATTTTTGATCCCAGTGATCTACCAGCAGCCGGAATTGTTTTGACGTCAGAGCGTTTCCCTTCACATTTTCAGAAGCACCTATTCGTTTTAAATGACGAAAGAAATCAATAGATGATTCAAATTCCTGGAAAAGATCATTCTCATAGTAATCAATTTGCATTGGACCCATCGACAACTTAACCACCACTTCTTCCACATCGGGTAAAGGATTGGACGTGTAAGGAAGCCCAAGCTCCAGGCAGTGTTCGTACCATTGTTCAAAGGAATGATTACCGGGAAAAGAACATAGCAGCAATCCGCCCGGCTGTATAGATTGGGACAGATTTTCCAGCGATACGGATGTATCCTTAAACCAATGAGGGGCAAAATTACTGACAACCATGGCATAGTTAGTATCTCCCTCATCAAACTCATCGGCATCTAACACCTGAAACTGAATCTTATCAGAAATTAGTCCCTCTTTTTCCAATTCAGATTTGCAGAACTCCACCATTTTAGGTGAGGCATCGGTAATCAAAAACTCTTTATCCGGGAAATGCTCTATGAGCTGACGAGTCAGAAAACCTGTACCGCAACCCACTTCAAGAATAGGCCCGGACGGTAAAAGCTCCCTCCAGGGCAATAGCGATGATATTAGTCCATCGGCTACCTTCTTTTGAATTTCTGCTTCCTGATGATAGGCTTCTGCAGCATTACCAAAACTACGGGCTATTCGGCTGATGTCGTTTTCTTCTGTAATTTCCATCATGCTGAAAAATAGGAATCATTGCATTGATAAACGACCAGCATTCTTCATAATGCGTTACGGGCAACCCGTGCCCTGCTTCCTTTATAAAATGATAGACGGCATTCCCTTCGGTAATCTCGGTAAATTTTTTACCCCGGTTGTGCGAGAGAATTTTGTTGCTCCCTCCGTCCAGACTAATGATCGGCTTCCCGTTTTTTATTCTTTGCAGATCAAAGGAATCGGTATGTAGCTTTTTCAAATCCTTCAAAAGCAACTCACCGTCAAGTTTTCCCTTTGGGATATTCTTTTTTTTATCGGGATGAAATGCCTTCTTCCAGTATTTTTTAAGTACCTCTCTTGGGTCCTTTTCAAAATCTGAAATCATTGCTTTAAGTGCTTTTTGTGATTCTAATCGTTCCTTTTCATCCTGTGGGTGAAAATCACAAAATCCATTGAAGATTATGATGCAGGTTGCTTGTTCAATTTGCTCCTCAGGGCACCAGTGCAAGCCAAAAGAATGCAAGAAAAGAGCTTTATGCTTCGAATTGCCTGAGAACCCGGGATGCTTTTCATCCAAAAAATAACCACGATCTGCAGTTTTAAATAAAACACCCTCAGGCAGAATAGACTTCCAGTCTTTCCAAAACGACGAATCAAAGCCCCATCCGTGGTAGGAAATAATTTCTAAATCAAGCTTTTCTTTCGATATATGCACGTTCTGATCAATCTATATCTTAGTTAACTCTTATTTAATGATCAGGATGCCGGATCTTCTGCTGATGGCGTCCAGGTAGAGTCAGATTCAAACGTCCGCCCCATAGCCCTGAACTGGCGTACGAACGGGAGTTTCTTTCTTACACTGGGTGCAAATTGGTTGTAATCGATCATGAACAAGCGATTGGTATCGGGATCATAATAAGTGAAATTCACAAAGGGTCCACCCATCAGTCCGTTTACCATGTACCAGGTACCACGGGTTTCGTAGGCAAGTAGCCGGCCTTTCTGAAAGCTTTCGGTAATAATGGGGCGTATTTCAGGACGGTTCGTATAGGTCTGGACATACATAGAGTCACGAGCGCCTTTGATATACTCCTGAGAAAGGGAGTCACGGGTATTGATAATCCATTCGTCATCCAGGAATGAAATATCATCAACGTTGTCTTTATACCAAATCCACATCCAGCGGTCGTTTTGTGGAAGGAAACGACGGTAACTGATGAAATTAAGGGTGTCTATATTCTTGATATAATCGTGCTGGAACCGAACTTTAAAACCTCGGTTTTGCCATAACGAATCTGAAAGCTGTGTTTGTTCTTTCTTTTCGTACACAAAATACTCCCAGCGCTGAAGCTCTTTTTGAAGCATGTTACTGAGCAATGAGTTTTCTGTATTTCTGATTTTTTGAGCTAAAAGTGAATCGGAAGACGAACTTAAAATCAACACATATTGATCCCTGTACCATTGATCTTCCACCGGGAATGCGAAACTTTCACCTTCCTTGACTCGCTGTTCAACCGACTCGTCCAGGAAGCCGCGAATTTGCCGGCCGGTGTTGGAATCCTCATCAATGGGAGCGGCAAAAATTACGTTCTTTTTGCTCTTAAGGCGGTCTAAATGCGATTGAGAGCGGATTTGTGTAAACTGAAGGTCATAATACGGTTCTCCGTTTGGAACGGTTAACACCCACTTTCCAAATACATCTCTGATGGCTTCGGCTGTTTGGCTTTCCCATTTGGTGGAATCCATAACCACAACTACTTCGCGGGTATTTCCTTCAGCCAAAGGGCGGTAATCTCCATCACAGGAGACAAAAAGAAGAGCAACGGCTGAAACAATTATAGAACCTAATGTTAATCGCATAATGAATAATTAATTTCCAAATTTCAGTGAGTGAACGAAAGAAAACAACGCTGATTGCCATCCTTCATTCGGGTAGTTTTTCTTGATGGTATCAATTAAGGCACTACCAACAATAAAACCATCGGCATTTGATGCGATATCAACCGCATCCTCATGAGATTTGATGCCAAAACCCACCATCACCGGGTTATGAGTGATATTGGTTTTTACCCGTTCTATAAACCGATTCACAGATTTTGACACTTCCTCACCTTCTCTGGCACCGGTTACCCCGGTAACGGAAACGCAATATACAAATCCCTGTGACTTTTCATCGGCTTGCTTCATCCGCTCATCGCTGGTGTTTGGTGCAACGAGATAGATCAGAGACAGCTTCGAATTTTTGGCATGCTGCTCAATAATCCCGCCTTCTTCAATGGGGATATCCGGAATAATCAGTCCGTCAACGCCCGCTTCTTCGGCTCTGGCGCAGAACTTCTCAACTCCATAACGCAGTACCGGGTTCATATATCCCATCAAAATTATGGGGATTTCCGATTGTTTACGGACTTCCTTCACCATTCCGAAGATTTTCTCCATGGTAATACCATTCTGAATAGCTACATCGCTGGAATACTGAATTGTAGGCCCATCCGCTAAAGGATCACTGAACGGCATACCAAGCTCGATGATATCGGCTCCGTTTTTTTCGAAGCCAAGGATGAGGTCAACGGTAGCGTCTAAATCAGGAAAGCCGGCGGTTAGAAAAAGACTCATCAGCTTTGAGTCGTTTCCCTTTTCTGTAAATGTATTTTGAATTCGGTTCATTAAACTAAAAATAACTTCTTTTATGGAACACGGAAAACGCTGATACTAAAAAAGATTTACACTGATTGATGGTTAGTAAATCTGTGAGAATCCATTTAATCGGTGTCACCCGTGTTCGATTCAATTTTCCTTCTCGCGGATGAACTCCGAAATCGTGCCCATGTCTTTATCGCCGCGGCCGGAGCAATTCAAAATTATAATATCGTCTTTCGATGTTTCCGGCATTAGCTTTTCCAGCCATGCAAAAGCGTGAGCGGTTTCCAGAGCCGGGATAATTCCTTCGGTTTTCGAAAGCAATTTCACGGCATCCATGGCTTCATCGTCCGTAACAGCATGATAGTTCACCCTTCCCAGATCTTTTAAATGCGCATGTTCAGGCCCTACACCCGGGTAATCCAGACCGGCACTGATAGAATGAGCCAGCTCAATCTGGCCCTCCTCACTTTGTAGTAAGTAGCTCAGCGAACCATGTAATATGCCCGGGGTTCCTTTACTCATGGTTGCCGCAGTCTGTCCGGAGTCAACACCGAAACCGGCCGCTTCTATTCCTATAATGTTCACATCCTCGTCATCAATAAATGGATAGAAGAAGCCAATGGCGTTCGACCCGCCGCCTACGCAGGCAACCAGGTGGTCCGGATTTCGCCCTTCATATTCATGAACCTGATTCTTGGTTTCCCGTCCGATAACCTCATGAAAATAGCGTACCATCATGGGGTAAGGATGAGGGCCAACTACCGACCCTATGATATAAAATGTGGTATCTACATTGGTTACCCAATCACGGATGGCTTCATTGGTAGCATCTTTCAGGGTTTTTGAACCACTGCTTACCCCTCTTACTTCTGCACCGAGCAGGGTCATACGATCTACATTCAATTTCTGGCGAACCATGTCTTCCTCTCCCATGTACACCACACAATCGAGTCCAAATTTCGCACAGGCCGTGGCCGTAGCCACTCCATGCTGACCGGCACCTGTCTCAGCTATGATTCGCTTTTTACCCATTCGTCGGGCCAATAAAACCTGTCCAATCGCATTGTTAATTTTATGTGCACCGGTATGACACAGATCCTCTCGTTTCAGATAGATTTTGCCCTTACCGTAATGTTCGGTTAAGCGATTCGCAAAGGTTAACTTGGTAGGCCGTCCGACATATTCATCCAATAACGATTTGAATTCTTTTTGAAAAGTCTCGTCGTTTTTAGCCTTTTGGAATTCCGCTTCCAGCTCCTGAATGGCAGGGATTAGAATTTCCGGCACAAATTTACCGCCAAATTTGCCGTAATACCCACGTTCATCGGGAAAGGTATATTTCTTTGTCTTAGTTTTTGTGCTCATAATATCATCATTGAGTAGAAACACGGATAAAACAGGTCCTGTCAACCCGCTTAATCCGTGTTCTGTTAATTTGCTTCCAAAGCTCTCATTTGATCCATGAAGGCTTCAATTTTTTCAAAATCTTTAAGTCCTGGTTTCTGCTCCAGGCTGCTTGATATATCCACAGCATAAGGCTGAACCGTATTGATTGCTTCATGAATATTTTCTGCATTCAATCCACCGGAGAGGAAAAACGGTATATCGATATCAGCTTCATTCAGCATATCCCAGTCAAATGATTTCCCGGTTCCGCCCCAAAGTCCATCAATTTTTGTATCAAAAAGAAGAAAGTCGGCCACTTCAGAATACTGATCTATTTGATGTTTCAGTAAATAAGGAACCGTTTCCTGCTGAATATGAATCACTTTTATGATGGGCTTTTCCACCAGTTCACAGTACTCAACCGATTCATCTCCATGAAGCTGAACATAATCCAGCCCGGTTTCTTTGGCTATTCGGTTAACGTCATCTAAAGGCTGATTTACGAAAACACCGACTTTCTCAGGGCCTTCCAGCCAATTAATGACAGCTCCGGCTTCTCCGGGTTCAATATACCGGGGACTGTTTTCATAAAAGATAAAACCCAGGTAATCCACCAAAGCTCCGGCTGCAAACCGTGCGTCTTCAAGGTTCGTTATTCCGCAAATCTTAATTCTTGTTCTGTGGTTCTGTGCAGTCATAATCATTGTTGATGGAACATGGGTAAAGCGGATGTAAAGGGTAGTCGCTGATTTAATAAGTGCATTATCGTGAAAAAATATTCAGCATCTGTATCATCCATGTTCTACATCTTCTTTTTCTTTTTGTAAACGTTCAAATTCTTCTTCGGTCTGTTCAATTAAATCTTTTATAGCCTGACCGGGGTCGTCTTGTCTCATAAAATACTCACCTATCAGAGCAGAATGGATTCCTTCTTTTTGCAATAAAGCCAGATCTTTTCCGGATGATAACCCGCTTTCGGAAACCAACACCGTTCCTTCCGGTGCTTGTTGAAGAATTCCGATGCCACGATGCACATCCACCTCAAAATTCTTAAGATCACGATTGTTTACGCCCAGTATATCAACCAATTCGAAATTAATTCGATTGAAGTCTTCCTGATCATAACATTCAACCAAGGCATCCAATTCAAATTCCCGGGCAGCATGCAATAGTTCATTCAGTTGAGATCCTTCTGTAATGGCAACTATTATTAAGGCTGCATCTGCTCCGTATGCTTTCGCCTCTTTCATCTGATAGGGATCAATGATGAAGTCTTTTCTCAATAATGGAAGCTTAACTCTATTTGATATCGCCTCCAGGTATTTCAAATCGCCCTTAAAAAAAGGCTGGTCGGTCAAAACGGAAATAGCTGATGCCCCTCCCTCTTCGTAGCGTAGTGCGATGTCAACCGGATCAAAATCGGGGCGGATAATTCCTTTAGATGGAGAGGCTTTTTTTACTTCTGAAATGATAGAAACAGACTCGTTGTCTCTCAGTGCGCCTTTGAAGGAAATGCTCTCCTTCTCGAAACCCTGAAAGGAATTGAAGTCGTTAAACGAAACCTTCCTCCTTCGTTTGGCTAAATCTTCGGCCGTCTTTTCAACTATTTGATCAAGAATGTTGCTCATAAATCAGTATTTAAACGTCCCCATTGCATCGTTGGTGGCATCAATAAAGTCATTCAGCATCTTACGGGCTTTGCCGGATTCAAGTGCTTCAACAGCCAATTCCTTGGCTTCTTCCAATTTCTCAACCTTTCCTGATGCCTGAATAGCAAATGTGGCATTTAACAGAGCAATATTTTGCTGAGCTTCGGTCGCTTTATTTGCCATGATATTCGTTAGTATCTCTGCATTTTCTTTCTTGCCGCCGCCCATAAGGTCATCCATCTCCACTTTCTTAAATCCAATGGATTCAGGGTCAAACAAGATGGAGGTGGAGACTACTTTATCTTTCAGTTCAAAGATCTCGGATTGAGAAGTTAAGCTCACTTCATCAAGTCCATCATGAGCATTGAACGTGTAAGCAAAGTCTGTATCAAGATTGGCAAGGATGTGAACCATTTTTTCGGCTACTTCTTTACTGAAAGCACCGATTACATATCGCTGAACTTCGGCGGGATTAACCATTGGACCTAAAATGTTAAAAAACGTCCGGAAGCCAAGTTCACGGCGTGTCGGCATCACATACTTCATGGCTGGATGAAACATCGGGGCAAACATGAAAGCCATTCCCACTTCATCAAAAACCTGCTCCACTCCTTCTTTACCGAGCTCAATAGCGGCCCCTAAATGTTCTAAAACATCAGCAGAACCACATTTACTGGATGCGCTACGGTTTCCATGTTTAATTAAAGGCACTCCCGCTGCAGCCGTAATTAAGGAAGCTGCAGTAGATATATTGAAGGTGCCTGACTGGTCTCCCCCGGTTCCAACAAGATCGATAGCTCCCGTAATATCCACATCTACTTTTACGGCTTTGGAGCGCATCACTTTAACAAAAGCGGTCAGTTCTTCTACCGTTTCTCCTTTCAACCGCATAGCTGTAAGGAAACCGGCAATTTGTTCTTCAGAGACCTCGCCCGACATGATCAGGTTTAGCGCTGTTTCAGCCTCAATTTGGGAGAGGTCTTCAGAAAATGAAAGTTTGTAGAGAATACTTTTGAAATCCATTATTGTCGCAACCAGTTTTGAATTAATTTAGGTCCTTCGGTAGTAAGAATGCTTTCCGGGTGAAATTGGATCCCCTGGATGGGATACTCTTTGTGGCGAATACCTTGAATCACTCCGTCATCCGAATGAGCTGTGATTTCAAGTACATCCGGGATACTATCCGGATCTAACACCAGGGAATGATATCGGGTAGCTGTGAAGTCTTTTTCCGTTCCTTCAAATATAAACTCCCCGTTATGTGATACTTTCGAAACCTTGCCGTGCATAAGCTTAGGAGCGTGAGTAACTTTAGCCCCAAACACTTCTCCAATAGCCTGGTGACCCAAACAAACTCCCAATACTGGCGTGTCTTTCCCCATCTCACGGATAATTTCTTCGGTGATTCCCGCTTCATTCGGACGCCCGGGGCCGGGAGAAATGAGGATCTTAGAAGGCTTCAAAGCCCTGATCTCATCCAGCGTCATTGCATCATTTCGAATGACTTTATAATCATCTGTTTCAGCTGCAACCAAATGAACAAGGTTGTAAGTGAAGGAGTCGTAGTTGTCAATAATAAGGATCACAGATTCATAGGATTTAAAGATTTTTCAGATGTTAAACATGATGGAATAGCATTCATAAGTCAGGGTTGTGACGAATTTTCTTCGAATAATAGTAAATCAGCGACCATCCATTCTATCCGCATCATCTGTGTTCCAAATTTTAAAAGTGCCTCACTATTCCCGTTACTTCTCTTATGGGTTCCATTACAGATTCTGCTCGTTCTCTGGCCTTTTTACCCCCTTCTCTTAATACATCGTGTACATAATCCAGGTCCTTAGCCAGTTCATGCCGTCGATCGCGTGCATCTCCAAAATACTCCTCAATCATTCCAAGCAGTTCTTTCTTAGCATGACCGTAGCCATATCCACCGGCTTTATATTTGGCTGCTATCTCGTCTTGAGTGTCTTTATCGGCAAACAGTTTGATGAGGGCAAACACATTATCACTTTCAGGATCTTTGGTATCTTCAAGCGGTGTTGAATCTGTTTCAATAGACATGACTCGCTTCTTCAGGGCCTTTCCTTCCGCAAATATATCGATGGTATTATTGTAGCTTTTACTCATTTTGCGACCATCAATTCCGGGAACAACAGCCACTGATTTCACAATGTGTTCTTCCGGTAGTTTGAGGTATTCACCACTATACGTATGATTAAATTTGCCGGCAAGATCGCGGGTAATCTCAATATTCTGCTTTTGATCTTCCCCTACAGGGACTATATCGGAGTGATAAATAAGGATATCAGCTGCCTGCAGGATCGGGTATGTGAATAAGCCGATGTTCGGGTTGAGCCCGGCGGCGATTTTATCTTTATAGGAAACTCCTTTCTCCATGAGAGACACAGGAGTCAAAGTTCCGAGTATCCAGGCCAGTTCCGTGACTTGCGGCACATCAGACTGGGCAAAGAAGGTCGCTTTGTTGGGATCTAATCCCAATGCCAGGTAATCAAGTGTTACATCAATTGTATTTTGGCGAAGCTGTTCTCCATCGTTCAATGAAGTCAGCGAATGGAAATTGGCGATGAAGTAAAAGGCTTCTCCCTCCTCCTGCATAGCTATATGCTGACGGATCGCCCCGAAATAGTTTCCGATATGAAGCTTTCCTGAAGGCTGAATTCCTGATAAAATTGTTTTTGTGTCGCTCATAAACTGTGTTATTGAATATCTAAAGCTACGCTAAGCGCCTGTATGAGTGCGCCCGCTTTGTTCTGTGTTTCTTCAAATTCTTTGGTGGGATTACTGTCGGCAACAATGCCCGCACCGGCCTGAATATAGGCTTTGTTATCGGTTACCACCATGGTGCGGATGGCAATACAAGTATCCATGTTTCCGGAAAAATCGAAATAACCAACCGCACCGGCGTATATTCCACGCTTGGTCGTTTCCAGTTCGTCGATGATTTCCATGGCTCGTATTTTTGGAGCCCCACTTACAGTTCCGGCCGGGAAGCACTGCATAAGTGCA